>NZ_QKLH01000020.1:0-68025 GCF_003224215.1 Curtobacterium sp. MCLR17_043 | reverse complement strand
CGACCAGGCACGAGGTCAATCAATAAATTGGCATTGACAATGTGCACGCTGTTGAGTTCTCAAGGACCAGACGCACTTGCTCCTCGGCTCGAGTTCGAGCTTCAGCCACAAGGCTTGTGTTCTTGGCTGCCACCGGTTGTTCGTCGGACCCGGAGGTCCAGTGGCTCATCCCGAGGGGAGAGAACCGGTGGGCTTGTCATCCTAGGCGTCGAAGCGATCCGGCGCAAGGCCCGATCTGAACTCCAGTGGAGGATGGTCCCGCTTGAGGGCCGACGTGCTCTGGGCTTTCGCTCCAGCCGCTCCGCCGCACCTTTGGGGTGACGAGTAAGAACTATACGCAGCCCTGAGCGAGTGCGCCAAGCCAGCCCCCATCCCGGGCGTGTCGCGTTGTGCAACACACGTCGCCCGGACGCAGCGATGCCCGGTTCCACAGGGGAACCGGGCATCACAGGGGAACCGGGCATCACAGGGGTCGATCAACCGGGATCAGGCGAGCGTCACTCCGGCGAGGGTCTTCTTGCCACGACGCAGCACGAGCAGTCCCCCGGGCAGGGCGACGCCGGACAGCGGGGCGGCCGGGTCTTCGGCCCGGACGTTGTTCACGGCGACGCCGCCCTGGTCGATCGCGCGGCGGGCTTCACCGAGGGACTTCACGAGTCCGGTCTCCACGAGTGCCCGTGCGACGTCCGCTCCGGAGTCGAGTGTGACCGACCCCGGCAGCGCGGCGATCGCCGACCGCAGGGTCTCCACGTCGAGCGCACCGAGGTCACCGTTGCCGAACAGCGCGGCCGCGGCATCGATCGCCGCCTGGGTCGCCGCGACTCCGTGCACGATCGAGGTGACCTCGAACGCCAGGGTCCGCTGGGCCTCTCGTCGGAAGGGTTCGTCGGCGACGACCTGCTCGAGTCGTTCGATCTCGGCACGCGTCAGGAACGTGAACTGCCGCAGCCGGGCGATCACGTCGGCATCCGCCGTGTTGAGCCAGAACTGGTACAGCGCGTACGGCGAGGTCATCTCGGCATCGAGCCAGATGGCGTTGCCCTCGCTCTTGCCGAACTTCGTCCCATCGGAGTTCGTGATGAGCGGGGTCCCGAGGGCGTGCACCGTGGCACCTTCGGCACGACGGATGAGTTCGGTACCGGAGGTCAGGTTGCCCCACTGGTCCGAGCCGCCGGTCTGCAGCGTGCACCCGTACTGCCGCCAGAGTTCGCGGTAGTCGAGCCCCTGGAGGATCTGGTAGCTGAACTCGGTGTAGCTGATCCCCGCATCAGAGTTCAGCCGTGCGGCCACCGCGTCCTTCTTGAGCATCGAGTTGACGCGGAAGTACTTGCCGATGTCGCGCAGGAAGTCGATCGCCGACAACGGTGCGGTCCAGTCGAGGTTGTTCACCAGCCGGACGCCGTTGTCGCCGTCCGGACTGAGGAACCGGGACACCTGGGTCTGCAGCCGGGACACCCACTCCGCCACGGTCTCCGGCGTGTTCAGCGTGCGCTCGGCCGTGGGACGCGGATCGCCGATGAGACCGGTCGAACCACCCACCAACGCGAGCGGCTTGTGCCCGGCGAGCTGCAGCCGACGCATGGTCAGGAGCTGCAGGAGGTTGCCGCAGTGCAGCGACGGCGCGGTGGGGTCGAAGCCGCAGTAGTACGTGATCGGCTCACCGTCGAGGGCCTCTTGCAGCGCGGTCTCGTCGGTCGAGACCTGCACCAGACCGCGCCACTGCAGTTCGTCCCACACCGAGTCGAAGGCGGGGTCGTTCTGCTGGCGCGTCAGGACGTCTTGAGCGGTATCACTGGACACCCCGCCATCGTAGCGGCGACGGACGTCCGGCAGGCGCGGCAGCCGGGAGGCCCGTGGCCGGGTTCACGAGTCGAGGGCGCCCTTGTGCCGCCGGTACGTCGAGACCGTGGGGTCACCCGTCAGCCAGAAGCGCCAGGGGTACCGCGCCCCGCCGGCGATGCCGCCGACGCCGGTGCGCGGGCCCCGGGAGATCCGCGGGACCGCAGCGCCCGCGGGCGGACCGGCCAGGGTCTCGGACAGGAGCTCGTCGATCACGTGGGCCGGTCCGGCAGAGGCGAGCCGGGCCTCCAGGCCGGGTGCCAGGGTGAGCTCGAACGGGCCGGACCCGTCGAGGAGCGACGTGCCGTCGTCCTGCCCGAGGACCGCTCCGAGCGCACCACCGAGGTTGCCGGGCCCGCGTGCCAGGGCGACGTCCGCGACCTTCGACCCGCGACGCGCTCGCGCGACGTCGAGTCCTTCGACGACCTGCGCACCGCGCAGCAGGGAGCCCGACGAGGTGCCGGCAGGCCCGCTCACGACGTTGACGCAGGTGTGGATGCCGTACGAGCGGTAGGCGTACAGCGTGCCGGGCGGACCGAACAGGTGGCGGTTGCGCTCCGTCATCCCCCGGTGACCGTGTGATCCGGGGTCGGTGGGGCCGGAGTAGGCCTCGACCTCGGTGATGCGGAGCACCACGCCGCGCCCCGCGATCGTCGCACCGAGCAGGGCCGGCGCGGCGATCGGGGCGGGCTCGGCGAGCAGCGCGGCGATCCCCTCGGTCATCGCGAGAAGGGCGCGCCCTCGGCCAGGTCGCGGACGCGGCGGGTGACGGACGCGAGCTGCTCGGCGACCCGGTCGGGTGCGGTGCCCCCGACGCCGGAGCGCGATGCGACGCTGCCCTCGATGGTCAGGACGGCACGGACGTCGGGCGTGAGGTGCTCGGACACCGACCGGTACTCGTCGTCGGTCGGCTCGTCGAGCTCGATGCCGCGCTCCTCGCAGTACCGGACGAGCGCGCCGGAGACCTCGTGCGCGTCCCGGAACGGGACCCCCTGGCGGACCAGCCACTCGGCGACGTCCGTCGCGAGCGAGAAGCCCTGCGGCGCGAGCTCGGCCATCCGGTCGGTGTCGAAGGTCAGGGTCGCGATCATGCCGGTGAACGCGGGCAGCAGGACCTCGAGCGTGGCGACGGAGTCGAAGACCGGCTCCTTGTCCTCCTGCAGGTCGCGGTTGTACGCCAGCGGCAGTCCCTTGAGGGTTGCGAGGAGCCCGGTCAGGTTGCCGATCAGACGCCCCGACTTGCCCCGGGCGAGCTCGGCGATGTCCGGGTTCTTCTTCTGCGGCATGATGCTCGAGCCGGTCGAGAAGGCGTCGTGGAGCCGGACGAAGCCGAACTCCTTCGTGTTCCAGAGGATGACCTCTTCCGACAGGCGCGAGACGTCGATGCCGATCTGCGCGAGGACGAACGCGAACTCGGCGACGACGTCACGGGCTGCCGTGGCGTCGATCGAGTTATCCGCCGGACGGTCGAAGCCGAGCTCCGCGGCGATCGCGGCGGGGTCGAGGCCGAGCGAACTCCCTGCCAGCGCACCGGCACCGTACGGGCTGACGCTCGCGCGGCCGGCCCAGTCGCGGAGGCGCTCGAGGTCGCGGACGAGCGGCCAGGCGTGCGCGAGCAGGTGGTGGGCCAGGAGCACGGGCTGTGCGTGCTGCAGGTGCGTGCGCCCCGGCATGATCGCGGCCGGGTGCTCGGTCGCCTGCTGGGTGATCGCGTCGACGAGGTCGATCACGAGCCGGCCGATGCGCCGCCCGTGGTCGAGCATGTGCATGCGGCCGAGGGTGGCGATCTGGTCGTTGCGGCTGCGACCCGCGCGGAGCTTGCCACCGAGTTCGGGACCGAGGTCGGCGATGAGCAGGCGTTCGAGGGCGCCGTGGACGTCCTCGTCGGAGTCGTCGGGCTGCAGTGTGCCGTCGGCGTGCGCCGCTTCGAGCCGGTCGAGGCCGGCGAGCATCCGTTCGAGCTCATCGGCGGTCAGGTAGCCCGCGGTGTGCAGCGCTCGGGCGTGGGCACGGGACCCCGCGATGTCGTAGGGCGCGAGCTGCCAGTCGAAGTGCGTCGACTTCGAGAGCGCAGCGAGGGCCGCACTCGGGCCGTCGGCGAAGCGGCCGCCCCAGAGGGCACCGGTGTTGGTGGCGTCGGTCTTCTCGTCGGTCATGTCGTCCTGCGTCGTTTCGTCTGTGGTGCGGCTGTCGGTCAGTTCGCCGCGTCGCGGCGGGCGGAGATCTTGCTGGGCAGTGACCAGAGCTCGATGAACCCCCTGGACACGGACTGGTCGAACGCGTCGCCGGTGTCGGACGTCGCCAGGTCGAAGTCGTAGAGGCTCTGCTCCGACCGACGGCCCGTCACGGTGGCACGCCCGCCCTGCAGCCGCAACCGGACGTCGCCGGAGACGTGCTGCTGGGTGTGCTCCACGAACGCGTCGAGGCTGCGCTTGAGTCCGCCGAACCACAGGCCGTCGTAGACCAGGTCGGCCCACTCGGACTCGACGCCGCGTTTGAACCGGGCGACGTCGCGCTCGAGGGTGAGGCTCTCGAGCTCCTCGTGCGCGGCGATGAGCGCGATCGCGGCCGGCGCCTCGTAGACCTCGCGCGACTTGATGCCGACCACCCGGTCCTCGACGACGTCGATCCGCCCGACGCCGTGCTTGCCGGCGACCGCGTTGAGCTCCTGCACCATGCGCAGCACGCTGAACCGCTGCCCGTCGAGGGCGACCGGGACACCGCGGTCGAAGGTGATCGTGACCTCGTCGGCCTGCTGCGGGAGCGCCGGGTCCTGCGTGGTCGCGTAGAGGTCGTCGGCGGGGGCGGTCCACGGGTCCTCGAGGAGCCCGGTCTCGACCGCTCGGCCCCACACGTTCTGGTCGACCGACCACGGCTCCCGCTCCGAGTGCTGGATCGGCAGCCGGTGCTCCTGCGCGTAGGCGATGGCGCGGTCGCGGGTGAGGGCGAGGTCCCGCACCGGGGCGACGGTCCGCAGGTCCGGTGCGATCGCCGCGACGGCTGCTTCGAAGCGGACCTGGTCGTTGCCCTTGCCGGTGGAGCCGTGCGCGACGCTGTCGGCACCGAGTTGCTTCGCCGTCAGTGCGAGGTGCTTCGCGATGAGCGGGCGGCTCAGTGCCGAGACGAGCGGGTACCGCTTCTGGTAGAGCGCGTTGGCCCGGAGCGCCGGCACGATGTACTCGTCGGCGAACTCGTCCTTGGCGTCGACGACGAGCGACTCGACGGCGCCGCAGTCGAGCGCACGCTGCCGGACCGCCTCGAGGTCCTCGCCGCCCTGGCCGACGTCGACCACGAGCGCGACGACGTCCTTGCCGGTGGCGTCGCGCAGCCAGCCGATCCCGACGGAGGTGTCGAGACCGCCGGAGTACGCGAGGACGACGCGGTCAGCCACTGGTGATCGGTCCGTCGGCTAGTCGTTGGCGAGCAGCCAGGCCAGCAGCGCCTTCTGGGCGTGCAGACGGTTCTCCGCCTCGTCCCAGATGATGCTGCGGGGGCCGTCGATGACGTCGGCGGTCACCTCGAACCCGCGGTCAGCCGGCAGGCAGTGCATGAAGACGGCGTCGTCGGCGGCGTGCGCCATGAGCGCGTCGTCGACGCGGTACCCCGCGAAGGTGTCGAGGCGCGACTGCTTCTCGGACTCCTTGCCCATCGACACCCAGGTGTCGGTGACGACCACGTCGGCACCCGCGACCGCGGCCACCGGGTCGCTCACCACGAGGACGGAGCCGCCCGTCACGGCGGCGCGTTCCTCGGCGTCGGTGACGACCTGCGGCGACGGGGAGAACTCGGCGGGGGCTGCGACGCGGACGTGCATGCCCGCCGTCGCCCCGGCGAGCAGGTACGACTGCGCCATGTTGCTCGCACCGTCGCCGATGAATGCCACGGTCTGCCCGGCGAGGGCGCCGCGGTGCTCCCGGATGGTGAGCAGGTCGGCGAGGAGCTGGCAGGGGTGGAAGTCGTCGGACAGCGCGTTGACGACGGGGACCGTCGTGCCGGCGGCCATCTCCTCGAGCCCGGCCTGACCGTAGGTGCGCCACACGATCGCCGACACCATGCGCTCGAGCACGCGGGCGGTGTCCGACGGGGTCTCCTTGCCGCCGAGCTGGCTGTTCGCCGTCGAGATGATCAGCGGGCTGCCGCCGAGGTCGGAGATACCGACGTGGAAGGACACCCGGGTGCGGGTCGACGACTTGTCGAAGATCACCGCGACGCTCTGCGGACCGGCCAGCGGCTTCTCCGCCCAGCGGTCGGCCTTCATGCGGTCGGCGATGTCGAGGATCGCGGACTGCTCGGCCTGGCTCAGGTCGTCGTCACGGAGGAAGTGGCGGGTCATGCGGTGGGCTCCTGCGCTGCGGCGACGGCCGCGAGGCTCTGGGCGAGGATCGACAGGAACTCGTCGATCTCGGCGTCGGACACGATGAGCGGCGGCGCGATGCGCAGGCTCGACTCGTTGGGGGCGTTGATGATGAGGCCACGCTCGAGGGCGGCTGCGTTGACGGCCGGACCGATCGGACCGGTCAGACCGACGCCGATGAGCAGGCCGGTGCCACGGACCTCTTCCACCAGCGGGGAACCGATGGCGCGGATGCCGTCACGGATCCGCTCGCCCTTGACCACTGCGCCGGCGACGAGTTCCGCACGCTCGATCTCCTCGAGCACCGCGTTGGCGACGCGGGTGCCGAGCGGGTTGCCGCCGAAGGTCGACCCGTGCTGGCCGGCCGAGAACAGGTCGGACGCCCAGCCGAACGTGACGAGGGCGCCGATGGGGAAGCCACCGGCGATGCCCTTCGCGACGGTGATGGCGTCCGGCGTCACCCCGTGGCCCTGGAACGCGAACCAGTTGCCCGTCCGGCCGACACCCGTCTGGATCTCGTCGAGGATCAGCAGCGCGCCGTGCTCCGCGGTCAGTCGGCGTGCCGCCAGCAGGAAGCCCTCGGGCAGGTCGACCACGCCGGCCTCGCCCTTGATGGGTTCGAGGATCAGGGCGGCGACGGAGTCGTCGATGGACGCTTCGAGCGCCTCGATCGAGGTGTCGATGTGCTCGACGCCCGGGATCATCGGCAGGAAGTCCTGCTGCAGCGCGGGCTTGCCGGTGAGCGCGAGCGCGCCCATCGTGCGGCCGTGGAAGCCCTGCTTGAGCGCGAGGATCCGGGTCTTGGTGCCGTCCGCGCCCTTGTTGAGGCGGGCCAGCTTGAACGCGGCCTCGTTCGCCTCGGCGCCGGAGTTGCCGAAGTAGACACGGCCGGCGTCGCCCGCACCGGTGATGCGCTTGAGGCGCTCGGCGAGTTCGAGCTGCGGCGGGGTGGCGAAGTAGTTCGACACGTGCACGAGCTTCGCGGCCTGGTCGGCGATCGCCTCCACCAGGGCGGGGTGCGCGTGGCCGAGCGAGTTCACCGCGATGCCGGCGAGGAAGTCGAGGTACTCGTTGCCGTCGACGTCCCAGACGCGGCAGCCCTGGCCACGCTCGAGCATGATCTTGGGCGGGGTCAGGGATCGCATGAGCGACGCCCCGAACCGGTCGTTCCAGGTCTCGGTCTGCGTCTCGGTGCTCACTGCTGGTGTCCCTTCTCGTCCGTACCCGCCACGTGCTGGCCGGTACTGCTGTCGATCGACGGTGACGCCACGCGACGGCCGATCTCGGCGTGGGTCATCTGGTTCTCGGTTCGTCGGCTCGGGTCCGGGATCACCTCGGTGCCCGCACCCCGCAGGGTGAAGACCTCGAGCAGGATCGAGTGCGGGATCCGGCCGTCGATGATCGTCGCACCGCCGACCCCGCCGACCACGGCGTCGAGGCACGCGGTCATCTTCGGGATCATCCCCGACTCGAGGCTCGGCAGGAGTTCGCGGAGCTCGTCGACGGCGATGAGGTCGACGATCGAGTCACGGTCGGGCCAGTTGCGGTACAGGCCGGGGACGTCGGTGAGCATCATGAGCTTCGAGGCCCGCAGCGCGATCGCCAGGGCACCCGCCGCAGCGTCCGCGTTCACGTTGAGTGCCTGGTCGGGGTGCGCGTCGTCGATCGCGATGCTCGAGACGACCGGGATCCGGCCGGCCTCGATCGCGGCGAGCACACCGGACGGGTCGACGTGGGTGATGTCCCCGACGTGGCCGAGGTCGTACTCCTGCCCGTCGACGACGACGCCCTTCTTCTCGCCGGTGAACAGCGAGCCGCCGTCGCCGAAAACGCCGACGGCCAGGCCCTCGCCGTGTTCGTTCATCAAGTCGACGATCTCGCGGTTGACCTCGCCGGCCAGGACGTCGCGGACGACCGTGATCGCCTCGGTCGTCGTGACGCGGTAGCCGCCGCGGAACTCGGACTCGATGCCCTGTTCCTTGAGGGCCGCGGAGATCTGCGGGCCGCCGCCGTGTACGACGACGGGGTGCAGACCGGCGTAGCGCAGGTAGACCATGTCCTCGGCGAAGGCGCGCTTCAGGTCCTCGTTCACCATGGCGTTGCCGCCGAACTTGACCACGACGACCTTGCCCGAGAAGCGCTTCAGCCAGGGCAGCGACTCGATGAGCGTCGCGGCCTTGACCGCGGCGAACTCGTGTTCTTCTTCCTTCGTGAGGGGCGTGCCGGCCCCGTTCGTGTCCGCCGCCATCAGCTGGAGTACGCGCTGTTCTCGTGCACGTAGTCGTGCGTGAGGTCGTTGGTCAGGATCGTGGCCGAGTGCGTGCCGACACCGAGGTCGATGCGCACGTGGGTGTCACGCGGGGTCAGGTCGACGGTGTCGCTCGGCTCATCGGGTGCGCCCGCGTGGCAGACCCGGACGCCGTTCATGCTGACGTCGACCGCGTACGGGTCGAACTCGGCGTCGGTCGTACCGATCGCTGCGAGCACCCGGCCCCAGTTCGGGTCGTTGCCGAAGACAGCCGCCTTGAACAGGTTGTTCCGGGCGACGCTCCGACCGACGGTCACGGCGTCGTCCTCCGTCGCGGCGTGCACGACCTCGATCGCGATGTCGTGGCTGGCACCCTCGGCGTCCTGCTGCAGCTGGCGGGCCAGATCGGCGCAGACCGCGGTCAGGGCCTCCTGGAAGTCACCGACCTCGGGCGTCACCCCGCTCGCACCCGACGACAGCAGCACGACGGTGTCGTTCGTGGACATGCAGCCGTCGGAGTCGACCCGGTCGAACGTGATGCGGGTGGCGGCGCGGAGCGCCTGGTCGAGCTGGTCCGGCGTCTGCACGGCGTCGGTCGTGATGACGACGAGCATCGTCGCGAGGCCCGGGGCGAGCATCCCGGCGCCCTTGGCCATGCCGCCGACGGTCCAGCCGTCCTCGGTCACGACGGACTGCTTGGCCTTCGTGTCCGTCGTCATGATCGCGGTCGCCGCGTCCGGGCCGCCGTCGCTGCTGAGTGCAGTGCTCGCCAGGTCGACGCCACGGAGCACGTTGTCGCGGAAGGTCTGGTCGCCGACACCGATGAGCCCGGTGGAGCAGACGACGACGTCGCCGGCTCCGATCCCGAGGGCGTCGCCCACGGCCTCGGCCGTCAGGTGCGTGGTCTGGAAGCCGAACGGGCCGGTGAAGCAGTTCGCGCCGCCGGAGTTCAGGACGACGGCACGGGCGACGCCGTCCCCGACGACCTGGCGGGACCAGATCACGGGGTGCGCCTGGGCTCGGTTGCTGGTGAAGACGGCGGCCACGGCCGCGTCGGGGCCGTCGTTGACGACGAGCGCCACGTCCGGCTTGCCGCTCGTCTTGAGGCCTGCGGTGACACCGGCGGCGCGGAAGCCCGCTGCCGCGGTGACGCCCTGGAGGCCCGGCTCGGTCTGGGTGGTCGCGCCTGCGTCGGTCACGGTGCGACTCCGTCCACGCTGAGGCCCGTGGTCTCGGGGAGACCGAGGGCGATGTTCGCCGACTGGACGGCGGCGCCGGCCGTGCCCTTGGCGAGGTTGTCGAGCGCGGTCACCGCGACGACGCGGCCGGCGGCCTCGTCGACGGCGATGCCGACGAGCGCGGTGTTCGCACCGATCGTGTCCGCGACCCGGGGGAACTCGCCCTCGGGCAGCAGGTGGACGAAGGGCTCGTCGGCGTACGCCTGCTCCCAGGCGAGTCGGACGTCGCGTGCGCTGACGCCGGGCGAGAGCTTCGCGGTGGTGGTCGCCAGGATGCCCCGCGACATCGGGACCAGGACCGGCGTGAACGAGATCGTCACGTCGGCGGCCCCCGCGACCTGCAGGTTCTGCTCGATCTCGGGGACGTGCCGGTGCGAGCCGCCGACGGCGTACGCGCTGGCGGACCCCATGATCTCGGAGGCCAGGTAGGTCGTGGCCAGCTTCTTGCCGGCACCGCTCGGGCCGACGCTGAGCACTGCGACGAGGTCGTCGGACTCGACGAGGCCGGCCTGGATGCCCGGCTGGATGCCGAGCGTCACCGCGGTGACGTTGCAGCCGGGGACCGCGATGCGCTTCGTGCCGACCAGGGCGGAACGCTGCTTGCCCTGCGACGCGATGTCGTCGACCTCGCGCCATTCATCGGCCGAACCCGGGGTGGGCGCCGCGAGCAGGAGCTCGGGCAGCCCGTAGGTCCACGCGCCGAAGTAGTCACCGCCGTAGAACCGCTCCCACGCCGCCGGGTCCGTCAGCCGGTGGTCCGCGCCACAGTCGATGACGAGCGTGTCGTCGCCGAGTTCCGCGGTGATCGCACCCGACTGGCCGTGCGGCAGCGCCAGGAAGACCACGTCGTGCCCGCGCAGCGTCTCGGCCGTCGTCTCCGCCAGCGTCAGGTGCGACAGTGAACGGAGGTGCGGCTGGGTCGCGATCAGGGGCTGTCCGGCGTTCGAGAACGCCGTCACCGTCCTGACCTCGAACTCGGGGTGGGCGGAGAGCACGCGCAGGAGCTCACCACCCGCGTAGCCGGAGGCTCCCGCCACGGCGACGGATACGGACATGGGATTCCACCTTTGGTCGGACTGGTCGTCGAGAGAGTCGGAGGCGGCGACCCCGGGCGGTGCTGATCCCGTGTGGGTCAGTCGCGCAGGGTCGCCCCGAATCGCTCGCCGGCACGTCGGACAGCGCCGTCACGGGCCTCGGTGGCCTCGGCAGCGGTCAGCGTGCGGTCCGTGGCACGGAAGCGCAGGGCGAACGTCAGGGACTTCTGTCCCTCGTCCACGCCGGAGCCCCGGTAGTCATCCACGAGCCGAGCATACTCCAACAGGTCTCCGGCGCCAGAGCGCACCGCATCCAGCACGTCACCGGCCGGCACGCTGGCATCGACGACGAGCGAGAGGTCCTGCGTGGCCGCCGGGTAGGAGACGATCGGCGCGACCGCGACGAGTTCCGGGGCCGCGGCGACCAGCGCGTCGAGGTCGAGCTCGACGACCGCCACCACCCGGGGCAGGACGGCGGCCTCGGCCAGTTCGGGCAGGAGCTCACCGGCGACGCCCACGACCGTGCCGTCGACGAGCAGCGACGCGGCCCGGCCCGGGTGGAGGGACGGGTGGGTCGTCTGCGCGACGGTGAGTTCCACACCGACGGCCCAGGCGACCTGGCGGGCAGCGTCGATCGCGTCGGCGATGCCGAACGGTTCTGCCGTGGTGCCGGGCTGCTTGACGACCCGGTGGCCGGTGAGCAGCGCGGCGACGTGGAAGGGCTGGGCGGGCAGCGAGGCGTCCAGCGCCTCGAGCGTTGCACGGTCGGGCCGGGCGGCGCCCGCCGGGACCTCGTCGGTGCCGAGCGTCACGCCCGTCACCGGCAGGAACACCCGGGACGTCTCGTAGAGCGCGACGTCGACGAGCCCGCGCGACACGTTGCGACGGGCAGCTTCGACCAGGGCCGGAACGCCGCTCCGGCGCAGGAGGTTCTGCTCGCTGTCCAGGGCGTTCGCGAGCACGACGCTCGGTCCGCCCTGCGGGTCGATCCCCGGGTAGGCGTCCTGCGTGGCCGCCGACACGAACGGTGCCGTGACGACCTCGGTCAGGCCCGCCGCGGCCAGCGCCGAGGCGACCCGACGACGAGCCTGCTGGTGCCGGGTCAGGCCCCGACCGGGCGGAGCGACCGGCAGCACGCTGGGGATCCGGTCGTAGCCGACGATGCGTGCGACCTCTTCGACGAGGGTGGTGTCGTCGGTCAGGTCGGGACGCCAGGTGGGCGGGGTGACCGCGAGCTGCTCACCGTCGGTCTCGACCGTGGCGCCGATCGCACGGAGCGTGTCGATGACCTCGGCGTCGGTGTACTCGACGCCGACGAGCTCGGCCGGACGCGAGAGCCGCATCGTCACGGTCGCCCGCGGCTCGGTGTCGACGAGCGTGGATCCGAGGGCGTCAGCGGTACCGCCGGCGAGCTCGACGAGGAGCTGGACGGCACGGTTCGCCGCGGCCTCGGCCACCTGCGGGTCGACCCCGCGCTCGAAGCGACGGGATGCCTCGCTGGGGAGCTTGTGGCGACGAGCGGTGCGGGCGATGGAGACCTGGTCGAACCCGGCGGCCTCGATCAGGACGTCGGTGGTGCTCGCCGAGATCTCGGTGCGGGCTCCGCCCATGACGCCGGCGAGGCCGACGGGACCGTCGTCGTCGGTGATGACGAGGTCTTCGGGGTCGAGCTTCCGGACCGTGCCGTCGAGGGTCTCGAGCGTCTCGCCAGCGGTCGCCCGGCGCACGCCGAGGCCGCCCGCGACGGTCTGCAGGTCGTAGCCGTGGAGCGGCTGGCCGAGCTCGAACATGACGTAGTTCGTGATGTCGACGGGGAGGGAGATCGAGCGCACCCCGGCCAGCGACAGGCGCGACACCATCCAGGACGGTGTCTTCGCGGTCGGGTCGATCCCGCGCACGACGCGCGTGACGAACGTCGACGCTCCGGCCCGACCCCGGATCGGGGCCTGGTCGTCGATCGCGACCCGGAACCCCTCGGCCGCACGCGGCGCGACGCGGTCGACGGGGTCGTGGAAGCTGGCTCCGGTGGCGTGCGCGTACTCACGGGCGACCCCGCGCATGCTGAGGACGTAGCCGCGGTCCGGCGTGACGTTGATCTCGACCGCGGCGTCGTCGAGGCCGAGGAGCGCGATGGCGTCGGCACCGACGGTGGGGTCCATGCCGAGGTCGGCGAAGCGCAGGATGCCGTCGTGCTCGTCGCCCAGCCCGAGCTCGCGGGCCGAGGCGATCATGCCGTCGGACACGTGCCCGTAGGTCTTGCGGGCGGCAATCGGGAACGGCCCCGGCAGGACCGCGCCGGGCAGCGTGACGACGACGAGGTCGCCGACGTCGAAGTTGTGCGCGCCGCAGACGATGCCGCGGGGCTCGGCTTCGCCGACGTCCACCTGGCACCAGTTGATGGTCTTGCCGTTCTTCTGCGGCTCGGGGACGCGCTCGAGGACCCGACCGACCACGATGGGACCGGTCAGGTCGAAGGTGTGGACGTCCTCTTCCTCGAAGCCGACCGACACGAGCGCCGCGTGGACGTGCTCGAGGGTGACGTCCTCGGGGAGGTCGACGGACTCACCGAGCCAACGGAGTGGGACGCGCATCAGACCACCGTTCCGAACTGCTGCGAGAAGCGGATGTCGCCCTCGAGGAAGTCACGCATGTCGTTCAGGCCGTTGCGGAACTGCAGCGTCCGCTCGATGCCCATGCCGAACGCGAAGCCCTGGTACTCGTCCGGGTCGATCCCGGCGGCACGCAGGACGTTGGGGTTCACCATGCCGCAGCCACCCCACTCGACCCACCGCGCGCCACCCTTGGCGTTCGGCTGCCAGACGTCCATCTCGGCGCTGGGCTCGGTGAACGGGAAGTAGTTCGGGCGGAGCCGGATCTGCGCCTCGGCGCCGAACATCTGCCGGGCGAAGTGCTCGAGCGTCCCGCGCAGGTGCGCCATCGTCAGGCCCTTGTCGATCGCGATGCCCTCGACCTGGGTGAAGACCGGCAGGTGCGTGGCGTCGAGCTCGTCGGCACGGTAGACGCGACCCGGCGCGATCACGTACAGCGGGAGGTCGCGCGACAGCAGCGACCGCACCTGCACCGGCGAGGTGTGGGTGCGCATGACCAGGTGCCGGTCGACGGGCTCGACGAAGATCGTGTCCGCCATGGCCCGGGCCGGGTGGTCCTGGTCGAAGTTCAGCGCGTCGAAGTTGAACCACTCGTGCTCGAGCTCGGGGCCTTCTGCCACTTCCCACCCCATGCCGACGAAGATGTCGGCGACGGCTTCGTTCAGCAGCGAGAGCGGGTGGCGGGAGCCGGTGGCGCGGTGGACCGGCAACGCGGTGACGTCGACGTGCTCGGCTTCGAGCCGTGCGTGTTCCTCGGCCACCGCGAGGACGGATTCCTGCTCGGCGATCGCCGCGTTCACCCGCCCACGGGCCTGCCCGACGAGCTTGCCCGCCGCGGCCTTCTGCTCCGGCGGCACGCTGCGCATCGATGCGTTCATCCGCGCCAACGGTGACTGCTCACCGGTGTGCTCGGCCCTGGCCTGCTTCAGTTCGGCGACCGTCGTCGTGGCACGGACGGCGGCGAGGGCCGCGTCCACCGCGTCGGCGACGGCCGATTCGCTGATCTCGAGAGGTTCTGACACGAGACCCAAGCCTACCGGCCGTCGGGATACCACCCACCTGCACCGAGCGGACGGTGGATGACCGACGCCGACGACCGGCCTGGGGAGGGAGGAGCGTCAGCTCCGGAGCGCGAAGGCCGACTCGTACAGGCACACCGACGCAGCGGTGGCGAGGTTCATCGACTCCGCCTGCCCGTAGATCGGCACCTTGACTGCGCGGTCGACGAGCGCCAGGTCGTCGGCGGTGAGTCCGCGGGCCTCGTTGCCGAAGACCCACGCGGTCGGACCGTCGAGCATCCCCTCGGCGCGGACCACCGGCAGGTCGTCGCCGGAGACGTCCGCCGCGAGCACCGTGTAACCGAGGGCCTTCGCCCGCTCGATCGTGTCGGCCAGGGTCACGCCGACGGACACCGGGACGTGGAACAGGGACCCGGTCGTCGACCGGACGACCTTCGGGTTGTACGGGTCGACCGAGCGTCCGGTCAGCACCACCGCGTCGGCGCCGGCCGCGTCGGCGGCCCGGATGATCGTGCCGGCGTTCCCCGGGTCCCGCACCTCTTCGAGGATGGCGACCAGTCCGGGCAACGCGGCCTGCTCGTCGGACGCATCACGAGCCTCCCGGTCGGCGGCGGCCGAAGCGCGGTCCGGGAAGACGTCCTTCACCGACGTCGGGAACTGCTGGCACACCGCCACCACGCCCTGCGGGGTGACCGTGTCGGCCATCGCGTCGAGCACCTGCTCGGTCACGAACCAGGTGTCCACCGGCGCGTCGTCCAGCCCGTAGCGGGCTGCGGCGGTCGGGGTCACGTAGAGCTCGCGCAGGAGCTCCGGGGCGTACTCCAGCGCTTCGCGGACCGCTTGGGGCCCTTCCAGCAGGAACAGGCCGGTCTCGGCCCGGACGTCCTTCTTGGCCAGGGCCGCAACGGCCTTCACGCGTCCGGCACGGGGGTTCTCGAGGAGATCGCTCACGACCCAAGTCTAGGAACGACGAAACCCCCGCCATGCGGCGGGGGTTTCGCGAGCAGAAGAACTGACTACGCAGCCTTCGGGGCCGAGGTGTCGGCCGGGAGGGCCTTCTTCGCGGTCTCGACGAGCGCGGTGAAGGTCTCGGGGTTGTTCACCGCGAGGTCGGCGAGGATGCGACGGTCGACCTCGACGCCGGCCAGGTTGAGACCCTGGATGAGGCGGTTGTAGGTCAGGCCGTTCGCACGGGACGCAGCGTTGATGCGCTGGATCCACAGGCGACGGAACTCGCCCTTCTTCGCGTGACGGTCGCGGTACGCGTAGACGAGGGAGTGGGTGACCTGCTCCTTGGCCTTGCGGTACAGGCGCGAACGCTGGCCGCGGTAGCCCTCGGCGCGTTCGAGGATGACGCGGCGCTTCTTGGCGGCGTTGACCGCTCTCTTTACTCGTGCCATTGCACTATTCCTTTACGATCCGGGGGCTCAGTGGCCGAGGAGCTTCTTGACGTTCTTCGCGTCACCCTTGGAGAGGACCTGGTCCTCGTTCAGGCGGGCCTTGCGCTTGGAGCTCTTGACCTCGAGGTTGTGACGCATACCGGCCTGCTGCTTCATGATCTTGCCGGTACCGGTGACCTTGAAGCGCTTCTTCGACCCGGAGTGGGTCTTCTGCTTGGGCATGGTGGTGCCTTTCCGTGGGATGGATGGGGGGCCGCGTCGTTGCGGGTTCGGTCCGGGGACCTATTCGGCCGCGGCGTCCGTGGATTCCGCAGCTGCCTCGGACGTGGAACCGGCCTCAGCCTCGTCCTTGCCCTTCGCGGCGTGCTCGGTGGCACGACGCTCGGCCTTCTGTGCAGCACGCTTGGCGTTCTGCTCGCCCTTGACGTCGGACTTGTTCTTGAGCGGGGCGATGATCATCGTCATGTTGCGACCGTCCTGGGTCGGACGCGACTCGACGACACCGAACTCGGCGATCTCTTCCGCGAACTTCTGGAGGAGACGGACACCCTGCTCCGGACGCGACTGCTCGCGGCCACGGAAGAGGATCATCGCCTTCACCTTGTCGCCGCCGAGGAGGAACCCCTCGGCGCGCTTGCGCTTCGTCTCGTAGTCGTGCACGTCGATCTTCAGGCGGAAACGGACCTCTTTCAGGTCCGTGTTCACCTGGTTGCGACGGGCTTCCTTGGCCTTCTGAGCGGCCTCGTACTTGAACTTGCCGTAGTCCATGATCTTGGCCACGGGCGGCTTCGAGTTCGGCGCGACCTCGACCAGATCCAGTTCGGCTTCCTGCGCGAGACGCAGTGCCATGGCGATCGGGACAACGCCGACCTGCTCACCCTGCGGACCGACGAGTCGGACTTCGGGAACGCGGATTCGGTCGTTGGTACGGGGATCGGTGATGCGGAGCTCCTTCAATCAGGTGGTGGCCGTCCGGGGCGTTTGCCCTGGACGACAGCACGAGAGAGGAGATCTGACGCACGGGATGTCGGCCCGTTCGGCAGCCGCCCTGCATCGGATCCGAGGGATCCGACCGACGAGTGCAACACGTGCACTCGCGGAGCGGTGGTGACCCGGTAGCCTGGTGGAACGCGGCCGCGGGTGGGAGAGACTCCTCTTTCGTGACACCGTCCGGATGTGATCAGAAAGTCTGATGGCACACGGACAGCATCTGCCGCGAGCAAGCTTAGCAGAGGAGCACCGTGAGCGACACCCCGATCGACGACACCGGCATCGACGCCGCCAGGGACATCGCGGAGGTGCCGGCGGTCGAACTCATCAACACCGTTGCGGTGCACCTGCTCAGTGCCGCGGCCGTCAAGGTCGGCCTGGCAGACGACCCGCAGGAGCAGACGGACCTGGACGAGGCGCGGAAGCTGATCACCGCGCTGGCCGGCTTGGTCACCGCCGCTGCGACCGAGATCGGCGACCACCACGCCCGTCCGCTCCGCGACGGACTCCGGTCGCTGCAGCTCGCCTTCCGCGAGGCGTCGGCGATCCCGGACCCGATCGGTGCCGGACCGGGCGAGAAGTACACGGGTCCCGTCAACTAGACGACGTCACCCGGAGACGGACGGGAGGCCCGTGGCGGTGTCGCCACGGGCCTCCCGTCCGTTCGTGGGTCGCGGTCAGGACCCGCTCTCGCCGACCAGGCGCGCGACGGCCGCGAGCGGGATGCCGACCCAGTCGGGTCGGTTGCGGGTCTCGTAGACGACCTCGTAGACCGCCTTGTCGAGTTCGAAGGCGTCGAGCAGCGCGCCGTGGGCGGTGAGGTCCGCGCCGGTGCCCCGCTGGTAGCCCTCGAGGAAGCGTGCCCGCGCCTCGGCCGCCCAGGCGGCCGCGTCGACCGGTTCGGCGTCGTGCGCCAGCGCACCCGCGACGTAGTCGAACGATCGGAGCATGCCCGCGACGTCGCGCAGGGTGACGTCCGGCAGCGAGCGTTCGTCGAGGGGGCGGAGCGGCTCGCCCTCGAAGTCCAGGAAGACCCACCCGCGGGGGTCCGGTGCCGACAGGACCTGTCCGAGGTGCAGGTCACCGTGGATGCGCTGCAGGTCCGGCCACGTCGCGTCGGCGGCACGGGCGTAGACCGCGCGGACGGCGTCGGCGTGGTCGGCGACGGCCGGGGCCTCGCGGGCGGCGGTGTCGAGCCGGGCGTGCATCGTGGCGACGGCGGCGTCCCGTCGGGGCGCGTCGGCCGGTTCCGTCGGCAGCGCTCCGGCGAGGGTGCGGTGCACGTCGGCGAGCGCGGTGCCGAGCTGCTCGGCGCGGTCACCGAACGGCGTGCCGGCCTGCGCCTCCTGCAGGGCGACGCGCCAGGCGTCGTCGAGCCCGGGGAGGAACTCCTGGGCGAAGGCGAGGTGCCCCGTCGCCGTGCCGTCCGGGCGTCCGACATCCGGCCAGTCGGCGCGGAGGGCGCCGTAGACCCGCGGCACACGGGTGCTGCCCGCCGCCGTGAGGGCGAGCTGCGTGGTCACGTCGGGGTTGTCGCCGTGGTGCAGCACGCGGAAGACCTTGATGATGACGCGGTCGCCGGACTCGGTGTCGCAGATGACCGAGGTGTTGGACTGCTCACCCGTCAGGACGCGGGCGGCGGTGACCCGGCCGATCGGGCTGAGGCTGTCCGATGCCGCGTCGATGCGTGCGGCGAGCGCCGAGACCCACGCGAGGTCGGTGGTGGCGTCGACGATCGCGCCGTCCGGCCCGCTGGTGATCGGTGACTGGTAGAGGACGGGGACCGCTGGGGCCTCGTCGAGCACCAGCCGGGTCCCGTCGTCGGTCGAGATCGTCCGGAGGCGTGGCACGGACCCCTTCGAGGCGTACCAGCGGCGGTCGGCGATCCAGGACTCGAGGTCGCGGTCGCTCGGCGTGCTGGCGTCCGGGGCGCTGGTGTCGGGGGCGCTGGCGTCTGCGCGGGTGTCTGCGCTCGTGTCTGCGCGGGTGTCGGGGGCGCTGGGTGCTCCGTCGCTCATGCAGCGGAACCTACGCGCCGGGGCCTGGCGAGGTGCCGAGTCCCCCACAGGACGGGCCGGGGAGCGCTCCGTCCACAGAACCCCGCTGCCCCCGGTCTGACACGGGTGCGCCGGACGACACTTGCGGCATGCCCCGATCCGCTGCCGCTCCTGCCTCCGCCGCTGACGCTGCACCTGCGCTCCCCGACCCCCGCCGGACCTGGCGGATCCTCGACGACCGCAGGCGCCCCGCACTCGAGCCGTTCGCCGCCGACGTCCGCCGTCACGAAGCGGTGACGGTGCGCGAGACGGTGTGGGACTCCGACGACCGGGTGCTCGCCGCAGAGGGCGTCGTGCTCACACGCTCGCCGGACGGCACCTGGACGATCGACCGGGGTGCCCACGGGGTCGGTCCGGAACCGCTCGACGGTGCGTCCGACGGTCCCCCACGCGACGCCGTCGAGGTGTTCCTGCGTGGTCGTCCGCTGCGGACCGTCCTGGTCCGTGACACCACCACGACGCTCGTGACCCTCCGCGGCAGGGACGGCCGGGTGCGGGCCGAGGTCGCCGACGTGCGCGTGGACGACGGCGACCCGGACACCACCGTGCTGCGGTCATCGCGGTGGTGGGCCCTGACCGACGACGGACGCGACGGTGCCACGGCACGAGCGACCGAACGAGCGCTGCACGACGCGGCGACGGACCCGGTGGACGTTTCGTCGGTACCGCTCCCCCGGGGCCCGGAGCCGGCGCCGGAACGCCGACGCGGCCGAGCGAAGCGCCCCCGGCCGGACACCGCCGCCGGGTTCGTCCTCCGGGTGCTCGATGCCCTGCGGCGTGACCTCGTCGCGGCGGACCCCCGGGTACGAGCCGACGAGCCCGAGGCCGTGCACGACCTGCGGAAGGTGCTGCGCCGCCTGCGGAGTGTGCTCGCGGCGTTCCGCGGCGCGCTCGACCGCCAGGCGACCGAGGACCTCCGTGCCGCCCTGGCCGAGACCGGACGGATCGCCGGGACCGCTCGCGACGCCGAGGTGCTGCACGCCGGCCTGTCCCGGTCGGCGGCAGACGCCCCCGACGGGTACGTGGACACCGAGACCCTGGACCGCATCGGCGCCGAGACCGCGGAACGTCGCAGCGTCGCCGCTGCTGAACTCCGGCGAGCGCTGCGCTCCGACGCCTGGTTCCGGACACTCGATGCCCTCGACGACCTGCTGCTGCGGGCACCGGCCGGCCCGCACGCGGACGACGACGCGGCCACGTTCGCCGCCCGGCGCATCCGGCACGAGCGGGCACGCGTCGGTCGGCTGCTGGGTGATCCGAGCGATGACCTCGACACCCTGCACGAGGTCCGGAAGGCCGCGCGCCGGTTGCGCTACGCCCTGCAGGCGGCCGGTGACGTGCCCGACGTCGGGAAGCGCCGGCTCGGTCGACTGCGACGGGTGCAGGAGACCCTCGGCGAGACGCTCGACGCCGCGCACGCCGCCGATGCGTACCGGCGGCTGGCAGGCGTGGCAGCGCAGCACGGCGAGGACACGTTCGGGTACGGCGTCCTGGCGACGACCGAGCAGACGGCCAGCACGCAGGGCCTGCACCGATCGCGGAAGCTGCTCGCGCGGCTCTGACCGGGTGCGAGAATCGGGCCGTGCCGCACTACTTCGAGGACCTCGCTGCCGGACAGACCTTCACCACGCCGGGGCGCACCATCACCGAGGCGGACGTGGTGTCGTTCGCCTCGTGGACGAACGACAACAACCAGGTGCACACGGACGTCGAGTTCGCGGGGAAGACCCGGTACGGGCAGCGGATCGTGCACGGGTTGCTCGGCACCTCGCTGTGCCTCGGGCTCATCGCGCGCACGGGGGTGTTCGAGGGGTCCGCGGTGGCACTGCTCGGGATCGACCAGTGGCGGTTCACCGAGCCCGTGTTCATCGGGGACACCGTGACCTGCACCGTCGAGGTCCTCGGCACCCGGCTGACGAGCTCGGGGACGACCGGGATCGTCGAACGAGCAGTGGCCCTGCGGAACCAGCACGGCGTGATCGTCCAGCAGGGACGGATGGACGTCATGGTGCTCACGCGCGACGCCGCGATCGGCTGAGCGACCACTCGACGAGCGCCCCACGGAACCTGCTCCGCGCAATCCCGACTCCCTCTTTACAACGATGTACCGGCACGGGAGCATAGAAGCATGAGCACGCTCGACGGCATCGTGGCCGCACCTGACTCCGCTTCCGCCCCCGGCCTCCCACTCGCTTCGCGGCAGGACGGCACGTACCCCCGGCCGCAGATGCTCCGCACCGCCTGGGCCGACCTCGACGGCACGTGGTCGTTCCGGAACGACGGCGACGACGACGCCTGGCGCACCGGCTTCACCGACGCCCGGGACATCGTCGTCCCGTTCCCGCCGGAGTCCCCGGCCTCGGGCATCGACGAGCCCGGGTTCCACCCGGTGGTCTGGTACTCCCGCGCGATCACCCGCTCCGAGCTCGACGCCGCCGGGTTCGGCACCGGCGCGCCTCGGCTCGTGCTGCACTTCGGCGCCGTCGACCACCGCGCCCGCGTCTGGATCGACGGGCAGTTCATCGGCGGACACGAGGGCGGCCACACCCCGTTCTCCTTCGACGTCACCGAGGCGCTGACCACGGACCCCGACGCCGTGCACACCCTGGTGGTCCGCGCCGAGGACGACCCGCACGACCTGACCCAGCCGCGCGGCAAGCAGGACTGGCACGAGGACCCGCACGCGATCTGGTACCGCCGGACCACGGGGATCTGGCAGACGGTCTGGCTCGAGGCCGTGCCGACCGCCTCGATCGCGTCCCTGCGCTGGACGAACGTCGACCACGCGACCATGCGCCTGACGGTCCGGCTCGACGGTTACCGCACCGGCGGCGAGCGCCTGCGCGTCGAGGCCCGCTGGGACGACCGCGACGAGCACCTCGCCACGATCGAGACCACCGTCGGCGAGACCGGGGACGAGTTCGACGTGGTCGTGCCGATCGCGCGGCAGACGAACGGGCAGGCCGAGGACGAGCTGCACTGGACGCCGGACACGCCCCGGCTGATCGACGCCACGGTCACGCTGCTGCCACGCTCCGGCAACGGCACGACGGTGGGCACGGGCGCGCTCGACGCCGTCGCCAGCTACTTCGGGATCCGGACGGTCGGGGTCGATGGGGGCGCGTTCCTGCTCAACGGCCGACGCCATGACGTCCGCAGTGTCCTGAACCAGGGCTACTGGCCCGAGTCGCACATCGCCGCCCCGTCCCGCCAAGCACTCCGCCGCGAGGTCGAACTCATCAAGGAGCTCGGCTTCAACGCGGCCCGCAACCACCAGAAGATCGAGGACCCGCGGTTCCTGTACTGGGCCGACCGGCTCGGACTCATGGTGTGGGGCGAGGCCCCCGGCGCCTACGCGTTCTCCCCCCGCGCCGTGCAGCGTCTGATGCGTGAGTGGATGGACGCTGTCGAGCGTGACGCCTCGCACCCGTCGATCGTCACGTGGGTGCCCGCCAACGAGAGCTGGGGTGTGCAGCACATCGCCACCGACCCGGCCCAGCAGGCCTACGCCCGGGCCCTCGCCGACGTCACGCGGGCGTTGGACCCGACGCGTCCGGTGATCTCGAACGACGGGTGGGAGCACACGAACTCCGACATCGTCACGATCCACGACTACGAGGGCGACGGACCCCGGCTCGCGGCCACCTACGCGGACGAGACCGCACGGACCCGACTCCTCGGTGGCATCGGGCCGGCGGATCGCCGCATCCTGGTCGGCGGCGCCGAGGACCTGGGCCAGCCGGTCATGCTCACCGAGTTCGGCGGCGTGAACTACCAGCCGGGCGTCCAGCGCGAGGACGGCTGGGGCTACACGTCGGCCACTGACGGCGACGACTGGGTCGCCCGCATCACCGCGCTGTACGACGCGATCCGCGCGAGCTCGTTCCTCGCCGGGTCCTGCTACACGCAGCTCACCGACACCATGCAGGAGACGAACGGCCTGCTCAACGCAGACCGCTCCCCGAAGGTCCCGATCGAGCAGATCCGTCGCGCGGTCACGGGGCGCTAGCCGGGAGGCCCGCACTTCGTGAGCAGGAATGGTCGGGTCCGGCAGACGGACCCGACCATTCCTGCTCACGATGCACACGGGTTGCCTCGCGCCGGCGGGTGGCGGGTGGCGGCCCGCGATGCGGGGCGCGGCCTGCGATCTGGGAGGATCGGGCGGGTGACGAACGTGGCGGAAGCGAGCCGGGCCTCCAGGCGGGGGTTCCGCAGCCTGCTGACCGGACGGCGCAGCGCCTGGACCGCACCGCTGCTGATCTGGGCGGGCTCGCGGGTGGTCAGCACCGTGCTGCTGGCGACCGTGTACCTGCTGGCGACCGCGAACGGCTGGGCGTTCGCCTCGTACCGACAGGATCCCTCGTTCTTCACATTCTCGGGCTCGTGGGACGCGTCGTTCTACCGGATCATCGCCGAGCACGGGTACCCGGCGACGCTGCCGGTCGACGACTCCGGGCACGTCCTGCCGAACGCGTGGGCGTTCCTGCCGGTGTTCCCCGCGGTCGTGCGGCTCCTGATGACGCTGACCGGCGCCTCGTTCTGGGTCGCCGGGGTCGTGGTGGCGTCGATCGCCGGAGCGGGCGCCTGCGTGCTGCTGTACCGGCTGGTGCTCGCCGTCGGCTGCTCGCACCGGGCCCGCTGGGCGACGGCCCTGTTCGCGTTCGCTCCGACGGGGTTCCTGCTGCAGGTCGCCTACGCGGAGAGCCTGCTGCTCGTGCTGCTGTTCGGCGCCCTGCTCGCCCTGGTCCGGCGACGGTACTGGCTGATCGCGCCGCTCGGTGTCGTGGCGGCGTTCACGAAGCCCGGGGTCCTCGCGCTGGCGCTGGCACTGGCCGTGCACCTGGTCGTGCGGTGGGTGGCGTGGCGCCGGCAGCAGGACGCGTTCCCGTGGCGCGACCGGATCGCGATCGTCGTGGCCGGACTCGTCGTCGCGGCTGCAGGTCTGGCGTGGCCGGTGATCGCGACGGCCGTGACGGGGCGGCCGAACGCGTACCTGGACACCGAGCTGTCGTGGTGGGTGGGGTTCGTCGGTCGCCAGCACTTCGCGCCGCTGACGCCGTGGTTCACGATGGCGTCGACGTGGCTCGGGCCGCTCGGCATCGGACTCGTCGTGGTGGTCCTCGCCGGCGCGGTGTGGTTCTTCTCACGCAGGAGCACCCGGGCCCTGGGGACCGACGTGCTCGCGTTCACGGCCTCCTACGGGCTGTACCTGGTGGCGGTGTTCCTGCCGCAGCAGTCGTTGCCGCGGTTGCTCATGCCGATGGCGCCGTTGCTCGGATCGGACGTCTTCGTGGGGACACGGCGGCGGGCGGTGGCGTGGCTGGTCGTCGGGGTGTGCCTGCAGCCGCTCGCCATCGTGTTGCTGTGGTTCCTCGGGTACCCGTGAGCGGTGCTGGGCAGCGCTACGCGTCGAACGTGTGGAACCAGGCCGATCCGCCGGGGTGCTGCACCGTGATCATCTCGTCGAGGTCGCGGTAGGGGCCGTCCTGGTTGTGGCTCGCCGACTTGATGCGGATGGTGCCGTCGGGTTCGGTGAAGACCTCGGACACGATGGTGGTGTGGTCCGGTGACCCGTTTGCGTTCCAGTCGAAGAACACGATGTCGCCGACCTTCACCTTGTCGCGCTCGTCCGACGACCGCCGGGTGAGCCCGAACTCCGCCGCGTTGGTCTCGAGCCACGGGTCCATCGTCGGGCAGTAGGTCCACGTCGCACTGTGCTCGGCACCGGCCGCGCGGTTGTACCAGTCGGACCGCTGCTCCCACCCGCGGGCGATGAGCGTCTGGCTGACGTAGTTCGCGCAGTCGCCGCCGATCGGGTTCATCGTGCCGTACTCGGCGAGGTTGTAGTCCTTCCAGTACCGCATCGCGTAGGCGAGCTGCCGGTCGACGTCGGTCAGTGCGGCGTAGGCCAGGGTGGTCGAGGCGACCGCGCTGCCCGCAGCGGGCGTCGCGGCGGCGGTCGGGGTCGGCGTGGTCGTCGCGGTGTCCTGGGTGGCGCCGCTCTGCCCGTCGTTCGCGGCGCTGCCGTTGCCGTCAGAGGACTGGTTCGCCGACGCGGTGGGCTCGATCACCGAGGTGAAGAGCGCGACGTCGGCGTCACCGGCCGTGTACATCGCCTGGTGCGGGGCCGTGAAGGTCACCTTCGACGCGGTCGCCGTGACGTCGCGCGCAGCGACACCGCCGACGGTGACGCCCTTGACGGCGGCGAGTCCGGTCCCCGTCACGGTGATCGTGACGCCACCGGCGAGCGGGACCTGCGCCGGAGTGACGGCCTTCGCGACGGGCTTCGCCGTCGGGGTGGACGATGCGTCCCCACCCCCGGAGCTCCCACGCCCGCCGCCCGAGCCCTTGCCCGAGTCGCCGCCCTTGTCGCTGCCGGAGGAGCACGCCGCGACGGCGAGCCCGATCCCGGCGACGCCGGCGAGGGACAGGAGTGCGCGGCGGTTCATCGAGGCAGTCATGACACGACCAGCGTAAGCGACACCTCCGTCGTTCCGACACGGCATGATCGTCTTCGGGGGCGAGCGTCCTCCGTGTCCCAGCGGACCCGTTCGGAAGGAACACACATGCCCGAGAGCCACGACTTCTTCGTCGCCACCGACCCCGAGACCGCCCGTGCCCAGGTGCGCGAGGCGCTGTCACGCGAGGGCTACACCGTCGACGACGCCGAGCAGGGGGCACTCCGTGCGACCCGCGGCAGCCTCGGCCTGACGCTCCTCATCGGCGGCATGGCGAACGACCGCACGTTCCACACACGCCTGGACGTCCAGATCATGATCGCCCCGGACGGCCGCACCGTCGCCCGACTGCTGCGCGGCTCCGGCAAGTCCGCGATCAAGGGCGGAGCACTCGGCATCTCGCGCGGCAACCGTGCCTTCGAGCAGGCCGCGAACGCGATCCACACCACCTTCGCGCAGTCCGGCGTGCTGACGGAGAGCATCGCCGGCTGACACGTCGACGGCGGGGACGGGTCCGACGCGACCCACAGACGGACGGGAGGCCCGGTGCCAGCTGGCACCGGGCCTCCCGTCTATCACGACGTCACGACGTCACGACGTCACGACGTCACGGCAGTGCGATCACGTGCAGGAGACGTTGCGGTCGATGCTGCCGGACCCGTAGGGCACCACGACCTGGACCATCGCGATGGTGCCACCGGGCAGCGGGGTGCCGGAGCAGGCCTTCCGCGCCTTGGTGACCGTGCTCTTGCCGAGCGCGATCCAGTTCGACCGGCCGTAGAGCGGGCTGTTCGACTTGACCGTGCCGGCGATGGTCTTCCACTGCGAAGTGGTCGAGTAGAGGCCGATCCGCTTCACGCCGGCCGTCTTGAGCCCGACGATCATGCCCTGCATCGCCGCCCGGTTCTGGGCGGTGTCGCGCTGGTAGGACAGACCCGTCTCGACGTCGATCCACCAGCGGTAGGCGGACGGGTTCGGGACGCCACGGCTCTGGACGTCGTCGTACCCACGGGCGTAGCCGTACATGAACGAGCACGCCAGGGTGACCTGCTTCTTGCCGCCCTTGGTCACGCACTTGCCGAACGGGTTCGTGGGCACCGTGTTCTGGTACCGGTTCGACGTGGGCCAGACCGACGCCTGGAGACCCGGGTTGGCGAACAGCGCGTACAGCTGCGTCTTCGGTTGGGCCGAACCCCCGACGGACTTCGCCGACCAGGCGAGCTGTTCGGCGAGGCACGGGTTCGTGGTGTTGCCGAGGGACTCGTTGACGCCGACGATGCCGAACGTTTGGTCGGTCGGCACCTGGCTGCCGCACTGCGGCCAGGAGATGTCGACACCCAGCGGCGTGACCGCTGCGGATGCACCCGACGACGGGCCGGCAACGGCGATGCCGGCGGCCACCACCACCGTGGTCGCGATGGTCGCGACGAGACGACTGATACGGAACATGCTCTCCCCCTGATCGGGCCGAACAGGTCGGCCGCGCCCCACCGGCGCACGGGGAGTCTAGGGCGGTGCGTTGGACAACACACCACCCCTGTCCGTGAACTGTGTCGAACGATCCACCTGACTCGGCCTGTGGAGGACGGTCCCCTCGACACGTCCGCCACCGACAGAACGGCCCGGAACCTGTGGGTTCCGGGCCGTTCTCGTAGTTGCTACCTGGTGGAGCTAAGGGGATTCGAACCCCTGACCTTCTCATTGCGAACGAGACGCGCTACCAACTGCGCCATAGCCCCAAGTGCTCGACCACACTAGCACCCTCGTTCGGCCCAGCCGAAATCGCGGGTGGCCCTTCGGGCGTGCCGCGGGTCAGACCGCGCGGCGGCGTCGCATGATCGCGTCGAGGTCGGCCTGCTGGTAGGCGTCGTCGTCGAGGACACCCATGCCGGCCCACTTGCTCGGCGGCCCGGCGGGCTCGTCGGCGGGCTCGTCGGCGGGAGCAGGAGCGCCGGGAGCAGGAGCTCCGGGAGCAACACCGGCCGACGCGGCAGGGGCGGCGGGGGCCCGGAGCCCGAGCCGCTCGGCCAGACGCCCCTGGTCGTGCGCGGACAGCGACGCCGCAGCCTCTTCGAGTTCGGGTCGCATCCGCGACACCCGCGCCAGCGACGGGTCGGACTCCCCAGCGCGGATCGCGGCAGCTTCGGCCTCGGCTTCCGCCTTGGCCGCGGCGACGCGCTCCTTCAGGCGGGCAGCGAGTTCCGCCGACGACTCGGGCGAGGCGGCCGGAGCAGCCGGCCGCTCCACGTAGAGGGGCTTCGGAACGTGGTTCGGGGTCCAGGAGCGGTCTGCTGCGGGCTCGGCAGGCTGCTCGGTCGACAGAGGCGGCGCCGGGTCCGTCCAGGCGGTGGCCGGCCGGGAGGCGCGGGTCGCGCCCGTCTCGGCGGCCGCGAGACGCTGCTTCCGCGCCGTCGCCACCTGGTGCAGCTGGGCCAGGACCGCTGCGGACCCACCGGCGGCGACGAGTCCGGCGACACCGACGAGCCAGAGCGACGGTGCCGCGACGAAGACCACGAGGGCGATGACGACGCCGAGCGTTCCGAACAGGGTCGCCCCGAGCCGGGAACGGCGCATGCGCATCGCGGTCAGGGCCGGCACGGCGGACGCCCGCTCGAGCACCGGTGCCTGCTCGGCCAGGCGGCGGGTGATCTCACGCTGCCGCGCGGCTTCGTGGGCTCGGACGATGGCGGTGCGCTTGGCCTCTTCGGACCGGGCGACGCGCTGCGCCTGGGCGAGGGACTTCGCGTTCATCTCGATGCGGACCTCGTCCGGCAGCTCGGCGGTCTGCGCGAGGATCCGGAGGGTCTGCTGCAGCCGGATGGCGTTCCGCTCGGTGGCCAGGTACTGGCGGCGGGCGGCCCACGACGGCATCAGGTAGACGAGCCAGAGGACGGCCGCGACGAGCAGGACGATGCCGCCACCCCACGAGCCGATTCCTGCCATGCGAACACGGTAGGGGCGGCGGTTCCCGCGCCGCGTCATTGCCGGACGCGTGTTGCGCGTGTCGGGACGGAATCCGTGGGAGGCGAGCCGCGCCTCCAGGCCCGTCAGACGTGGGACGTCAGATGCGGGGCGTCGTGTCCAGCGGCATCGCCGCCTCGTCGCGTGCGGCGAGCGGCACGGCCCCCACGCCGGGCGGCACCTGCCCCTGCACCCAGCGCTCGAGGACGCCCCCGCGGACCTCTTCGGCCACCAGCGCGAAGCAGAAGTGGTCGCGCCAGTCCCCGTTGATGTGGATGTAGCGGCGACGGAGTCCCTCGTACCGGAAGCCGAGCTTCTCGACGACGCGCAGGCTCGGGGCGTTCTCCGGCCGGATGCAGATCTCGATCCGGTGCACGCCGAGCGAGCGGAAGCAGTGGTCGACGGCGAGGGCGACGGAGATCGGCGTCACGTTGTGGCCTGCGGCGTCCTCGACGACCCAGTAGCCGATGGAGGCACTCGCGAGCGAGCCGTAGGAGATGCCGGAGACGTTGAGCTGCCCGACGAAGCGGCCGTCGAGCTCCATCGCGAACGGGAGTCCGAGTCCCGCGCGGGCGTTGGCCTGAAGCGCGCGGATGCTGCCCCGGACGTCGGTGGAGACGTGTCCGGAGGGGTTCGTGGCCTCCCAGGTGCGGAGCCACGAACGGTTCGTCGCGAGTGCCGCGTCGAGGTCGCGGGTGTCACGGAGCCGGAGGGGCCGGATGGTGACCCGCCCGTGGGACAGGGTCGGGATCGTCGTCATCGCTGGGTTCCTCCGGGGTCCCGCCCCGGTGCGGGACGGGGTGTCCCGCCCGGGTCCGTGATCACCGGACCCGAGCGGGATGGCCGACTATTCGCCCGCGTTGAACTCCTTCAGCCACGACTTGAGGTCGGGGCCGAGGTCATCGCGGTCCGAGGCGAGCTGCACGATCGCCTTGATGTAGTCGAGTTTGTCACCCGTGTCGTACCGGCGTCCACGGAACACGACGCCGTACACGCCGCCGGTCCACTCTTCGGCGCTCGCCATCTTCATGAGCGCGTCGGTCAGCTGGATCTCGCCGCCCTTGCCCGGCTCCTGCTTCTCGAGGACGTCGAAGACCTCGGGACGGATGACGTAGCGGCCGATGATGGCCAGGTTCGAGGGCGCTTCGCCCTGCGGGGGCTTCTCGACGAGGCCGGTGATCTTCACCACGTCGTCGGTGTCGGTCGGCTCGACCGTGGCGATGCCGTACAGGTGCGTCTGCGACTCGGGGACCTCGAGCAAAGCCACGATCGTGGCGTTCTTCTCGCCCTGGACCTCGATCATGCGCTGGAGCAGCGGGTCACGAGCGTCGATGATGTCGTCACCGAGGAGCACGGCGAACGGCTCGCGGCCGACGTGCATCTTCGCGCGGAGCACCGCGTGGCCGAGGCCGAGCGGGTCACCCTGTCGCACGTAGTGCATGTCGGCGAGGTCCGTCGACTGGTTCACCTTCTGCAGCTTCTCGTGGTCGCCCTTCTTGCGGAGGGTCTCCTCGAGCTCCGACACGTGGTCGAAGTGGTTCTCGAGCGCGTTCTTGTTGCGCCCGGTGATCATCAGCACGTCGGTCAGCCCGGCACCGACAGCCTCTTCCACCACGTACTGGATGGCCGGCTTGTCGACGACGGGGAGCATCTCCTTCGGCATCGCCTTGGTCGCGGGGAGGAAGCGGGTACCCAGCCCTGCGGCCGGGATCACCGCCTTCGAAATCTGGAAGCCCATGCTCAGACCGTATCCGATCCCCCTTTCGAGGGCATGTCGTCGCTCCGGGGGACACGGGACCCCGCGTGTTCCCGGCGGGAAGCCGCAACCGTGCCCCTCGGTAGACTCCTGCGCATGATCGCCGATCTCGGGAACGAGAAGCGCGCCCTGCGAGCCGAACTCCGGCAGCGGCGGCGCACCCGGACCACGACCGAACGCGACGCGGACACCGAGACCCTGACCGCGACCCTGCAGCGCTTCGTCGAGGAGCGCCAGGTGACGTCCCTCGCCCTGTACCTGTCCGCACCGGACGAGCCGAACGTCCGGCCGTTCCTGAACTGGGCGCTGGAGCGAGGCATCCGCGTGCTGCTGCCGGTCACCCGCGAGGACGGCCTGCTCGACTGGGCCGTCGGAGACGGCGAGAGCGAGACCGAGAGCCTGCTCGGCCTGCCCGAGGTCGTCGGCGAGGTCCTGTCCCCGCTCGCGATCAACGACGTCGACGCGATCCTCGCCCCGGCGGCGGCGGTGGGCCACGACGGCGTCCGCATGGGCTGGGGGCGCGGCTACTACGACAAGACCCTCGGGTCCATGGCGAACCGCCCGCCCGTCTATGCTGTGATCTTCGACGCGGAGTACCTCGACGAGGTCCCGCGCGAACCCCACGACGAACCCGTTGACGGCATCATCACGCCGTCGCGCATCATCACGTTCCGGAGCTGACGTGCCCACCTACTCGTACCGTTGCACCGAGTGCGACAACGCGTTCGACATCAAGCAGTCCTTCTCCGACGCCACCCTGACGGAGTGCCCGGTCTGCGGCGGCGTCCTGCGCAAGGTGTTCTCCCCGGTCGGCGTGACCTTCAACGGCGGCGGCTTCTACCGCACCGACTCGCGCCCGGCCCCGAAGTCCGAGGGCTCGTCGAGCACCCCCGCGAAGTCCGAGCCGAAGAAGTCCGAGCCGGCGAAGAAGTCCGAGTCGAAGCCCAGCGGCTCGAAGCCCGCCGCGTCCTGACGCGGTCTGCGCTCTCCGGATAGGTTGGGGCGCGTCGCCACTCGGCGGCCGTCCTCGACCCGGAAGGAGACCCTCGCATGAAGGGCTTCAAGGAGTTCCTGCTCCGCGGCAACGTCATCGACCTGGCCGTCGCAGTCGTCATCGGTGCGGCGTTCACCGCGATCGTCACCACGATCGTCAACGCCCTGATCAACCCGCTCATCGGTGCGGTGTTCAACGCCTCGAGCCTGGACACGGCGCTCGTCTGGAGCATTCCGACGGTGTCCGGCGGCAGCGCCAAAATCCTCTTCGGCGCGATCATCGGCGCGGTCATCAACTTCGTCATCGTCGCCGCGGTCGTGTACTTCGCGCTCGTCGTGCCCGTCAACCACCTGAAGAAGGTGGCGTTCGAGCGCGTCAAGAACGACGAGGAGCAGACCCCGCAGGACGTCCCCCCGACCGACGTCGAGGTGCTGCTCGAGATCCGCGACCTGCTCCGCCCGCAGAACGGCGGCGCGACCAGCACGGGCGCGCACATCGCCCCGTCGAACGCTCCCGAGGGGCCCGGCATCGGCGGCTCGACGAAGCTCTAGCCCCGGCGCCGTCGCACGACACCGGTGTTCCCGCTCTGCACACCCGCAAACCGCGGTGCGCAGCGTGAACACCGGTGTTTTGCGCGGGGGCCCGTCAGGCGGCGGGCACCGCGCGGCGCTTCGCGAACATCGCGACGGCGTACTGGGCGCCGGCGAGCACGTGCCCCGCGGTGCCGAGGTACACGAACACCAGGGCCACGACCCGGACCCACGGCGCGTTCTCGTCGACGGTGTGCACCGCGGAGAACAGCAGCACCGGCAGCCCGACGAACAGCAGCGCCGAGCGGATCTTGCCCGTCCACGTGACGTCCAGGTCCGGGTTGCCGTGGAACAGCACGCTCGACAGGACGACGAGCACCAGGTCGACGAGCACGACGACGGCCACCACCCACCAGGGCAGCAGGCCGACGAGCACCAGGGACAGCACGATCGCGATGATCGCCAGGCGGTCGGCGACGGGGTCGATGGCCTTGCCGAGCTTGGAGCCCTGGTCGAACCTGCGGGCGATGAAGCCGTCCGCCCAGTCGCTCACGCCGATCACGACGAGGGCGACGAGCGCCCACCCCGGGTGGCCGGCGACGACGAGGCCGATGAACACCGGGATCAGCACGAGGCGGAACAGCGTGATCAGGTTCGGCCAGGTCTGCCAGTCGGGGCGCTGCCGCGCGGTGTCAGTCATCACGGGCCAGGCTACCGGTTACCAGTGCGGGGGGACGTCGCGCCGGAGCTGGTCGTCGTTCTCGCCGTCGCGGTGCCGCGCCGGTTCCGGCGGCGGCGTCGGGTCGTAGCCCGCCACCGGCTGGGTGGTGACGCGTCTGCGGCGCCGCACCGGGCCTCCCGGCTGGTCCGCCGTCTCGCCTCCGTCAGCGGCGGGACGGACGGGAGGCGCGGCTGACGACGCGTCGTCGACTCGCGTCCACGTGCCCACCAGCTGGTCCGTCTCCGGCGTCACCGGACCGGCGGGCCGCGAGGCCCGGCGGCTCATCGGCGGGCGGGGATCGGCGGTATCGAGATCTCCTGCGTGGCACCGCGGTCGACACCGAGCACGGACGCGACGGTGTCGGCGACGCGGTCCGGGTCGGAGAACAGCTGGAACGCGTGCACGCGCACGTAGTGCCAGCCGAGTCGGCGGAGGACCTCGGGGCGCAGGCGCAGGGACTCGCGCAGCGATCCCTTGACCAGCGACGCGTCGGTCTCGATCGTGACGCAGACCCCGCCGTGCGCGGCGACGAGGCCGAGCTTGCCGCGGTGTCCGAGCGCCACCGGGATGCCACGCATCTCGAGGCGCCGGGCCAGGTCGACGAGCAGCGGGTCGGAGTCGTCCGGCACGTACTCGGCGGTGGTGCGGGCACGCACCTCGGCCAGGATCTCGGCGAGGGCGACGGTGCCGTGGCCCATGCGCTCGGCCTCGATGTCCGACGGCTGGAAGCAGGTGACGATGACCATCGAGCGACGCGCACGGGTCATGGCGACCGCCAGCAGCCGCTCGCCGCCGGGCTTGCCGAGCGGACCGAAGTCGCGCAGCACGCGACCGTGCGGGGTGCGGCCGTAGCCGATGGAGAACACGACGCGGTCGCGGCTCTGCGCCACCGACTGCTCGAGCGTCGCCACGATGAACGGCTCGGCACGGTCGCCGATGACGAACTCGGTCAGGTCCTTGTGGCCCTGCGCGGCGGTCAGCACGGCCTGCTCGACGCGCACGGCGTGCTTCGCCGACGCGGTGATGACCATGAGCGACTCGGTCGGACGGGTGCGGGCGTGGTCGATGACGAGCCGGACCACGCGGTCCACCTCGGCGTCGACGCTCTCGACGGCACCGGACTCCGGGTCCGGGACGGCCTTGCCGTCGCTGACGTAGTCGAGCGCGATCGAGCCGTGGCCGAGGAACGAGCCGGCCCACGGCAGGGACTCGATCTTGCCGCCGTAGAAGCGACGGTTCACGAGCTCGGCCAGGTCCTCGCCGCCGGCGCGGTACGACCGCGACAGGGACAGGGTCGGCAGCAGAGTGGAGAGCTTCGCCAGGGCGGAGTCGGCGTGGAACGCGTCGAGCGTGCCCTCGTCGACCTGCAGCGCCCGGTGCTCGGGGTCCACGGCGATGCGGAACGGCGACGGCGTCTGGGTGACCGGGTCACCGAACACGACGGTCTGGCGGGCACGTCGGACGGCACCGACGGTCTCGGCGATCGTCACGGCGCCGGCGTCGACCAGGATCACGGTGTCGAAGGGCATCGTGTCGGCGATCTGCGGCACCTCGTACGGGCTGGCGAGCCAGACGGGTGCGATCGACCGGGACAGGTGCGGTGCGGAGTCCTGCAGCAGGCGCGAGGTGATCGCGCCGTCGCGGAGTTGGGTCTTGAGTGCGGTCGCTTCTTCGGGCCAGTCGACGAGACCGACCTTCCAGTTCTCGGCGAGCTGCCACGCCAGGCCCTGGGAGACCCCGGCCGCGTGGGCGTCGTCCACCAGGCGGAAGTCGGCCTCGACCCGGTCGAGCATGTCGGTGTTGGCGCCGAGCAGTGCCCGGTCGGACTCGAGCATGGTCTCGAGGGCGGACTGCCACCAGGCGAGCTCGAGCTCGGCCGGCACCTGCACGTCCGGCACGTGCCGGTTCGCCAGGTCGGTGATGAGCGGTTCGAGCTGCAGGTCGCGCAGGGTCTGCATGAGCTCGGTGCGCTCCTGCAGGTTGTGCAGGACGTCGGACTCGGCGGCGAGCTCGGCGATGGTCGGGACGAGCTGGTCGACCGGGGTGTTCGCGAGCTGGCGGTCACGCTCGGTGCGACCCAGCGGCTCGTCGAGGCGCGCGAGGTCCTCGGCGACGTTCGAGAACAGCACCTGGACGTCGGCGATGCCGGTGGGCACCTCGGGGTTCACGCCGGCGGCGACGTAGCGCTGCCAGAGCACCCGCTGCTGCTGGACGCGGGTCAGGGCCTCGTGCAGGTCGGACACGTGCACGCCCGGACGGACGTACTCGCGGGCGAGCTTCTTGAGCCGGCGACGGTTCGTCGACGACATCGGGGCACCCTCGCCGCGGGGCGCGGTGGCGGCCACGAGCTCGGACACCGAGCGGTCGAAGACCACCGGCAGGAAGCGGTCGAGCGTGTCACGGATCTCGGTGAGCAGGCGCAGGTAGATGCCGAGCTCGTTGATGGTCGTGAACTGGCGCATGTGCGTCGAGCTCACCAGGTCGTGGGCGCGGCGGAGCAGGGTCGGCAGGCCGTCGGCGTCGAGGTCCTTCGCGATGCGGTGCGCACGCTGGGCGCCGTCGCTCGAACCGAACTTCGCGCCGTACCAGGGCGAGTCGTCGGGGCCGTAGCGGAACTCACCGAGGTTCGCAGCGCTGACCATCGTCTCGGCGACGCGTGAGCGGCCCTCGACCATCGAGGCGACGGACTGCTTCGACAGGCGTGCGGTGGTCGACGGGGCGACGGGCAGCAGCGACAGGCGCGACAGCTCCACCAGGCAGTCGAGCACCGAGACGCCGAAGTCGGGGTCCTTGCGGGTGAGCGAGCCGCGGTAGTCCTTGAGCACCTTGCGCAGGCGGACCAGGGCGTCGTCGACCTCGCGGAGGTTCGGACGCGCGGCCTTCTCGTTCCGGGCGATGGCACGGACGACGTCACGGCGCAGGGTCGACGGCGTGACCGCGACCCCGGGCAGCTGGACCTCGCCGAAGCGGGCGGCGATGCCCCGCAGGGTGGCGCGGCGCGGGCTCACGACGAGCACGCGCTTGTTCGCGGCGACCAGGCCACCCAGGGCGTTCACGATGGTCTGGGTGCCACCGGTGCCGGGCAGGGTCTTCACGACGATGGAGTTGCCGGCCGTGATCTGCGCGATCACGTTCTCCTGCTCGTCGTCGGCGTCGAGCAGGAGCGTGTCGGTCTCCGGGCTGCGCTCGTCCGACGGGGTCTGCTCGACCGGGTGGTAGGACTGCTCGACCTGCCACTTCGCGCTCGGGTTGCCGGCGAGGGCGTCGAGCACGGGGTGCGACAGGTCACCGGTGTCCTCGACCATGCCGGTGGCGACCTCGGCGAAGGCGGACACCACGAGGCGTGCGTGCACCGAGAAGCCGGGGATGTGCGCGGTCAGGCCACGCAGGCGGTCGATGACGGGGTTCGGCGTGAACGAGCCGTCCTGCTGCGCGAGGGCCACGAAGGACTGTGCGTCGAGGATGACCCCGAACTGCTCGTGCAGCGCGTCGGCGAGGCCCGGGTTGAGCACCGGTTCGCCGAGCAGGCGCACCTCGAAGTCGCGTCCGTGTCGGCGGATCGCCAGGGGGCGCAGGAGCACCGGGCCGCGGAACTGCTCGTCGCCGTGCTTCCAGTCGGCCATGCCGATGCCGAGCTTCACGGCGTCGATGCCGCGCACGGTGGCCAGCTCGGTGCCCTTCGCCTCGACGTGTCCGGCGGCCACGCGGGCGGCACGGAGCGCCACCTCGTCGCGGATCAGGCTGGACAGCAGGGTCGTCTTGCCGGTGATGAACTGCGCGAGACCGCCCGGGTGGGTGGTCGAGAGCTCGATTCGGGCGCGCGGGTGGTCGCTGAAGTGCGTGAGCGGGCTCGTGCCGCCGACGCCGGTCAGCTGGGTGCGCCAGCCGTCCCACGTCGGTTCGGCCGCGTTGCCGGCCTGCAGCCGCGGGTCGCCCAGGCTGATCGCCTGCGGGCTCGTCATCTGCAGCTCCGGGCGGAGCGTGCGGTCCGGCTCGTCGTCGGTCCGTTCCTGGTCCACGTCCTGCTGCTCGTCTCGATCGTCGTCGGGGCGCGCGCGGGCACCCTCGACGGGGACGTCGTCGTTCACGTCGTCCTCACCGTCGGTCACCCTGTCCGCTCGCCACACATCCGACACTGTAGGCGGAACCGGACGGCCTCTCTGGCAATGAACCGAGGTTTCGGGGTTTCCGCACGGACGTGACCGCCGTCCGGCCCGACGTGCGCCACCGTCCGACCCGACGTGCGGCGCGCCCGATCCGACGGCGGCCCCGTCCGGTGTGGTACCAACGGGGCATGGCCATCGACGACCGCACCGCTCCGTCCGCCCCCACGCCGAACCGGCGTCGATCGGTCCCCGCCGAGATCTCACGGTCGTGGCTGCTGGTGTCCGGCACCGCCACCGACCGGTTCGACAAGTCCCAGCGCTCCCGCGCCGACCAGATCATCCTGGACATCGAGGACGCCGTCGACCCCGCCGCGAAGCCCTCGGCCCGGCAGGGCGTCGCCGCCTGGCTGGCCGGCGGTGGCGAGGCCTGGGTGCGCATCAACGACGTCACGACGGACTTCTGGGCGGACGACGTCGAGGAGCTCCGCGGCCTGCCCGGGCTGCAGGGCGTCATGCTCGCCAAGACCGAGTCCCCGGCCCAGGTCACCGACACCTGGCACCGGCTCGGCGGCCAGACGCCGGTGATCGCCCTCGTCGAGTCGGCCCTGGGCATCGAGGAGTCCGTGTCGATCGCCAAGGCGCAGGGCGCGTTCCGCCTGGCCTTCGGTTCCGGCGACTACCGCCGCGACACCGGGACCAGCGCCGACACGCTCGCGATGGCGTACCCGCGGTCGAAGCTGGTCGTCGCCTCGCGCGTCGGCGACCTGCCGGGCCCGATCGACGGCCCCACGGTCGGGTCGTCGCACCCGATCCTCCGCGAGCAGTCGCAGGTGGCCGTGTCGCTCGGCCTCACCGGCAAGCTCTGCCTGGACACCGAGCAGCTCCCCGTCATCAACGAGGTCATCTCCCCCACGCCGACCGACGTCGCCTGGGCGCAGGACTTCCTCGACGACTTCGAGGCCCGCGGCCGGGTCATCCGCGACGGTTCCGACCTGCCGCGGCTCGGTCGGGCGCAGAAGATCCAGCGGCTCGCACAGGCGTTCGGGGTCGAGGCGCGGTAGGACTGCACGCATGACCTGGTCCAACGTCCCCGGCCCTCCGCCGCAGTCCTCCTCCGGCCCCACGGACGCGCAGCGCGCGGCGTGGGAGCGCGGTGGCACCACGCTGTTCCCGCCGGCGAAGCTCGCCGACCGGATCTCGACGGTGCTGCTCCTGGTGTTCGGTGCCGTCATGACCGCGATCACGGCGGTCGTCGGCATCGTCGCGATCGCCTCGGCCACGGCGGAGTGCGACGCCTCGTCGGGCTGCACGCCCGGCGGGTACTTCGGTGGCGCGGCCATCGCGGTCGGTGGCGCCTTCGTCATCGGGGTCGCCACGATCGTGCTGTCGATCGGCGCGTGGATCCGGCGGAAGCCCTCGTGGTGGATCGCCGCGATCGGCTTCGTGCTCGCGATCGTCGTCATCGTGTGGGGCGGGGTCGTCTTCGCGAACGCCGTCGACAGCGGTCCTGCCTCGTCGTCGGTGTCCGCCAGCGCCTGACCGGCGCACCGACACCACCCTTCCGACCGGACGCCGTCGTCCGACGCGTGCCGGGTCCGAGAACGCGTGTGCGTTCCGGCCCGGAGGCGCGGGGCGGGGCCGCCACGCGCCTCCAGTCCGGAGCGGGGTAGCGTCCGGAGCATGGTGACGGTGTCGCGGACGACGGTCGCGGTGGTCGGTGGCGGCCCCGCAGGGGTCGTGCTCGGGCTGCTGCTCGCCCGCGCCGGCGTCGACGTGCGTGTGCTCGAGCGGCACGACGACTTCAACCGGGACTTCCGGGGCGACACGGTGCACGCCTCGACCATCCGGCTGCTCGACGAACTCGGCCTCGGAGCACCGTTCCGGGCGCTGCCGCAGTCACGCCTCGACGACTTCTCGCTGCCGATGCCGGACGGCTCACGGCTGCTGCTCGGTGACTTCTCGCGTCTCGCACCGCCGTACGACCACGTGGCGATGGTGCCGCAGTGGGACCTGCTCGACCTGCTCGTGACCGCCGCCCGTCGGGAACCGTCGTTCGGCATCTCGATGGGCCTCGCCGCGACCGGGCTCATCGAGGAGAACGGTGTCGTGACCGGGGTCCACCTGCGGCCGCGGGACGGGACCGGCGAACCCGAGGAACTCCGCGCGGACGTCGTGATCGCCTGCGACGGGCGGAACTCGGTGCTGCGTCGCGCCGCCGGCCTCGTGCCACGAGCGTTCCGGGTGCCGTTCGACACCTGGTGGTTCCGGTTGCCCCGGCACCCCGGGGACGCGGCGAGCGCCCTCACCCCCGCGTTCTCGGACCGGGACGTGCTGCTGAGCTTCCCGCGGCCGGACTCCCACCAGGTCGCGTACTTCGCGCCGAAGGGCTCGGACGCGGCCCTGCGCGCAGCGGGGGTGACGGCCTTCCGGTCCCGTGTGGCGCGACTCCGACCGGACTTCGCGGACCGGGTCGACGCGATCGCCTCGATGGACGACGTGCACGTGCTCGACGTCCGGATGGACCGCCTGCGCCGGTGGTGGCGCCCGGGGCTGCTCTGCATCGGGGACGCCGCGCACGCGATGTCGCCCGCTGGTGGGGTCGGCATCAACCTCGCGGTGCAGGACGCGGTGGCGACCGCGACGATCCTGGTGCCGGCGCTCCGACGGGGGCTCCGCGGTGACGGCCTCGACCGGGCGCTCGCAGCCGTCCAGCGTCGCCGGACCCCGCCCGCAGCTCTGGTGCAGGCCGCGCAGGCGGTGCTGCACCGGGTCGTGTTCGAGCGGGCCTTCGCCGGGCACCTGCAGGACGGTCCGCCGCTGCTCCCCGTGTTGCTCGCGCGCTGGGTCCCGCCGGTCCGGGGCCTCTACGCCCGCGGCATCGCGTTCGGCCCGCTGCCGGAACACGCGCCGTCGTGGGCTCGTCGGTGACGGGGGCTCGTGGCGCGTCGGTGCGGGAACTGGGCGTCGGCGTCGGGGGCGGGCGCATGCTGGGCCGATGAAGCAACGAGTCATCGGAGACGTGTCCGTCAGTGCCATCGGTCTGGGCGGGATGCCCATGTCGATCGAGGGCCGACCGGACGAGCGTCAGTCCATCGCCACGATCCACGCAGCGCTCGAGAACGGTGTCACGCTCATCGACACCGCCGACGCCTACCACCTGGGCGGCCACGACGAGGTGGGGCACAACGAGGAGCTCATCGCGCGGGCCGTCCGGGAGTTCCACGACGACACCTCGGACGTCCTCATCGCGACGAAGGGCGGACACCTGCGCCCGGAAGCCGGCAACTGGGCACAGAACGGGCACCCGGAGTACCTGAAGGAGGCGGCGAAGGCCTCGGCGAAGCGGCTCGGCGTCGAGCAGATCGGCCTGTACCAGTTCCACCGCCCCGACCCGGCAGTGCCGTACGCCGACTCGATCGGGGCGCTCGCCGAGCTGCTCGACGAGGGCGTCATCCGGATGGCGGGCATCTCGAACGCCGACCCGGACCAGATCCGCACCGCGAACGAGGTGCTCGGCGGACGCCTGGCGTCGGTGCAGAACCAGTACTCGCCGAAGTTCCGGTCGAGCGAGCCGGAACTCGAGCTGTGCGACGAGCTCGGCATCGCGTTCCTGCCGTGGAGCCCCCTCGGTGGCATCGGGAGCGCGGCGGACCTCGGCACGGCGTTCGAGGACTTCGCGTACATCGCCCGCGACCGTGGGGTCACCCCGCAGGTCATCGCCCTGGCGTGGGAGCTGCAGAAGAGCGACGTCGTCGTGCCGATCCCCGGTGCGTCGCGGCCGCAGTCGATCCTGAACTCGATCACGGCGCCGACCGTGCGGCTGCGGCCGGAGGACGTCGCACGCCTCGACGCCTCGCAGCCCGCGGCCGTCTGACGCCCGTTCCCCCGACGGGGGAAGCACGACGCCCCGCCGCTCCTGGTCAAGGAGCGGCGGGGCGTCGTCGTGCGTGGCCGGGCGTGCGCCCGCTCAGCTCTTGGCGGGGCAGACCGCCGAGACCTGGTCGAGCGTGGTCTGCACCTCGGACTGGGCCTTCGTGACCTCGGTGGAGTCCTCGGCCGCGCCGGAGCGGATGGCCGAGCTGTAGCCCTTGGCCGCGCCGGAGAAGTCCTCGAACGTGTCGTGCACCTGGTGGTTCGAGACCTTCGTCAGCGCCGAGTCGATGCGCTGGACGAACTCGTCGATGAGCGCCGCACGGGCCTTCGGCTCGGCCGGGGCAGAGCTGGAACCCTGCTCCTTGAGGAACGACGCGAGTTCGTTCTCGAGCAGCGAGCAGGCTTCCTGCTTGGTCTGGGCGGGTGCCGCGGCGGCGGTCTTCGAGGCCGACGGGGCGCTGGACGAGCCCGAGTCACCCCCGGAAGAGCCGCCGTCGGACGAACCGCCGTCGCCGCCCGAGCAGCCGGCGAGCAGCGTGAGCGCGAGGCCGGCGGTGGCGAGCGCGGTGAGGGTGCGGCGCATCAGGAGTTGCACTCCTTCTGGAACGCGTTGCCGGCGTCCTGCACCTTGGTGCTGGACTTCGTCAGGGCCGAGACGTCGGCCGACTGCGGGTCGTCGGCGATGTCCTCGATGTCGTCGACCAGGTCGCCGTACGCCTCTTCGAAGGCGTCGCCCTTGGCCTTCAGGTCGTCGTCCGACAGGTCGTCGACGCCGTCGGAGATCTTCTCGTCGAGCTCCTTGAGCTTCGTGACGGCGGCGTCCGGGTCGGACTGCAGGTTCGCGGCCTCTGACTGGACGCCCTGGGCGGCGGATTTGACCGTCTTCTCGAACTGCGTGCACTGCTCGGCCTTGGACGGCCCGGTCGAGCAACCGGCGAGCAGCGTGAGTGCGAGGCCGGCGGTGGCCAGCGCGATGAGCTTCTTGGGCATGGTGGAGAGTCCCCCTCGATCTGTCCGCACTCCCCCGGATGAGGTGCAGATCCGTCATCGAGCGTACAGGGAACATCCACAGGGAGACCGGCCGGGTTGTGGGCGACCGGCACCCGGCCGGAGGCACGTGGCGCGTACCGTCGAGGGCATGCGAGCCATCACGTTCGACGACGCTTCCATGTCCGTCACCGACCTGCCCGACCCGGAACCCGGCACGGACGAGGTCCTGATCGAGGTCGCCGCGGCCGGCGTCAACAACGCCGACCTGCAGCAGCGCGCGGGGAACTACCCGCCGCCGCCCGGGGCCTCGGAGATCCTCGGGCTCGAGGTCTCCGGCACGGTGCGGGCCGTCGGTGCGGGCGTCACGACCGTGGCGGTGGGCGACCGGGTGTGCGCACTGCTCTCCGGCGGCGGGTACGCGTCGCTCGTCGTCGCGCCGGTCACCCAGGTGCTGCCGGTCCCCGAGGGCGTCGACCTGGTCGAGGCGGCCGGGCTGCCCGAGGCCGCCTGCACCGTCTATTCCAACATCGGCATGCTCGCCGGGCTCCGACCGGGGCAGACGCTCCTGGTCCACGGCGGTACGGGCGGCATGGGCTCACACGCGGTGCTGTGGGCCAAGGCCCTCGGTGCGACGGTGATCGCGACGAGCGGCGGCGACCGCAAGGTCGCCGCGTCCCGTGACCTCGGCGCCGACCTGGTGGTCGACCACCGCACGGAGGACTTCGTGGAACGCGTCATGGCGTTCACCGACGGTGTCGGCGTCGACGTGGTGCTCGACGTCGTCGGTCCGTCCTACCTGGAGCGGAACCTGCAGGCCCTCGCCCCGAACGGGCACATCGCGGTCATCGCCTCGGGCAGCGGCCGCACCGCCGAGCTCGACTTCGGGGTGCTGATGCGGAAGCGCGCGACGATCAGCGGCACGACCCTGCGTCCACGGCCGCTCGCCGAGAAGGCCGCCATCGTCGAGGCGGTCCGCTACAACGTCTGGCCGCTGGTCGCCGACGGCCGGGTGCGCCCGGTCATCGACTCGGTGCTGCCCCTGGCCGAGGTCGAGGAAGCCCACCGCCGCGTGCGCGACGGCGAGGTGATCGGCAAGGTGCTGCTGACGCCCTAGGCGTGCACGCGGGCGAGGAACTCGACGAGCGCCGGGTGCTGCGGGTGGTCGAGGACGTCGGCGGGGGATCCCTGCTCGACGACCTCGCCGCGGTGCAGGAACACGATCCGGTCGGCGACGTTCCGCGCGAAGTGCATCTCGTGCGTCGTCATCAGGATCGTCGAACCCTGCCGCTTCAGCTCGGTGACCAGGTCGAGCACCTCGCCCACGAGCTGCGGGTCGAGGGCGCTCGTGACCTCGTCGAGCAGCAGGAGTTCCGGGTCCGACGCGATCGCCCGGACGATCGCGACGCGCTGCTGCTGCCCACCGGACAGGCGGTCGGGGTAGGCATCGGCGAACGAAGCGAGGCCGATCCGGTCGAGCAGCCGGCGCGCGGTGCCCTCGGCCTGGGCGCGTCCGATGCCGTGCACCTGGCGGGAGGCGAGCGTGACGTTGTCGAGCACGCTCATGTGCGGGAACAGGTTGAACTGCTGGAACACCACGCCGATGCGCGCTCGCACGGCGTCGACGGCGACGCGCGGGTCGGCGATGTCCGTGCCCTGCAGCAGGATCTCGCCGTCGTCGATGCCCTCGAGCAGGTTGACCGTCTTGAGCAGCGTCGACTTGCCGGAGCCGGAGGCCCCGATGACGCAGATGACCTGGTGGCGGTGGACCGTCAGGTCGATCCCGCGCAGGACCTCGTGCTCGCCGAAGGCCTTGCGCAACCCGCGCAGTTCGAGGACCGCGGCGTCCGTACCGGACGCACCACGGGCCTCCTGGCCGGCCTCGCTCATACGGTCCCTCCGATCTGCTCGCGCCGCTGCTGGCGACGCGCGATCGCGTCCGTGACGCGGATCAGCGGCAGGCTGATCACCACGAACAGCAGCCCGGCGACGAAGTACGGCGTGAAGTTGTAGGTCTCGGCCTGCGCGATCTGGGCGGAGCGGACCGCGTCGACGGCCCCGAGGATCGACACCAGACCGACGTCCTTCTGCATCGACACGAAGTCGTTCATGAGCGCCGGGGTGACCTTGCGGATCGCCTGCGGCAGCACCACGAGCCGCAGCGTCTTGGCGTGCGAGAGTCCGAGCGACCGGGCGGCCAGGCGCTGGGAGGGGTGCACGGCCTCCATGCCGGCCCGGAGCACCTCGGCGATGTACGACGAGTAGGTCAGGGTGATCGCGATCGTGCCCCAGACCTCGGCGGGGAGCCGCGGGAACACCCCGAGCCCGGGGATGCCGTAGCCGACCAGGTAGAGCACGATGATGAGCGGCAGACCGCGGAACAGGTCCGTGTAGCCGGTCGCGAGCATCCGCAGCGGGAAGAACACCGGGTTGCGCAGGCCGCGGACGACCGCGAGCAGCGTGCCGAACACGGCGACGCCGATGGCGCTGAAGAACAGGATCCGGACGTTCAGCCAGAGGCCCAGCAGGATGTCCGGGAACGTGTCGACCGCGGTCTGCGGGTCGAAGAACGACTGCTGCACCGCCGCCCAGCCGGGGGTATTCACGACGCCGAAGTACACGACGGCGAGCACGACCAGGGTGGAGACGACCGACACCACGACCGAGCGACGGCCACGCTGGCGGCGGTAGAGCCGACGCTCGAGCTCGACCTGGCTCGGCGCGGGTGCGGCGACCGGGGTGCCGGCCCCTGCTGGCAGGGTCATCCGGTTACTTCAGGACCGGCGTGCCGGTCTCCGACGACAGCCACTTGGTCTGCAGGTCCTGCAGGGTGCCGTCGTCGTCGAGGGTCTTCAGGGCCTTGTCGACCTTGCTCGTCAGCTCCGAGTCCTTCGGCAGGACGAAGCCGAACTGGTCGCCCTTGCCGTCGTCGGGGAACTGTGCGGACACGGTGCCGTCGTCGACCTGGGCAGAGGCCATGTAGAACGCCGTCGGCAGGTCGGTGACGATCGCGTCGATCTGCCCGGACTTGAGCGCGAGCACGGCGTCGTCGTTGGAGTTGAACACCTGCGGCGTGACCCCGAGGACGTCCTTGACGCTCGCGATGCTCGTCGAACCGGTCGCGACGCCGATCGCGTCCTGCTTGAGGGCAGCGATCGTGGTGTCGCCGGCGGCCTTCGACCCGGAGGTCGTCACGACCGCCTGGGTCGTCGTGTAGTAGGCGCTCGACATGTCGACGGCCTTCTTGCGCTTCGCGTCGATCGAGAACTGCTGGACGTTGAGGTCCCAGTCCTTCGGGCCCGGCGCGATGGCGCTGTCGAAGGTGCTGCGCTTCCACACGACGTCGGACTTGCCGTAGCCCATCTCCTTCGCGACCGCGTAGGCCACGGCGGACTCGAAGCCCTTGCCGGACTGCGGCTTGTTGTCCTCGACCCAGGGCGAGTACGCCGGGTCACCGGTGGCGATCGTGAGCTTGCCGTCGGTCACGGTGCCGTCGGCGTTGCTGCTGCCCCCGGCGGAGCAGGCCGACAGGGCGAGGGCGGCGACCGCGGCGGTGGCGACGGCGAGGGTGAAGCGGAGGTGACGGGTCACGGTCGGGCCTTCGTGCGAGGGGGGGGTGGGGGCAGGTCGAAGTGTACTTCGCAGTGGGATACCAACGCGACTCCGGGCGGCCCTGGTGCCCTGGTCTCGTGTCACACACCAGTCGACGGGTCGGGACCGGGCTGGTAATCTGGCGACGCAGGCTGAACCGGGCGCATGCTCGGCTGAGGTCTGAGATCAAGGGGCGTCCCAGCACGGGGCGCCCCCTTTCTGTTTCCAGACCGCCCCCGAACGCCGTCACGGCCAGACGACGACGGCGTCGCGCCGTGCGTTCGTCACCTCGGTGCGCCAGACGGGTCGCAGCTCGTCCCACATCGTCTCGTCGCAGACGCTGCCGGTCTTCGTGCCGGGCGCCTGGAACCGCCGGAACCCTGCGTACGCGACCAGGTCGGCCGCCTGGACGAAGTACGACGACCCCGAGTCACGAGGGACCGGATCCTCGACGAGCAGCGGCGCACTGACGCGAGAACCGCCCGGCGCGAAGCTGTGCCGACGGAAGCGCCGGTGGATCGCGCGGACCGTCGCGTCGTCGCCCGCGTCGTGCACCAGGATGATCGGCTTGCCGGATTGCTCGGACCGGATCCGCAGACGCTGGAGCAGGTAGGTCCACGCTCGGTCCTCGGGCCGGTAGTCCATCGGCCGGGCTTCCTTGTCGATCACCACCGCGAAGACCCCCGATGCCACGACGGTCAACGCACCGAGCGACCTCCTGAACACGTCACGCCGCTGGCCGTCTCCGAGCCCGAGGTCACGCAGGTCTCCTCGCCCACGCAGCAGCACGTTCGCCTTGAGCTCATGGCGCAGGAGGATGCCGTAGGTGTCACGGATCTCACGACGGACCCCCGTCAGCCAGTCGAGCCGATCGGTCCAGTCACCGCCCGGGACGAGCACGCACCCCAGTGTGTAGGTACGAGTCGCGCCCGGAGACGCAGCCGGGTCACCCTTGTCTCCGGTCTCGTCCACGTACGCGAACTCGAACGGCGCGTCGAGCGCCGCGCGAGCGAGGGCAGGGACACGACCGGACTCCATCCAGCCAACATACCAATGTGGTACGTCAGTCGGCCATCGTGAAGTCGTCGAACGAGAAGCCCGGCGACACCAGGCAGCTCAGCAGCACCTCGCCGTCGCCCGGGATCGTCCGCTGCCACACCCCGCCGCGCACGAACGCCTGCGCATCGTTCACCCGGTCGCGCCCGGCGTCCGGGCCGAGGGTGATCGTCGCGCCGGGCTCGGGGACGTCACCGTCGCCGCCGAGCTGCAGGTCGACGGTGTCCGGCCCGTGCCACATCCAGATCTCGTCGCTCGTGACCCGGTGCCAGGCGGAGGCCTCGCCCGGGGGCAGCAGGAAGTGGATCAGGGTGGCGGCGGGACGCTCCCCCGCGGGGGTGGTGACCGTCGCCGGCGAGGTCCAGGTGCGGACGTACCAGCCACCCTCGGGGTGCGGTTCCATGCCGAGGGCGATCGCGCGCTTCGGCACGTCGAGCCACTCGATCAGCTCACCGGTGACGGTTCGGCGTGCGGCCATGCCGGGGTGGGGTGCGGACTCGGTCATCGTTCCTCCTGGTGCGGTGCGGGGGTGTCCATGTGCGGTGAGCCCGGCTCGGTGACGACGCCCGCCGCGGCGCGGACGACCCCGCGGATCACGGTGGCGGCCGCCCGCCCGGCGCCGTCCTCGACGAGCTCGGCGAGCGCGTCCGGCACCGTGCGGGCGTCGACGTCGAAGACCGCCAGGTCGGCACGCGCCCCGACGGCGAGGTGCCCGATGCGGTCCGGCCCGACGGCCAGCCCCATCGCGTGCGCACCACCGAGGGTCGCCGCTGCGAGCAGCCGCTCGTGCAGGTCACGGTGCCCGTAGCCCTGGGCACGAGCGATGCGGTGGAGCGCGGTGACGTCGGCCATCAGGTCGAGGGACGGCGACGACGACAGGGAGTCGGTACCGATCGCGATGGGGCTGCCCTCGCGCAGGTAGTCGGCGACGGGCGGCGGGTCGAGGCCGATGACGGCGTTGGAGCGGGGGCACAGCGCCACCGCGGTGCCGCGCGCACGCAGGAGCGCCCGGTCGGCGGCGGTCATGTACACCCCGTGGGCGATGTGGCAGTCCGGCCCGAGCACGCCGAGGCGGTCCACGAACGCGGTCGCGCTGGCACCGAAGCCCAGGGCCCGAAGCGCCCGGAACGACGGCACGTTCGCCAGGTGCCAGTCGTTCCCGTGGCCGACGCCGTCGACCCCGTCGAGCCCGGGGACCGGACCGAGGGCGGTGCGCTCCCCCTCGAATGCCGCTTCACCGAGGTGCAGGTGCAGTCGCAGACCGCGCTGCCGCACGATGTCGGGGAGCTCGAGCAGCGGGGCGACCTCGAGCGAGTACGGCGCGTGCGGCGACAGGCCGGCACCGGGTGTCGTGGGGATCCGGTCGAGTTCGTCCAGCACCTGGTCGCGACCGTGCGACTGCCAGGCGTCGTTCTCCCAGTCCATCACCTCCCAGTACGCGATGCCGCCGAGCCCGGCGTCCTGCAGGGCGGTCGAGGCCTCGATGTCGGTGACGATGTCCGCGATGCTCGTGACGCCGGCCAGGATCGACGCCCGTGCACCGTCCGCGGCTTCGGCCCGCCAGTCGTGCGGTTCGGCGTAGTCGACGTTGAACGCTGCGGCCCAGTCCTCGAATCCGCTGTACTGCTCTCGGCCGACACTGGCCATGCCGGTGTACTGGAGGTGCGAGTGCGCGTTCACGAGTCCGGGCAGGAGCGCCCCCCGCCACTGCCGCTCGGTGAAGGTCGCGCCGGACCCGGTGAGCTGGTCGATGACCCACGACCGGTCGCCGACGTGCAGGATCCGGCCGTCCTGCACGGCGACCGAACCGTCCGCGATCGGTGGTGCGGTCATCGGGACGACGACGCGCGCCGAGTGCACCGTGACCGGCTGCTGTCGGGCGCTCACGACGGGGCTCCGAAACGGTGCGTCCGGACGTCCGGCTCGCGGTCCGCCGGGTGCTCAGCGGGAAGGCCGGGAGGCACGGGTCGGCTCCCGAAGGCGGCGAGCGCCGTGCGGGCGGTCACGTCGTCGACCGCGGGGTCGATCGGCACGACGGCACGCTCCAGCTCGTCGCCGCGCTCCAGGAGCATCCGGACGGCGCCGAGCTGCACGGCGAACGACAGGTCCATGATCTCGACCGGGTTGCCCTCGGCCGCGGTGATGTTGATGCAGCCACCGTCGTCGAGCACGATCGGCCCACCGTCGGACCCGGGGAACACGAACCGCTCGGCCTTCGGGCCCACGTCCTGGCGCTCGGCCCCGGCGGCGAGCGCGTCGTCCACGGCGATCTCCTGGTCGACCCCTCCGGCGACGGCGAGGACCGCACCGTCCGCGCAGGCACGGAGCACCTCGAGGTCGATGGTGTCCGGCACCCCGGTGGCGCTCATCACGAGGTCGGCGTCGCGCACCGCCTCGACGAGCGGGGCCACGGCGTACCCGGCGAAGCGCGCCTGCAGGGCGCGGACCGGGTCGGTCTCGGCGACCGTCACGCGGAACCCGAGGGCGGTGAGCACCAGGGCGACCCCCTCGCCGACGTGCCCGAACCCGGCGACCGCCGCCGCGCCTCCCGGGATCACCCGGTGGGTGCCGGACGCGAGCCCGTCGACCAGGTCGAGCACCGCGAACACCGTCGACTGCCCGGTGCCGTACCGGTTGTCGAAGAACGTCTTGGTGCGGGCGTCGTTCACCGCGATCACCGGGATGCCGAGCTCGCCGCGCGCTGCCAGTGCACGCAGGGGCCGGAGGCCGCTCGTGGTCTCCTCGGCGGCTCCGAGCATCGTCGGCAGCAGGTCGGGGCGTTCCTGGTGGGCGAGCCGGATGACGTGCGAGCCGTCGTCGAGCAGGATGTGCGGCGCGGTGTCGAGCATCGCGAGGGCCAGCTGCTTCTGCTCGGGGAGCGTCGCCGTGCTGCTCGCGAACACCGTCAGGCCGGCGGACCGCAGTGCGTCGGCGACGGCGTCGTCGGTCTCGTCGGCGTGGGCGTAGACGACGACCTCGGCGCCGGCGTCACGGAGGAGCAGGCTCAGCACCGCCGTCTTGGGCTCGAGGAACATCGCGACGCCGATGCGGGTGCCGCGCAGGAGTCCGCCGTCGCGGAGTTCCGCGGCGACCGACCGGGCGACCGGCATCGACCGTCGTGCCCAGCGCAGGCGGGCGTGGGCCGCAGGGTCGTCCTCGGGGTCGCGACCGGTGGACACCAGGAAGACGTCGTCGGAGAGCATCGGGACGGCGAGCACGCCGGGGCGGGCGGGTGCGACGGGGCCGAAGGCGTCCTCGTCGACGGCGGGCAGGTACCGGCCGGCGTCGATGACGACCAGGGTGGTGCCGCGTGGGCGGTCGGCGGCCTGCTCGACCGCAGCGGTCGATTCGCCGGGCGTGCCGAGGCACCAGAGCTGGTCGACGAGGTCGGACGACTGCCGCTGGTTCGACTGCCGCTGCGGCTCGGCTTCGCGTGCGCCGAGTGCGGTCAGCAGGTGCCGGAGCGCGTTGGCGTCACGGGGGTCGCCGCCGACGATGCGGAACCGGCGTGCGGCGACGATCAGGTTGGTCGCTGCGGCGAAGCGCCGGACGGCCGCCGAGGCCCAGGCCAGCGTCTCGGCGTCGGGTGCTGGCGGCATGTGCCAATCGTAGGGCGACCGGCGGCGGCGATAGGGCTCAGCGCAGGTGGCCGGGTCCTGGCGTCGTGTCCCAGCCGTCGGGTGTCGGCTCGGCCGGGGTTCGCCCGCGGTGGTGGCGGAGTACACCGACGAGCACGGCCACCCCGATCAGGCTCACGATCGCGAGCCCGATCACGTAGACGGTCGTCACGATCCCGCCGACCGCCGCGGGGACCATGCCGTACTGCGCGGCCGAGAACGGGACCCCGGACACGACGAACGCGATCAACGTCGCGATGGTGCCGTTCGCGTCCCACAGCCCGTGCAGCACCGAGACCACCACGTACGCGACGATCGGCGGCCACGACCAGTGGAAACGGGCACGCCCGGTGGCCGCACCGAAGAGCACCGCACCGAGGATCGCGGTCCAGAGCACGTGCCCGACCGGCGCCAGCACCGCGCGGACCACCTCGGTCTGCAGGAGCGACGCCAGGTCGATCCCCCGGGCCGTGATCGCCGCGTTGAAGGCGTAGCCGGCGGACTCGAACGCGGCGAACCCGGCACCGATCGTCGCGCCGAGCAGCGCACCCTGCCTCGCCGTCTTCGGGCGGACGCGCCACCCCACGACGACGAGCAGGACGCCCTTCACGAACTCCTCGACGAAGCCGACGACCAGGTACAGCCCCGCTCCCTGCTCCAGGTCGGCCTCGAGCAGTGACGCCCCGAGCACCCCGAGGATCCCGCCCACGAAGAACGCCGTGACGAGCTGCATGGTGCTGACCGTGCCGGTGACCCGCTCGATCACGAACAGCACGACGGTGAACGGCACGAGGAAGCTGCCGAGGAGGATGATCGTCGGCACGAGGTTCGTGTTCTGCGTCGACACCGTGACGATGATCGTGACGACCCACAGCACGAAGCCGACGAGCAGGGTCTTCCACCACCAGCCGTGGCGGTGGTGGGGGTGTGCGACGGGCGTGTCCCAGGGCAGGCTCATGGGCACATCGTGCTCCGGGCAGGGCGAGGGGTGTCACGGGAATGCCCGGGGGCGCTCCGACGTACTCTCTGCACATGAGCGATGCGACGACTGCCCCCGACCGCGTGACCATGTTCGGTGCCGACTGGTGCCGCGACTGCCGTCGGTCCAAGGCGCTGCTCGACACCCTCGGCGTGGACTACGAGTACGTCGACGTGGAGCAGGACCTGTCCGCGGCCGACCGTGCCGAGGCCATCAGCGGCCGGAAGAACATCCCCGTCGTGGTGCTGCCCAACGGCAAGCACTTCGTCGAGCCGTCGGACGCCGAGCTGCGGGCCGAACTCGAGGCCTCGGGCGTCGTCTGATCGGCGCTCGCCGACGCGACCCCACGCGCTGCGCGACACCTCGCGCGCCGCAGCGTCCGTGACGTGTCGCTGAGCGCGAAAGGTCGCCGCACCGGCGGCACCGGCCGCACCGGGCGGACATCGGATGAATCGGGCATCATGATCGCGTGATCATCGACGCTCACCACCACCTCTGGGATCCCGCCGACCGGTCGTACCCCTGGATGGACGACTCGGTCGCTCCGATCCGCCGCCGGTTCGACGTGGACGACCTCCGCACCGCCGCCGGGAGCACCGACGTCACCCGGACGATCGTCGTGCAGGCCGTGCACGACCCCGGCGAGACCGCCTGGCTCCTCGGGCAGCCCGAGCCGGTCGTCGGGGTCGTCGGCTGGGTGGACCTGACCGCCCCGGACGTCGTCGACCGGCTCGCCGCCCTCATCGCGGGACCGGGTGGCGACCGACTGGCCGGCAACCGCCTCGTCGGCATCCGCCACCAGGCGCACGATGAACCGGACCCGGACTGGCTCGCCCGCCCCGAGGTCGTCCGCGGGGTCCGTGCGGTGGCCGCCGCCGGTCTGGTGTTCGACGTGCTCGTCCGAGCGCGTGAGCACCGCGCTGCCCTCGCGCTGCTCGACGCCGTGCCCGAGGGATCGTTCGTCCTCGACCACGCCGGCAAACCCGACATCGCGGGCGGGGCCCCCGGGTGGGCGGCCCGGATCGACGACTTCGCCGCACGGCCGAACGTGGCCTGCAAGGTGTCCGGACTGTTCACCGAGGCCGGACCGGAGTGGCGACAGCAGCCCGTCGACCGGTACGTGCGTGCCGTGGTCGAGCGGTTCGGCCCGGAGCGGTCGCTGTTCGGGTCGGACTGGCCCGTCTCGACGCTCGCCACGACCTACGACGACGTGGTGCGGCGGACCACCGACGCGCTGGCCGACCTGACCGCGGACGAACGGCAGTCGGTGCTGAGCGGGGCGGCGGAGCGCACGTACCTGCATGGGAGGACCCTCAGCGCCGGCGACCTTGTCGGCAACCCGGCGCAGACATAGGATGTCTCTGGTTGCGCCGGTGCAGCCGGAGAGCGAGGAACGATGCAGTTCGCACGACTCGGCCCCGCGGGCGGCGAGATCCCCGTCGCGGTCGACACCGACGGCGAGGTCCTCGACCTCCGCCCGATCACGACCGACATCGGCGGGGCCTTCCTGGCGTCCGACCCGGTCGCCCGCGTCCAGCACGCGCGGAGCGCCGGGGACCTCCGAGCGCTGCCCGACGCCGAGGGTCTCCGCCGCGGAGCACCGGTGGCCCGTCCCGGCAAGGTCGTCTGCATCGGCCTGAACTACCGCGACCACGCCGCCGAGACCGGCGCCGAGATCCCGACCGAGCCGATCGTGTTCATGAAGGACCCGATGACGGTGATCGGCCCGGACGACGAGGTCCTGATCCCCCGCGGCAGCGAGAAGACCGACTGGGAGATCGAACTCGCCGTCGTCATCGGGCAGACCGCCCGCTACTGCGACTCCGACGAGGCCGCGAGCGCCTGCATCGCCGGCTACGCCATCGCCAACGACGTCTCCGAACGCGCATTCCAGCTCGAGCGCGGCGGGCAGTGGGACAAGGGGAAGTCCTGCGAGACGTTCAACCCGCTCGGCCCGTGGCTGGTCACCCCCGACCAGGTCGACCCGGCGGCGCTCGCACTCCGGCTCACCGTCAACGGCGAGGTGCGGCAGGACGGCACCACGGCGGACATGATCTTCCGACCCGTCGAGATCGTCCGGTACCTGTCGCAGTTCATGGTGCTGTACCCGGGCGACGTCATCAGCACGGGCACCCCGGCCGGGGTCGCCCTGGCTGGGCACGCGCCGTACCTGCAGCCCGGCGACGTGGTCGAGCTCACCGCCGACGGGCTCGGCTCGCAGCGCCAGACAGTGGGAGCAGCCTGATGACCGACACCACCGCGACCGGGATGCCCAGCACCCACGCGGGTCTCCGCGCGATCGTCACCGGCGGCGCCTCCGGTATCGGCGCGGCCATCGCGGCCGCACTGCAGGAGCGCGGCGCGGCGGTCGCCGTGCTCGACCTGCAGCCGTCCGCTGCCGACGGACTCGTCTCCGTCACCTGCGACGTGTCGTCCGACGAGTCCGTCCGTGCCGCCGTCGCGTCGGCCGTCGACCAGCTCGGCGGTCTCGACGTGCTCGTGAACAACGCCGGCATCGGCGCCCAGGGGACGGTCGAGGACAACTCCGACGACGAGTGGCGCCGCGTGTACGAGGTCAACGTCCTCGGCGCCGTTCGCCTGTCCCGCGCCGCGCTCCCCCACCTCCGAGCGTCGGACAGCGCGAGCATCGTCAACACGTGCTCCGTCGCGGCCACCGCCGGGCTGCCCCAGCGGGCGCTCTACTCCGCCACGAAGGGGGCGATCTCCGCACTCACCCGCGCGATGGCCGCCGACCACGTCCGCGAGGGCATCCGCGTCAACGCCGTCAACCCCGGCACCGCCGACACCCCGTGGATCGCGCGACTCCTGTCGTCCGCGGACGACCCGGCCGCCGAACGCGCCGCGCTCGAGGCACGCCAGCCGCACGGACGTCTGGTGCAGGCGGCGGAGGTCGCCGAGGCGGTCGCCTACCTGACGAGCCCGCTCGCCCGGTCGACGACGGGCGTCGAGCTGGCGGTCGACGGCGGGATGCAGGCGCTCCGGCTGCGGCCGGCCTGATGGTCGTCCCGCGGCTCCGCCGCACCGGCCTGGAGGCCCGTCCCGGGTATCGTCGGGACGTCCCGTCGCGCACGCGGCCGGGTCCACAGGAGGTGGTGACGTGGCGTCGTTGACCGACGATGCGATCGCACGCATCCAGCAGATGATCGTGAGCGGCGAGCTCCAACCCGGCCAGCGCCTCCCGCCCGAGAAGGAACTGAGCGAGTCGCTCGGGCTGTCGCGCAACAGCCTCCGTGAAGCGGTGAAGGCGCTCGAGCTGATCCGCGTGCTCGACGTCCGACGGGGCGACGGCACCTACGTGACGTCGCTCGAACCGGGCGTCCTCCTCGAGGCGGTGTCGTTCGTCGTCGACATGCACCACGACCGGTCGCTCGTCGACCTGCTCGAGGTGCGCCGCATCCTGGAACCGGCGTCCGCCGTCCTGGCGACGGCCCGTGCCACGGAGCAGCAGATCGACGAACTCGCGACCCTGATGCAGTCCGTCGGCGAGGACACCGGCGTCGAGGACCTCGTCGCCCACGACCTGCTGTTCCACTCGACCATCGCGGGCATCGGCGGCAACCAGTACCTGTCCGGGCTGCTCGACGCACTGTCGAGCAAGACGGTACGGGTGCGGGTGTGGCGCGGACTGACGCAGAACGGGTCGGTGCAGCGCACGCTCGACGAGCACGCGGCCATCGTCGACGCCATCCGGCGCCGGGATCCGCAGCTCGTGCAGGCCCTCGTCGTGTCCCACGTCGAAGGTGTCGAGCGCTGGTTGCGGCGCTCCCTCGACTGAACCCGACAATCCTCCCAGGAACCTCGGAGTTGTGTCGGTCCTCGGCCCTGACTCCGGCAACCATGCCGCGGCAACCGCACCCACGAGGAGGACACCGTGCTCGGTCTCATCATCAGCTTGATCATCATCGGACTCATCGCCGGCGCTCTCGCCCGGCTCATCATCCCCGGCAAGCAGAACATCGGCATCCTCATGACGATCGTCCTGGGCATCGTCGGCTCGTTCGTCGGCGGGTTCCTCGGCTACCTGATCTTCAACCACGACGGGAACGACGGCTTCTTCCAGCCCGCCGGCATCATCGGCTCGATCATCGGCGCCATCATCGTGCTGTTCATCTACACGCGCGTCGCCGGCCGCGGTTCGCGCCGCTAGGCACCACGCTGCCGGTCCGACCGGCGCACCACCGAAGTCACCCCGAACCACGCAGACGCGTGGTTCGGGGTGACTTTCGTCGTACGTGGCGTCACATCGCGAGCAGGCCCGCTGCACGCAGGTCGTCCCAGAGCGCCTCGGGCACGACGGCGGCGGCCCGGGCGACGTTCGAGCGCACCTGGTCGGCGGACTGCACCCCGAGCGCGATCGCCGCGACCGCCGGGGCCCGACGCGGGAACGCCAGCGCGGCCTCGGGCAGCGTGACCCCGTGGCGCTCGCAGACGTCGGCGACGGAATTCGCCCGCGCGAGCAGCTGCGCGGAGGCCTCGGCGTAGTCGTAGGTCGCACCCGCCGAAGGGCGCTCCTGCCCGAGCAGCCCCGAGTTGTAGACGCCGACCGCCACGACCGCGACGCCCAGCGACGCGCACCGGTCGACGAGCGCCGCCGCCGGTTGCTCGAGCAGGGTGTACCGCCCGGCGAGCATGACGACGTCGCAGAGCCCGGTGTCGACGGCCGCCGACAGCGCCTCGACGGAGTTCGACCCGACGCCGACCGCCCGCACGACGCCCTCGTCGCGGAGCTCGGCGAGCGTCGGCAGCGCCTGGGTCAGACCGTCGGTGAGTGAGTACACGTCCGGGTCGTGCAGGTAGGCGACGTCGACGTGGTCGAGCCCGAGGCGGCCGAGCGACTCGTCGAGCGAGCGCCGCACGCCCGACGGCGACGGGTCCCACTGCCGCACGGTGTCGTCCGGCACCGCGAAACCCCCGGACGCCAGGTCGTCGCCGTCACCGCGCCCGGGCACGAGCACCCGCCCGACCTTCGTCGACACGAGGAACTCCTGCCGGGGCCGTCCGGCGAGCGCCGCCCCGAGCCGCCGTTCGGACAGGCCCAGGCCGTAGTGCGGGGCGGTGTCGAACCCGCGCACCCCGGCGTCCCACGCGGCGTCGACCGTGGCGCGGGCGTCGTCGTCGGACACCGGACGGAGCAGGTTGCCGATGCCGGCCCCGCCGAACCAGAACGGGCCACGGTCCAGGTCGAGATCGGTCACGGGTCCACCTGATCCGCGTGGTGCACCTGGTCCGCCAGCGACCAGACCCGCGGGACCCCGTCGTCGTCGCCCGAGTAGTCGTCGTCCGCCTCGAGCAGCGGGTTGATCGTCTCCTGCCACTCGGCGTTGACCGGGTCGTCGGCGAGCGCCCGGCGCATCGCCCGGTGGTCCTCGACCTCGATCAGGTGGACCAGGTCGAGCCCGTCCCGCCAGATCGTCCAGTCGTGCACGCCGGCCTCGCGCAGTCGCGCCGCGAGCGCGGGCGGGACCGAGGCGTGCACGGTGTCGTACGCCGCCTCGTTCCCGGCCCGCAGTCGCGTCCGCGTCAGGATCCGCTGCATCAGTCGCGCAGGAACAGCTCGACGACGGGCACGGCGACGTCGGGCCGCACGATCGGCAGCGTCAGGGTGAGCGTGCCGGCGGGCTGACCGCCGAGCCCGGTGTTCTGCGCCCGAGTGCCCGGCGGGATCTCGCGGAAGTGGATCTCCGATGCGTCGTTGAGCAGCTGCGCGTACGCCACCCGGCCGGCGAGGTCGGGCAGGTGTACGTGCTCGAACGGCCACGCGAACAGGTGCAGGTACAGGCGGTTGCCGTTCTGTGTGTAGACGGTGTTCCGCGGGGCGACGAACCGCGACGGCCCCGCCCCGTACACCGAGCGAGCGTGCTGGTGCATCCACGTCCCGATGCCGTCGAGTGTCTGCCGCGAGACCCCGTCGAACTCGCCGCGACCGGTCGGGCCGATGTTGAGCAGCATGTTCCCGTTGTTCGAGACGCCGTCGACGAGCATGCGGACGAGCAGGTCGACCGGCTTCAGGTTCAGGTTGTCGCGGTCGTAGCCCCACGAGCCGTTCAGCGTCTGGCAGGCCTCCCACGGCACCGGGACGCCGTCGACCTCCATCGGCTTGTCGGGCTGGTACTGCTCGGGGGTGACCAGGTCACCGGGGATGTCGAGCCGGTCGTTCACGATGATGCCGGGCTGCAGCCGCTTCGTCAGCGCCATGAGCTCCTCGGACCCCCACTCGTCCCGGCCCTTGCCGCCCCAGATGTCCTCGTGGTCGTTGTCCCGGTCCGAGAAGTCGTAGAACAGGTAGTCGATCTGCCCGTAGTCGGTGAGCAGCTCCTCGACCTGACCGTGGAGGTACTCGCGGTAGCGCGACATGTCGCGGCCCTCGTTGAACGCCTCGATCTCCTCCGGCGAGTCGTCGCGCCGGGGGTGCACGCCGTCGACGGTGAAGTCCGGGTGGTGCCAGTCGATGAGCGAGTGGTAGAAGCCGACCCGCAGCCCTTCGGCACGGACGGCGTCGACGAACTCGCGCACGATGTCGCGGCCGAACGGGGTGTTCGTGGACTTGTAGTCGGTCAGGGCGGTGTCCCACAGGCAGAAGCCCTCGTGGTGCTTCGTGGTGAGGACGACGTACTTCATCCCCGCTTGCCGTGCCCGACGTGCCCAGTCCGCGGCGTCGAACAGGTCCGGGTCGAAGTGGTCGAAGTACTTCTGGTAGTCCTCGTCGGTGATCCGTTCGCGGTTCTTCACCCACTCGTGCCGTGCCGGCAGGGCGTACAGCCCCCAGTGGATGAACATGCCGAACCGGTCGTGGGAGAACCACGCGGGGAACCCCGCGGAGTCGGTCGCGGTCTGCGGCTCGGCAGGTGCGGTGATGGTCATGAGGCCAGTGTTCCTTTCAGTGGAGGGCGAGGGGGGACGGTCGGCGGTGTCACCGGCCGCCGAGACCGCTGGTGACGATCCCCTTGACGAGGTGCTTCTGGAGCAGGATCAGCAGGACCACCGTGGGCAGCATCGAGATCACCGAGGCCGCCATCACGAGGTTCCACTCGGAGCCCTGCTGCCCGAAGAACTGCTGCAGGCCGAGCGGGATGGTGCCACGGGCCTCGACGTCGTTGACGATGACGAGCGGCCAGAGGAACGAGTTCCAGTACGCGATGAACGAGAACACGGCGAGGACTGCCATCGTCGGCCGGGCCAGCGGGAGCATCACCGAGAAGAACGTCCGGATCGCTCCGGCACCGTCCACCCGGGCGGCGTCGTCGAGTTCCTGCGGCACGGTGAGGAAGAACTGCCGCACCAGGAACGCGCCGAGTGCCGTGAACGCCCACGGGATGATGAGCGCCTGGAACGTGTCGACCCACCCGAAGCCCTGCATCATCACGTACATCGGGATGACGAGGACGTCCTGCGGGATCATCAGCGTCGCCAGGAACAGGACGAACACCGTGTTCCGGCCGCGCCACCGCAGTCGCGAGAACGCGTAGCCGGACAGCACCGCGACGGCGACGTTGATCGCCGTGCCGGCCGCGGCGACGAAGACACCGTTCAGGATGAACCGGGCGAACGGCAGGTACGTGAACGCCTGTGCGTAGTTGCCCCACTCGATGGACGAGCCCCAGAGCGTCGGCGGGGTCGTGAACACGTCGGCCGACGGCTTCAGACTCGTCGCCACCATGTAGATGAGCGGCGAGACGAACAGCAGGGCCACCAGACAGAGCAGCACGTAGCCCACCGCGTGGCGCACCCGGCCGGTCTGCCGGTGTGTGCGGGGCAGCGCGGTCAGACCGGCGGCGGGAAGAAGAGCTGGAGCCGCAGCATTCTCGTTTACTGGGACATGTATGCCGGGTACCCCTCGGCTCAAAACAAGATTCAGACTGTGCCGGCAGCAGGTAAGCCCACTCTGAGCGGTACCGTGACGAGCCAGCAGCAACGCGGTGCGTTCAAGGAGCCCAAGGAAATGGCGCATTCCCTCTTCCGCCTGACCGGGGGCGCGAAGGGCACCTCCTATCTAGTTGGTAGGTACAAGGGTTACAACGGCTCGGGATCTGTGAAGATCGAGGACCTGGTCGTAGATGACCCCACCTATAAGATCCACAAGGTGCTTGGCGTCGGTTCCAACGTCGCCTCTCACCGTTTCCACTGCAGCTCATGTGGCAAGCGGTGCTGGTACCCGAACAAGAAGGAGGCTGGCATCTAGCCATCCGCAGATTCGATATCCCGGTAGCGAATACAACCTGCCGGGGTATCGAATCTTGTGACCATCTCGAGGCGCTTACTCACGGTCAGTGAGCCCAGCAGGTGGTCGTCTCTTGTGTTCCTGAGAGTGACCAAGAGTTCTTCTCCGGTACTTGCCGCTGAGACCATCCGCCAAGGGTCCGTTCCGCGGCCCCAGACTCCCAACGTTATAGGGAGGGCAAGCCGGACCACTTCTGGCTCAAGTCCCCACTGGCCGGGATGCGTCTCCTGCAGCTCTCCCGCCAGTCGATACTCCCGTGTGGCGGGATCGTAGGAATCAAGGTCACCAGTGTTCCGGTCCTCCGCTCGCCAAGCCCCAGTCAATGGGTTTGCCCCACACGTCGTACTCCGCGAGCTGGCTGCCGTATTGTTCTGTTGCCGTGAGTTGTACGGGTTGGTACCGTCGAGGAGCGACTAAAATCGGGAGCACTTCTGAAATTAGCAACTCCGCGGATGATGGCCCGAAAATCGCCGGTGAGTCCTGCATTGTACCGGCGGTGAATGCAAAGTCCTGTGGTTCCGACATGGGTCTCCTCCTGAGTCGACGAGCGGGATCAGTAGCACTGATGGGAATTCGATGGGGGCTGATGCCTGTACGGGGTCCGCGACAAGTCTTGTATCCCTACGGTTGCGAGAGGTCTCGTCGGCGGCGAGATCGTGCAAGCGAGTTCCGCGAGAGTCCGAGGGACGGCGAGTCTCGCAACTATGTGTCGCAAGTGTGGGCCATGATCGCTGTCATGAAGGTTGGTTGTGAGACAGTTGCCGCATCGTGGTGAAGCTGATCGGGTATGCGCGCGTGTCGACCCGGCAGCAGGACACCGATCGGCAGGAACAGGATCTGCTTGCCGCGGGAGTGCGCAGGGATGACCTGTACGTCGACCAGGGGGTGTCCGGGGCTCGTGCCTCGCGCCCAGCGTTCGACCGGGCGCTGGACGCGCTGCACGACGGGGACACGTTGGCGGTCACCACACTCGACCGGCTCGGCAGATCCACGATCGACATGCTCAGCTTCGCCGCGCAGCTCCGTGACCGGAACGCGGGGCTCCGCGTGCTAAATCTCGGTGGTGGCGATGTCGATACGGCAACGCCGATGGGGTCGATGGTGTTCTCCGTCATGGCGGCGCTTGCGCAGATGGAACTCGAGATCAAACGTGAACGGGTTCGTGACTCGGTGACGAAGCGCCGCACCGCCGGTCAGGACCTCGGCGGCCGCCGCGCGGTGTTCACCGACAGCCAGGTCCGCGCCGCGATCCGGCTCCTCGATGCCGGCGAGTCGGCGTCCCAAGTCGCCCGCGACCTCGGCATGTCCCGCGCCACCCTGTACCGGCGCATCCGCCTCCTGCAGTCAAGTGATGCCGGATGAGCAAGCGGACGGCACTCAAGGATCGGCCGGAGGTTTCGCGGCACCTGCACGAACACATCATCGTCACCCGGAACGAGCTGGACGCGTTCGTCAGCGACGATGACGCTGTGCAGCTGCTGGTCCTCGCCGAATTGCGGTCGCAAGCTGCGGACCAGGAGGCAACGCTGGTCCTCGCTCTCGAAGCGGCCACCGTCACAATCCTCGCAATCATGCTCTCCCGGGTCCCGACCTCCGGGAGTGCAACAGCAAACCTTGGGTCTGGGTGGGTTGGAACTGCTGCATTTGCGATCGTGTGTGTCGTGCTGGCCGCGGTGGCCGTAGCGCTGGCATTGCCGTCAGTGAAGCGTGCGGTGCTCGGCAACCGGAACCGCGCTCGCGCCGTGGTCTGGCTTGGTGCCTATGAGCAGGCGCTTGCAGAGCGCCCGTCGGCAGCCTCGACGGCAACCTCACGACGACAGTGGTTCGCGCGACGTCCCCGACGATGAGTCCCGAACAAGCTAGGGCGACACCAGGCGAAGCGAACGAGCCGATGCCGATTGTGATGATGCCCTACTCCTCGCAATCGCTGCGCGGCCTGCTCATAGGCTTGCGCCGTGCAGATCACAGACTTCTCAGGGGACCTGACCGGCTTTGGGCTGACGCTCGTCCTCGTTGGTGGGGCCCTCGCTCTCCTCAACGTCATCACGTGCATCGTGCTCATCTGGGCAGGGACGCTGTACATCGACAAGGCGCGCGGAGCTGCGCCCGGCAGCACTCGCCATGAGCGCGAGCGTCCACCAGGGCGGCGAGCCGCACAGTCATGAGTTCGGGAGTGACCTGGGTCGCAATCGCGGCTCTTGGGCTGTCGGTTGTGTCCCTCGCTTGGCAGATTGGGGCCGCAGTCTGGCGGCTAGGCCGGATCAAGGTCGGCCTCGTTCGTGCTACCCAGTTCGACTTTGACGAGGAGACACTCGTGAAACGGGGTGACACCATCGTCGAGTTCACCTTGACGATCTCCAATTCAGGAGCCAGTGGGGTGACGGTCTACGACGCCGGCCTCCTCGAACTCGAGCAGGGAGTCTCGACTTCGTTGAAGCTGATGCAGATGACGAACCGAGAGCAAGCGGAGAGGGGTGGGCCGGAGCAGCGCGCGCAGTACGTGGGCCCGGACCTGCCTGTGGAGGTGCCGGCCCGAGGCGTCGTGGAATGGCAGTTGCTTGATTCGTTCACCGCGAAGTCACCAGCTGATCGGCAGTACCGCGGTTACGCCGAACAGTATCGAGCAGGTCGCTCTCATAAGGCCACGTACTCGATGCATACGATGCCCCGCGGCATGCAGTACGACCCGGACTAGTTGGGCGCAGGGACGCTTTCACTCGGCGAGGTCAGACCGGCCGAGAATCAGCTCGCGGGACTGGTCATGACTTCGAGCGCGCTGAGCGATCTCGACGTAGCCGTTCCGCCACCGGGGCCTGGATGGACGACCCTCCTCGAGCGACAACGCGGCGCCCATGCGGGACGCCATCACGACATGTAGCGCTGCGAAAAGGGCGACACCGAGCAAAGCTGCTCATACCTCGCGGCGTTCGATCGAACGCTCGAATGTCCGGTAGAGGATTCTTGATCGAACAAAAGCGTTGCGATCAGGTGGGCCTGTCGTTGTTGCCGTATCCGGATCGTGAGCCTTCGATGGCGCTGTCGAGCATCCGGGCCCAGATGGCTCGAGAATCTGGGCTGAGGTCGCCGCCTTCGTTCAGGAGCCAGTGGCTCGCGGCGACGGTGACGCCGCTCATCAGTGAGCCGACGAGCAGATCCACTTCGAGCCGGTTCCAGCTCGGGTAGCGGGTAGAGACGTGCTCGGCCATGTGCAGCGAGGTTCGATCCATGATTTGTCGGAGGAGGGCTTCGTGGCGGGGTGATGCTTGGTCGCCTCTCCCGACGACTGCTCCAACGGACAGGATCACGTCGGGCATGCTCGTCGCTCGGAGCGACTGCGACACCTCGTTGAACACGGCCGCACGCGATCCGTCAGTTGCCGGTGCCGCTGACGTGGCCTCGTCGAAGGTCGCCCAGGCGTTCTCGAACTGCTCGACGCTCGCGGTCACGAGCACGTCTGAGACCGAGGGGAAGTAGTTGAACACCGTCGCCCGTGAGACGTCGGCTCGCTCCGCGAGCTCTTCGACGGTGAACGTGGGGCCTCCGCGCTCGATGACCAGTGCCGTCGCGGCGTCGAGGATCGAGCGCCGCGAGCGTGCCTTCAACATCTCGCGACGACCTTGAGGGGGAGCAGAGGAACTCATGCGCTCAGCCTAGTCGTCTATAGGTAGACGGCATCTATGTTTAGACGTAGTCTCCTCGTTGAGTGGGTCGCTCCACAAGGAAGGGCATCATGAAGGCGCACGAGCAGTCGCCCAAGATCCAGGCAACCCGTGAGCCAGGCGCCGGCGCTGACTGGTCCCGACGGTTCCGGTGGGTGTGGACTCTCGCGGCTGTCGTTGCGGCGGTCCTCGCTGGGTTGGTGGTGCTGCTCGCGGCGGGGAACCTCGTTCCCGCGGCGACGAACATTGTGACGCTCGGCGGCACGATGGCCTGGGCGAGCTTCGCGCCTCACCTCGTGATCGTCAGCGTCGTGGCGGCTCTTCTCTGCATTCCTCTCTGGCGGGCCAGGCGGCGCCCGGTGCTCCGGGGCATCGCCTCCGGGCTGGTGGCCGTGGCGCTCGTCGCCTCGACTGCCATCACCGCGTCGCTGGTGAACGCTGCGATGGAGAACGGTGGGTCCGTCAACCTGGCCCAGTCGTTGGCGACGACGAACCCGCCCGTGACCCCGACCGAGATCACGACCTACGTCACCGCCGACGGGCAGCCCCAACAGGCCCGGATCTACGAGCCAGCGGGTGGCCCGGAAGGGGCGCCGGTGATGATGTACATCCACGGTGGTGGCTGGTACATCGGTACCGCCGAGGAGTCGGACAGCATGGCCCAGCGGTGGGCTGACGAGGGCTGGTACGTCGTCAACGTCGACTACCGTCTCGCAGACGCCGAGAACGCGACGTGGGACAAGGCCCCGGCCGACGTCGCGTGTGCACTGACCTGGACGGACCAGCTGGCGGAGAAGGTCGGCGCGGACACCAGCAAGCTGACCGTCATGGGCGACTCCGCCGGTGGGCACCTGGCCATGCTCCTCGGGTGGTCCGCCGCCGCCGGGAGCGCCGCCTCCACCTGCCCCGAGCTCGGCGACGTGCCCGTTCCCGACGCTGTCGTGGCTGGCTACCCCGTGAGCAACATCGAGTACACGTACGAGGACGGCGCAGCGCCCCTGGCCGCCTACAACCCGCAGGAGTTCACGCGGTTCTTCCTCGGCGGGGCACCGGCGGAGTTCCCTGACCGTGCCCGCGCGGTCTCGCCCTCCACCTACCTCGGCGCGGACACCCCGTCGACTCTCGTCCTCCAGCCCGAGAGGGACGACTTCATCCCCGCCGAGGGCAACGACGAGGTCATCGAGGAGGCCCAGGACGCAGGCGTCGACGCCACGATCGCCCAGGTGCCGTTCGCCTGGCACGGGTTCGACGCCACCCGCGACAGCATCGGCGGACAGATCAAGACGACCGTGACGACGAACTGGCTCGCGGAACGCAACCTCGCACCCTGACCGCAGCGCACCACCACCCGCACCACCTGCTGGCACCACCATCGGGCCGGCACCACCCACCCCGCAGACTGATCGAGAGGCACCAGGAACATGCACGAGCACGACGCAGCACCACGATCGGCACGAGAGCACCAAGGCGGCACCGGCGCCCACCCGGCGCGGTTCGCCAAGGCGCGCACCGCTGCCGCTGTCGTCGCGGCGATCATCGGAGGGATCATCGCCCTCCTCGCACTCGGGACCGCGTTCGGGCCGGGTGAGTTCCTCGGGACCCTGGCATCGGCCTTCGCGTGGTCGTTCTTCGGCCCCCAGTTCGTCGTGCTGAGCGTGATCGCGGCTCTGCTGTGCATCCCGCTCTGGCGGGCGAGGCGCCGCCCTGTGCTGCGGGGCGTTGCCTCGGGCCTGGTGGTCATCGCACTCGTCTCCTCGACCGTCATCACCGGGATCATGGTCAAGGCCGCGTCGGACAACGGCGGCTCGGTCAACCTCGCGCAGGCGTTGACCCTCTCATCGTCGCCCGAGGGGCCGGATGAGGTCACGGCTTACGTCACCGTCGACGGTGAGCAGCAGCAGGCGCGCGTCTTCGAGCCCGAGGGTGGTGCCGAGGGTGCTCCGGTGCTGATGTACATCCACGGCGGCGCCTGGTACATGGGCTCCGCGGAAGGCTCCGACCAGATCGCCCGCTCCTTCGCCAGCAAGGGCTTCTACGTCGTCAACATCGACTACCGCCTCTCCGACGCCACCGACCCGACCTGGGACAAGGCCCCCGCGGACGTCGCCTGCGGCCTGGCCTGGACCGGGCAGCAAGCTGCCGCCGCGGGTGCCGACACCGACAAGCTCACCGTCATCGGCGACTCTGCCGGCGGGCACCTGGCCATGCTCCTCGGCTGGTCCGCCGCCGACGGCGCCGCCGCGTCCTCGTGCCCTGAGCTCGGAGACGTGCCCGTCCCCGACGCCGTCATCGCCTCCTACCCGGTCGCCGACCTGACATACACGTCCGAGAACGGGACCGCGCCTCTCGGAGTCGACCCGGAGGAGTTCATCCGGGACTTCCTCGGCGGCTCCCCGGCGGAGCAGCCCGAGCGACTCGAGGCGGTCTCCCCGCTCACGTACGTCTCGGACAAGACCCCGCCGACCCTCATCGTCGAGCCCGAGCGGGACGACTTCATCCCCGCAGCAGGCAACTACGCCGTGGCTGACAAGGCACGTCAGGCCGGGGCCGACGTCACGGTAGCCCGCGTCCCCTTCGGCTACCACGGCTTCGACAGCCTGCCGGGCAGCGTCGGCGGCCAAACCCGCAGCAGCATCGTCGTGAACTGGTTGCAGGGGCTCGACCTCGCTCCCTAGCTCCGCACGCGCACAGGGCGCCGCTTCGGTCACGACGACCAGAGCGGCGCCTTCTGCACGCAGGGGCGTCACCGGCGAACAGCACGGAGAGGTGCAGGAGATGGAGGCACCTCGAACCGGACGCCGATTCCCGCTAGGCCCCGTGTTCCAGAAGAACCCGGGGCCGACTTGCGGCCTAGGGCCCCTGTCGCTGCTGGGGTGCGAGGTCGCGCTGCTCCAACCAGGTCTTGGTGACGCTGTTCTTCACCTGCCCGCCGAGACTGCCCTGGAGGGCGTCGAAGGCATGCCACGCGAACGGGACGGAGACGATCCTCGCGTCGACACCCGCTTGCTGGGCGGTCTTGATCGAGCGATAGTTACCCTCGGCCGGGATGAAGTCATCCCGGTCAGGCTGCAACACCAGGGTCGACGGAGTGTTCGCACTAAGGTAGGCCAGCGGGGAGATGGCCCGCAGGCGGTCTGGGAACTCGGCCGGCGTACCACCGAGGAAGAGGTGCGTGAACTCCTGAGGATCGATCCCCGGAACCGGGGCGACGCCGTGGTCGTAGTTGTATTGGACGTCGATCGCGGGGTAGCTCGCCACGATCGCGTCGGGCACGGGAACCTCACCCTGATCGGCGCACGTCGACGCCGCGGCACCGTCAGCGGCAGACCAGCCGAGGAGCACGGCCAGGTGACCACCAGCGGAGTCGCCCATGATAGTGAGCCGGTCGTTGTCAGCGCCGGCCTCGGCTGCGTGACGGTCGGTCCAGGTGAGAGCGCACGCAAGATCGGCCGGCGCCTTGTCCCACGTCGGCTGCCGCGTGCTGGAGAGGCGGTAGTTGACGCTGACGACGTACCAGCCCTCCGCCGCCCAGTGCTGGGCTGTGGACTCGGACTCCTTGGCGGAACCCGTCTCCCAACCGCCACCGTGGACGTACATCATCACCGGCGCGCCCGCAGCGCCGCCCTCGGGCTCGTACACACGTGCCTCTAACGGCTCGCCGCCGGCGGTGACGTAGGTGGTGACCTCGGTCGGAGGCTCCGTCGGCGTCGAGAGCGTGACGGCCTGAACGAGATCCACGGATCCGCCGTTGGAGGTGACGGCCATGGCCAACGAACCGGTGATGAAGGTCGAGGCGGCCAGGGCGAGCGCCGCAGCCCCGGACGCGATGCCGCGGAGCACGGGTCGTCGCCGCGCCCGCCACAGCGGGATCGTCAGCAGCGCAGCGACCAAGCTGACGAGGACCAGGTGTGGGGCTGCGCTTGCCCACACGTAGGTGCCGGCGAGCGTGAAGATGTTCGACGACGCCGGGAACAAGTTCGCGGCAGCAAGGAGTGTCACAACGACTCCGAGCGCGGCAGCTACTACGGCGGCAAGCGTCCACAGGCGGGGAAAGCGCGTGCTCGAGCGCGGGGCGACGGAAGGCAGCTGGGGCATGCGGGATCTTCTTTCAGAAATCGTGCGCTAAGTCGAGCGGTATGGACTAAGTCTAAGGTTCGACGTAATCTAAATGACTGTCATGTGAGCTTTTGGAGGAACGAGAGCTGGCCGGTGTGGCGCACCTCCGTCGGCTGTCGGTGGCAATCGGAGTCAGAAAGCTGTCAAAAACGATCGATTCTGGGTGGACAGGCCCGAGGGTCAGAGCGGTCGGCCAGAAACCCGTAGATCGGGCGCCCGTTAGACGATCGGCTACCGGTCAGCGCCATGGAGGCCTCCTGGCCGTATCCGCTTACGGCCATGCGGACCGACGCGCCACAGCTGGGAGCAACCGGCGCGTGGTTGATCGGCTGCCCGAGGCGCCAGGCGGCGGGGTGAGGGTTTCGTTGAAGCGTCGCCAGCCACGCCTAGGCGCCTTGAGTCGTCATTGACTACTATCGACAGAGGAGGATCGCGATGAATACGAAAGCACAACGCGCAGCGCACTTGACGAGTCAACTGCGCCCGCACGGCGTCGGCGCAGGTCACTCCCGGTGGATCTTCCGCTCCCCAGTCCGCTCTCAGGACTCCGGCTCGGACCAGCTGCACGCGTTCGCCCTGCTGCGCAACGACCACGCAGCCGCAGCGTCGCTGAGGGCAAAGCGCGCTCGGACCGCACAGCACAAGACTGCTCGTTGAGCCACTGGGTCGATGGAGACGCGGTCCACCGACTGTTCAACCGGGCTTCACCTGCGCACCACTTGCCGTGATGCGCGGCAGAGGAACCGCGGCTCGTCCCTACCAATCCGAGCCGTGGGCAGCCGACGTTGAAGGCGTCATCCGTAGTACCCGACTGCCCGCTCGCGGTTCCCAGTTCACCAGACTGTTGCTCGCTGACGACGCATCTTCCCCGACCCTCCAGGCGGCCCTCATCGGTGCCGTCGGCTCCCGCAAAGACACGTACGACTTCGCCATCGTTGCCCTGGCCCGAGACGTGCGAGTAGCACAAGCCGGCGTTGGCGACGACATGCTCGCTGACTTCGACAGCTGGTGCCGGACCCACGCGGACGGCCGCGAGACCCTGGAACTCGCCGCAGCAATCCACGTCGACAATCTCCCAGCGCAACGACTCGCCGCAGGCAACGGCTGGGAGGAGGGCATAAACCTTGACGGCGACAGGCGCTACGCCTACTGGGGGAAGCAGCTCCAGGTCTGACGCCTGGCCGCATAGTTCCCAGGTCGGTAACCGATTGCTTCGGGTCCACGGAGTCGTTCGTTCACTGAGCGCAACTCACCCGCGGTGGGTGTCGTCGACGCACGTGCGGTAGCCGATCGGCTACCGAGATGGGCGCGATCGAGTTTGCTGTCGTTGTGTCGCTGCGTGTGCGCACAACGGTCCGTTAGCTTTCGACTGTGAGTGACATACGCGACCTGCGCGAATCGATCGACCAGCTGACCGCGTCCATGTGGGGGGGGGGCAGGGATTGGCCGAGCTTCGTGTCCACGCTGGTCGCGACGCTTGCTGGTGCCGGCGTGGCGGCGGGCGTTGCCTGGCTCATCCTGCGGCGCGAGCGCTCCGACCGGTATCGGGAGCGAATGTATGGGGCGATGGTGGCCCTGTCTCTTATACACATCT
>NZ_QKLH01000002.1:0-303331 GCF_003224215.1 Curtobacterium sp. MCLR17_043 | reverse complement strand
TGACCCGGCCATCACCTTGCCTGGAGGCGCGGGGCGGGCCCGCCCCGCGCCTCCAGGCAAGGTGATGGCCGGGTCAGGCGTCGTCGTGCGCGGCCAGGAAGGTCGCGACGACCCGGCGGAACTCCGCCGGCTGCTCCAGGTGCGAGCAGTGGCTCGCACCGGGGAAGACGTGCTGCCGGACGTCGGCGATCCGCTCGACGAACGGCGCCCACGTGGCGGGGGTGGCCTCGTCGTGCTCGCCGGCGACGACGAGCGTCGGCACGGCGACGCGGTCGAGCCGGTCGACGATGGTCCAGTCACGCATCGTGCCGATGACGTGGAACTCGTTCGGGCCGTTCATCGTGTGGTAGACCGTCGGCTCGCGCTCCATCTGCTCCTCGGAGTCGACGAAGTCCGGATGGCTCGGGACCACGCGGCAGACGTGCCGCTCGTAGAAGACCTGCGTCGCCGCCAGGTACTCGGGGTCGTCGACGGTGCCGGCCGTCTCGTGCCGGGTCAGGGCGTCCTGCACGTCGGCGGGCAGCTGCGCGCGGAGCTCGGCGGCGCCGTCGACCCAGAGCTGCATCGACGCGGGGGAGTTGCAGATCGCCAGCGACCGGAGCCCCGCGGGCTGCTGCACCGCGATCTCGGCGCCGAGCATGCCGCCCCACGACTGCCCGAGCACGTGGTGGTCGCCGAGCCCGAGGTGCTCGACCAGGGCGGCGTACTCGTCGACGAACAGCTGCGGCTGCCAGGTGTCGACCGGCGCGTCCGGGCGGTGGCTGCTCCGGCCGCAGCCGAACTGGTCGTGGTGGACGACGGTCCGGCCGGTCTCGTCGGCCAGGGCCGCGAGGTTCCGGAGGTAGTCGTGGGCCATGCCGGGCCCGCCGTGCAGGACGACGAGGGGCAGCGCGCCCGCGACCGGGGTGTCGGGCGTGGTGACCCGGTACCAGGTCTCGCCGTCGCGGAACGGCATCGTGGATTCGGTGATGCTGGACATGGGGGTCAGCATGGAGCGGAAAAAGGTCCCACGCAATACCTTTTCTGCTGCCTTAACGTGGTCGTAACACCGCGAAGGGGGTCCGTGTGTCCGATCGTACGACCGAGACGCGCGTCGACGAGGTCGAGGACCGCCTCGTGACCGCCGTCGCCGTGGGCGAGTACCTGCCCGGCGCGAACCTGCCGCCGGAACGCGAACTGGCCGGCCTGCTCGGCGTCGCCCGGGTCACCGTGCGCGGTGCGATCGCGCGGCTCGTCGAACGGGGGCTGCTCGAGACCCGTCGAGGCCGGGGCGGCGGCACGTTCGTCCGCACCGAGTGGCCGGACAGCTCATCGGACGCCGTCGGACGGGTGCTGCTCGCCCGGTGGGAGGCGATCCAGGACACCGCCGACGCCATCGCGCTGCTGCACGGGGCGCTCGCGACGGCCGCCGCGGAACGGGTCACCCCGGACGACGCCGCCCTGATCCGTGCACGGCTCGAGGTGTTCCGCGACGCCACCTCGGGGCTCGAGAAGCAGCAGGCCGACGCCGTGCTGCACCGGACGATCATCGACGCCGCGCGGAACGACGCCCTGCGGACGGCGCTCGCCGGGTTGGAGGCGCAGATCTCCATCGCCGCTCCGGCGCACCTGTGGGGCACGGCCGAGGGCATGGCGGAGATGGAGACCCGCGCGCTCCACGAGCACGAACTGCTGGTGGACGCGGTGTGTTCGGGGCGGGCGCCCGAGGCGGGCGTGATCGCCCGGCAGCACGTCGGGATCGACGTCGAACTGCTCGAACGGGCCGTGCGGCGGACGGGGCAGGTGCCCCGCCACTGAGAGGACGGTCTGTCGGTCGGTGTGTTGGTCGGTCGGTGCGGCGGTCGGTCGTCAGTGCACGGCGGGTGCCGGCACCGGGTAGACGTCGTCCGGCATCGGCCACGGCGCCCACTTCGGCCGCGGCGCGTACACCAGGTACGGCTGCGGCGTCGGGTAGCTGACGAGCTCGAGCGTCGACCCCCACGGCGTGCGCGTGTAGACGAACCGGTTGCCGGCCCCTGCCTCGTCACCACGCAGGTCGCGCGGGTCGGAGTTCCGGGTGCCGCCGGCCGCCTCGACCCGGGCGAGCGTCTCGTCCAGGTCGTCGGCGTACATCGCCAGGTGCTGCCATCCCAGGTCGGACGGGTGTGCGGCGTTCCGCTGCTCGGGCCCCAGGTACTCGAACAGCTCGAGCCCCGGCCCCTCCGGCAGCGCGAGCATCCGCATGGCCCCCTGCGCCATGGTGCTCGGGATGCCGAGGTAGCCGTGCGCCTCGGAGCTGCTGTTCGGCGTCTCGTCACGACGCCGCATGTCGTACAGGACGACGGCGTCGAACGCCGCCTCGAAGAACTGCGTGGCTGCGTCGATGTCCGGCACCGTGACGCCCACGTGGTCGATCCTGATTCCCCTGCTCATGGTCGATTCGTACCACCGGCGGTCAACGCCGCTCGGGTCCGGGCGGGGTCCGTGCGGGGTCGGTGCCCATCGATGCGGCAAGCCGCAGCACGGCTCCGGGCGCGGTCGGCGCCGGTCTCGGCCACCGTTCCGGAACGGTCGTTCCAGGACGGGGTGCGGGACACACGACCGTTACACGAGGGAAACGGCGGGGGCGAAGTCGCTCCGTAGCTTCGTGCTCAAGCACGCACCGCCCCGCTTCCCACTCCCTCGGAGGACGCCATGGCTACCGACATCGCGACACCAGTCGCCGCGCCCCACGCCCCCACCACGACCGCCGCTCCCGCCCCAGCGGGCGCCGGTGTCGTCAAGCCCGGGTACGACCCGGCGCTCACGAACGAGGACCTCGCCCCGCTGCGCGAGCAGCGCTGGACGAGCTACAACTTCTTCGCCTTCTGGATGTCCGACGTGCACTCGGTCGGCGGCTACGTCACCGCCGGGTCGCTCTTCGCCCTCGGCATCGCGAGCTGGCAGGTGCTCATCGCCCTGGTGGTCGGCATCCTCATCGTGCAGGTCTTCGCCAACCTGGTCGCGAAGCCGTCGCAGCGCACCGGTGTGCCGTACCCGGTGATCAACCGCGCGGTGTTCGGCGTGCTCGGCGCGAACGTCCCCGCCATCATCCGCGGCCTGATCGCGATGGCCTGGTACGGCGTGCAGACGTTCCTCGCCGCCCAGTCGCTGAACATCATCTTCCTCAAGTTCATCCCGGCGTCGGCGGGGCTGCTCGACCACTCGTTCCTCGGGCTGTCGGCCCTGGGGTGGATCTCGTACGCGATCCTCTGGGTGGCACAGGGCGCGCTGTTCTGGATGGGCATGGAGGCGATCAAGCGGTTCATCGACTGGGCCGGTCCGGCGGTCTACGTGGTGATGATCGCGCTCGCGGTCTACCTGGTCAGCCAGGCGGGCATCGGCAACATCTCGTTCACCCTGTCGGTCGGCGAGCCGCTGTCGTTCGGGGCGTCGATCCCGGTGATGCTGTCCGCGGTCGCCCTGGTGGTCAGCTACTTCTCCGGCCCGATGCTGAACTTCGGGGACTTCTCGCGCTACGGACGGTCATTCCGTGCGGTCAAGCGCGGCAACTTCTGGGGACTGCCGATCAACTTCCTGTTCTTCTCGGTCCTGACGGTGCTCTGCGCCAGTGCGACGGTGCCGGTGTTCGGCAAGCTCATCACCGACCCGATCGAGACCGTGCAGGCCATCGGAGCACCCTTCGCGATCCTGCTCGGTGGCCTGACCTTCGTCACGGCGACCGTCGGCATCAACATCGTCGCGAACTTCATCAGCCCCGCGTTCGACTTCTCGAACGTGGCACCCCGGAAGATCTCGTGGCGGGCCGGTGGCATGATCGCCGCGGTCGGCTCCGTGCTCCTCACCCCGTGGAACTGGTACGGCAACGACCAGGCGATCCTGTACACGCTCGGGGTGCTCGGTGCGCTGATCGGCCCGCTGTTCGGGATCCTCATCGCGGGCTACTACATCGTCGGCAAGCAGCGCATCGCGATCGACGACATGTACTCCACGAGCCGTACCGCCCGGTACTGGTACCGCGGCGGGTTCAACCCGAACGCCATCTGGACCCTCGTGGTCACCGGCGCGGTCTCGGTGGCGAGCGCGGTCCTGCCCCCGGCACTCGATGTGCTGCCGTGGCTGTCGAGCTACAGCTGGTTCATCGGGTGCGGCCTGGGCCTCGTCGTCTTCTGGGCGCTCGAGCGTGTCCGGCCGAGCATGCCCGTGCTCGACGCGGACGACCCTTCGGTCGACGACGGCGCGACCGTCGGTCGCGCCTGACCCCCGGCGTCGCGGCTCGCCCTCCACAGGGCGGGTCGCGGCGCTCGGTCGTCCACAGATCCACACAACGGCCGGGAGGCCCGCCCCGCCCCCGCCACCATGGTCACCACCCAGCACCACCGGTTCCACCGCTCCACTCGCTCCACCGGAAGGACCCCGATGCGCATCCGCGTCGTCAACCCCAACACCACCGCGTCGATGACGCGGGCGATCGGCATCGCGGCCCAGGCCGTCGCCGCGCCCGGCACGCTGGTCGAAGCGGTCGAACCCTCGATGGGGCCGGCCTCGATCGAGAGCCACTACGAAGAAGCCCTGGCCGTGCCCGGGCTGCTCGAGCAGATCGCCCGCGGTGAGCAGGACGGGGTGGACGCCTTCGTCGTCGCCTGCTTCGGGGATCCGGGGCTCGACGCTGCGCGGGAGCTCGCGACGGTGCCGGTGATCGGGATCGCCGAGGCCGGGTTCCACGCCGCCGCGATGCTCGGCCGCCGGTTCGGTGTCGTCACCACCCTGGCGCGGACGACCGGCCGCGCCCACGAGCTCGCCCAGCGCTACGGCTTCGCCCCGCTCGTCACGGAGATCCGGGCGTGCGAGGTCCCGGTGCTCGAGCTCGACGACCCCGAGTCCGGTGCACGGGCGCTCGTGATCGAGGAGTGCCGAGCGGTCATGGACGGGGGAGCCGATGCCGTCGTGCTCGGGTGCGCGGGCATGGCCGACTTCTGCGCCGAGGTCTCGCTGGCCATCGGGGCACCGGTCGTCGACGGCGTCGCGGCAGCCACGGTCCTGGCGGAGTCGCTCGTCCGGCTCGGGTTGTCCACGGGCAAGCGCGGCGAGTACGCCCTGCCGCCGGTGAAGGCGATGTCGGGGCTGCTGGCGGGCTTCGAACGCCACCCGGCGGCGGTCGCGACGGCCGGGGCGGGCGCGTGACGGGCCTCCCGGCGGGCGACACGGCAGACCTGGTCGTCCGCGCGCAGCGAGCCTGGGTCGACGGGGCGTTCCGCCCGGCTGCGGTCGTCGTCCACGACGGCCGGGTCACCGGCGTCCTGCCCGTCGACGCGGTCGTCGACGCCGTGCAGGACCACACCGTGCCGGCCGGGCAGGTGCTGCTCCCCGGACTCGTCGACACGCACGTGCACGTCAACGAGCCCGGCCGCACCGAGTGGGAGGGCTTCGCGTCCGCGACCCGGGCCGCCGCGATGGGCGGGGTCACCACGATCGTGGACATGCCGCTCAACTCGATCCCCGCGACCACCACGGTCGAGGCGCTCGCCGTCAAGCGTGCGAGCGCCGAGGGCAGGGTGGCGGTCGACGTCGGGTTCTGGGGTGGCGCGGTCCCCGCGAGTCTCGGGTCGCTCGACGCCCTGCACGATGCCGGCGTCTTCGGGTTCAAGTGCTTCACGGCGCCGAGCGGTGTCGACGAGTTCCCGCACCTCGACCCCGAGCAGCTCCGAGCCGCGATCGCCGAGGTCGCCCGGATCGACGCCCTGCTGATCGTGCACGCCGAGGACCCGGAGCACCTCGTGCCGCACCGTGCGCTCGGCGGCCGGTACGCCGACTTCCTGGCCACCCGGCCCGTCGCCGCCGAACGGTCCGCGATCGCGCAGGTCATCGACGGCGCGCGGGCGACCGGGGCGCGGGTGCACGTGCTGCACCTGTCCGACGCGGGCGCGCTGTCGATGCTCCGCGCGGCGAAGGATGACGGCGTCCGGATCACGGTCGAGACCTGCCCGCACTACCTGTCGTTCGAGGCGGGCACGATCCCGGACGGCGCGACCGCCTACAAGTGCTGCCCACCGATCCGCGACGACGCCAACCGCGACGCGCTGTGGGCCGGTGTGCTCGACGGCACGATCGACCTCGTCGTGTCGGACCACTCGCCCTCCACCGCCGATCTGAAGACCGACGACTGGGGCCTCGCCTGGGGCGGGGTCGCCGGCCTGCAGGTCGGGTTCCGGGCGGTGTGGACCGAAGCCGAGCGTCGCGGGATCCCGCTCGAGGCGCTGCTCCCGCTGTTCACGACCGGTCCGGCCGCCCTGGTCGGGCTGCGCGACCGCGGGGTGATCGCTCCCGGTGCCCTGGCGCACTTCGCCGTGTTCGACCCGTCCGCCGAGTCCGTCGTCGACGTCGCCGGGCTCGAGCACCGCAACCCGGTGTCCGCGTTCGACGGGCTCTGCGTGCGCGGCAGCGTCACCGAGACCTGGCTCCGCGGCCGGCGCATCGCCACGGCGGACGGCGGCGTGGTCGGCGTCGAGGGGCAGCTGGCCGGACGGCCCGTGCTCGCCGCGGAAACACCCCTGTAACGATCGTTCCGGTATCGTCGGATCAGGAACGGAAGGAACCACCATGCTCCCAGTGAACCCACCCGCCCGTCTCCTCATGGGGCCCGGCCCGATCGACGCCGACCCGCGCGTGCTCCGTGCCCTGTCGACGCCGCTCGTCGGCCAGTACGACCCCTGGATGACCTCGACGATGAACGAGACGCAGGCGCTCTACCGCCGCGTGTTCGGCACCCGCAACGACGCGACGCTGCTCGTGGACGGCACCTCGCGTGCGGGGATCGAAGCGGTGCTGGTGTCACTGCTCGCCCCGGGTGACCGCGTGCTCGTGCCGGTGTTCGGTCGGTTCGGGCACCTGCTCGCCGAGATCGCCGGCCGTGCCGGGGCCGAGGTCCACACCATCGAGACCGACTGGGGTCAGGTATTCACGCCGTCCGCGATCGAGTCGGCCATCGCCCGCGTCCGTCCGAAGGTGCTGGCGGTCGTGCAGGGCGACACCTCGACCACGATGAACCAGCCGCTCGACGAGCTCGGTGCGATCTGCGAGCGGTACGGCGTCCTGCTCTACACCGACGCCACGGCGACGGTCGGCGGCAACCCGCTCGAGGTCGACGCCTGGGGGATCGACGCCGTGAGCGCCGGGCTGCAGAAGTGCCTCGGCGGCCCGTCCGGCAGCGCACCCGTCACGCTGTCGCCCAAGGCCGTGGCCGTGCTCGACGAGCGGCGGAGCGTCGAGGCCGGCATCCGCGAACCCGGTGACGACGTCGCCGACGAACCGATCCGCTCGAACTACCTCGACCTCGCGATGATCCTCGACTACTGGGGCCCCCGCCGCCTGAACCACCACACCGAGGCCGCTTCGATGCTCTACGCCGCCCACGAGTGCGCCCGCATCCTGCTCGAGGAAGGCCGCGACGCCGTCGTCGCCCGCCACGAGACCGCCGGGCGCGCGATGCTCGCGGGGGTGCAGGCCCTCGGGCTCCCGGTCTTCGGCGACGTGGCCCACAAGATGCACAACGTCGTCGCCGTCGAGATCCCGTCCGACGTCGTCGGCGACCAGGTGCGCGGCGCGATGCTCGACGACCACGGGATCGAGATCGGCACCTCGTTCGGGCCGCTGCACGGTCGGGTCTGGCGCATCGGCACGATGGGCTACAACGCCCGGAAGGACACCGTGGTCACGACCCTGGCCGCGCTCGAGCACACCCTGCGCCGGGCCGGGCACGCGGTCCCGCACGGCGGTGGTGTCGATGCCGCCCTCGACGTCTTCCGCGACGACACCGCAGCGGTCGCTCCCGCCGGGGCCGAGGTGCTCGCGTGAGCGCCGTGCCCGTCCTGAACGCCACCGCCGTGGGCACCGCCGACGCCGAACTCGTCGCCCGCTGCTGCGACGAGCTCGCCGCCCTCAGTGCCGAACCGGGCCGGATCACCCGCGTCTACCTGTCGCCCGAGCACGCCCGGGCGAACGCCCTCGTCGCGGGCTGGATGCAGGACGCCGGACTGTCCACCTGGCAGGACGCCGCCGGCAACCTGCACGGCCGGGCCGCGGGCGCGACGCCCGACGCCCCCGTGCTGCTGCTCGGCTCGCACCTGGACACCGTGGTGGACGCCGGACGGTACGACGGCGTCGTCGGGGTGCTCATGGCCATCCGCACCGCCGCCCGGCTCACCGCGGACGGTCCGCTGCCCGTCGCGCTCGAGGTCATCGCGTTCTCCGACGAAGAGGGCACGCGCTTCGGCAAGGCCCTGCTCGGGTCGTCCGCGGTGGCCGGCGTCTGGGACGACGCCTGGTGGGACCTGGCCGACGGTGACGGCGTCACGCTCCGGCAGGCCTTCACCGACTTCGGCCTCGACCCGGAGCGCGTCGGCGACGCCGCGGTCGACCCGGCGTCGGTGGTCGGCTACCTCGAGGCACACATCGAGCAGGGGCCGTACCTCGAGCAGGCCGGGCAGGCCCTCGGGGTCGTCACGAGCATCGCGAGTGCCCGCCGGTTCTCGGTCGAGGCCGTGGGAGAGGCCCGGCACGCCGGCGGCACCCCCTACGAGCGCCGGCACGACGCGCTGCTCGCCGCCGCCGAGGCCGCGCTCGCGGTGGAACGGATCTGCCGGGCATCGCACCAGGTCGGCACCGTCGGCACGATGACCGTCGAACCCGGAGCCGTCAACGTCGTCCCCGGGCTCGCACGGTTCTCCGTCGACCTGCGCGGCGAGTTCGACGACGAGCGCGACGAGGTCTGGGACGAACTCACCAAGGCCTTCACGCTCATCGGTGAACGGCGCGGGGTGAGTGTCACCCCGACCGAGGTGCACCGTGCGCCCGCGGTGTTCTGCTCGCCCCGCCTGATGGACGCCGTCCGCGCCGGGATCGTGTCGACGGGCGAGACCGCGCCGATGGAGCTGTTCTCACGAGCCGGCCACGACGCGATGTCGCTCGGACTCGTGACCGACGTCGCGATGCTGTTCCTCCGCAACCCCGACGGCATCAGTCACCACCCCGACGAGTTCGTGTCGACGCCGGACATCGCCCTCGGCCTCGACGCCCTGGCCGTCGCCGTCGACCGGGTGGCCCGCGCATGAGCACCGCCGGCCCCGACGTCCGCGCCCGGATCGACTCCGTCTGGGAACAGCTCTCGCCCGCCGAACGTCGGGTCGCCGCGATGGTCCGCCACGACCCGGAACTCCTGCTCGTCGGCACCTCCGCCGAACTCGCGGCCGAGTCGGGCACCTCGAAGGCCACGGTCTCGCGACTCGTGCGGTCGCTGGGGTTCCAGGACGCCGCCGAGGTCCGGCAGAACCTGATGTCCGCACGGGGTTCGGGCCTGCCGTGGGTCGCCGAGGACGCCGCCCACGTCGACCAGCGCGCGGTCGAGGCGCGCAACCTCGACGCGGCCTTCGCATCCCTCGGCCGAGCGGACCGCCCGCGGCTGGCCCGTCGGATCGTCCGTGCCCGCCGCGTGCTCGTCCTCGGTGAACGCGGCGCGTACCCGATCGCGCTGCAACTGCGGTCCCAGCTGGCGCAGGTGCGGTCCGACGTCCGGGTCGGTCCGTCGCCCGGGCAGCGGCTCGGGGAAGAGGTCGCCGACCTCGACCGGCACGACCTCGTGATCCTGGTGACCGTGCGTCGGCACACCGCCGGGGTCGAACGGATCGTCCGGCACTGCGTCGACTCAGGGGCGGACGTCATCGTCCTCGGCGACCCGACGGCCGCGGTCATCGCCGCACCCGCCGCCACCGCGATCCTCTGCCCGGTCGACTCACCGTCGGCGTTCGACTCGATGGCCGCGTTGTTCGCCGTCGTCGCCGCGATCACGAACGACGTCTACGACGCCTCGGGCCCGGGTGGCCGGGTACGGGTCGACGCCGTCGCCGCCGCCTACGACGCGCTGGGGGAGCTCGCTGCGCCCTGATCGCCGTCGGATCCGGCGCGCTGCTCGGCACGCAGTTCGGCGGCGAGCGAGGCGTTTCGGTCGGCGATGAGCTTCGGCATGTACCGGGCCAGCGCGAGCACCTCGGCCAGGCGGCCCAGCGGGCCGAGCGGTGCGCGGAACGTGATGGTGTCGACCATGCGCGTGCCGCCGGCCGACGGCTCGAACCGGTGCTCGTGGTGGAACCGGGCGAACGGCCCACGCACCTGTTCGTCGACGAAGCGGTGGGGCGCCTCCAGGGCGGTGATCCTGCTCGTCATCCGCCAGACGATCCCGAAGTGCCGCGCACGCCAGGTGACGGACTCGCCCAGGCCGATCGTACCGGCCGTCGTGCCGGCGACGGCGCGTTCGTCGGTCGCGGCCATCGATCGCTCGTGCGCGCCGATGTCGAGCGACAGCGCGAAGGCGCGCTCCGGCGGAACCGGCAGGTCCGTCACGACCCGGAACGAGACGGTCACGACGTCGGCCAGACCATCGGGTCGGACCGGTCGTCGTCGGCGTCGCCGAGCTCGGGGACCGAGAGCACCAGTCGCTCGGTGCGGAGGGTGACGGGCTGCACGGTTCGAGCCTAGCCACGACGGCGCGGGCGGTAGCGTCGGGGGATGACGTTCGACGCGCTCCCGTTCCCGGTCATCGACGGCCACAACGACCTGCCCTGGGAGCGCCGTGACAGCCACGACTCCGGTGTCGAGGGCATCGACACCGAGACCGACTCGCTGCACACCGACATCCCGAAGCTCCGTGCCGGCGGCGTCGTCGGGCAGTTCTGGTCGGTGTTCGTGCCCGCGGACGACCCGGACCCCGTGACGACGACGCTGCAGCAGGTCGACCTCGCACACCGGATCATCGAGCGCTACCCCGACGACCTCGCGCTCGCCCGCACCGCCGCCGAGGTCCGTGCCGCCGTCGACTCCGGCCGGATCGCGTCGCTGCTGGGCGCCGAGGGCGGGCACTCGATCGGCGACGACCTCGCGGTCCTCCGCACCCTGGCGCGGCTCGGCGTCCGCTACATGACGCTCACCCACAACGACGACACCCCCTGGGCCGACTCCGCGACCGGGGAGCGGGCGCACGGCGGCCTGACCGACCGCGGACGGCAGATCGTCGCCGAGATGGAGCGGATCGGCATGCTCGTCGACCTGTCCCACACCGCACCGGCCACCATGCGGGACACCCTCGACGTGGCGACCCGGCCCGTCGTGTTCAGCCACTCGTCGACCGTCGCGATCGACGACCACCCGCGGAACGTGCCCGACGACGTGCTCGCCCGGTTGGGCGACAACGGCGGCGTCGTGATGATCACCTTCGTGCCGAAGTTCGTGTCGCGGGCGTGGGCGGACTGGGAGGAGTCGGGCATGGCCGGCGAACCGCCCCTGGTCACGGTGTCGGACGTCGCCGACCACGTCGAGCACGCCCGCGACGTCGCCGGTGTGGCGCACCTGGGCCTCGGCGGCGACTACGACGGCACCCCGGTGCTGCCGCCGGGCCTGCGGGACGTGTCGCGGTACCCGGTGCTCGCGGCGGAGCTCGTCCGACGCGGCTGGGGTGAGTCGGACCTGCGGGCGCTGGCCGGCGGCAACGTGCTGCGGGTGCTCGAGGCGACCGACGAGCGGTTCGCCCGGACGGCGTTCGTGCGCTGACGCGGTGGGGCGAGCCGCGAAAGCGACTCTCCTCGGCGCTGGTCGTGCTCACTCCCGCGAAAGCGACAGGTGTCCGCAAACCTTCCGCGGGCATCTGTCGCTTTCGCAGGCCTGGGCAGGAAGGGCCTGGAGGCGCGACTCGCGTCCGGGCGCGCACGCGCCGTCACGGACAGGACCGCCTGGGGTCCGGTCGCTAGGATCGGGCGCACACCGCGCCTCCAGGAAGAGCGATGCGCGACCTGAGCTGCGAAGGACGGACCGGATGAGCGGCACCATCTACGAGAACATCTCCCAGGCGTTCGGCAACACCCCCCTCGTCAAGCTGAACCGGCTGCCGAAGGCGGGCGGAGCCGAGGTGCTCGCCAAGCTCGAGTTCTACAACCCGGGTGCCAGCGTCAAGGACCGTCTGGGCGTCGCGATCATCGACGCCGCCGAGGCCTCCGGTGCGCTGCAGGCCGGTGGCACCATCGTCGAGGGCTCGTCCGGCAACACCGGCATCGCCCTCGCGCTGGTCGGCGCTGCTCGCGGGTACCGGGTCGTCATCACGATGCCCGAGACCATGAGTGTCGAGCGCCGTGCGGTCATCCGTGCGTACGGTGCCGAGATCGTCCTGACCCCCGGGCCCGAGGGCATGAAGGGCGCGGTCGCCAAGGCCGAGTCGATCGTCGCGGAGACCCCCGGCGCCATCCTCGCCCACCAGTTCGAGACGGCTGCGAACGCCGAGATCCACCGGAAGACCACGGCGGAGGAGATCCTCCGCGACACCGAGGAGCACGTCGACGTGTTCGTCGCGGGGGTCGGCACCGGCGGCACGATCACCGGTGTCGGGCAGGTGCTCAAGGAGCGCGTACCCGGCGTGCAGATCGTCGCCGTCGAGCCGAAGGACTCGCCGCTGCTCACCGAGGGCAAGGCCGGTCCGCACAAGATCCAGGGCATCGGCGCGAACTTCGTGCCCGAGATCCTCGACCAGAGCGTCATCGACGAGGTGTTCGACGTCGAGCTCGACGACGCGCTCCGGGTCGCCCGTGCCCTGGCGACGCAGGAGGGCATCCTGTCCGGCATCTCGTCCGGCGCGATCATCCACGCGGCCCTCGAGATCGCCGCACGCCCCGAGAACGCCGGCAAGCGGATCGTCGCCATCGTGTGCGACACCGGAGAGCGCTACCTGTCGACGGTGCTCTTCGAGGGGCTCACTGCGTGAGTCGTCCTCTTCGACGAGGCGTGCTGCGGACCATCCGGGAGGACCTGTCCGCAGCACGCCGCGGTGACCCCGCTGCCCGCGGCGACCTGGAGAACGCGATCGTCTACTCAGGGTTGCACGCCATCTGGACGTACCGGGTGACCCACCGTCTCTGGAACGCGCAGGGGCTGCCCGGGTCCCGGTTCGCGGCCCGCCTGCTCGGGCAGGTCGCACGGTCGGTCACCGGCATCGAGATCCACCCCGGCGCGCGCATCGGCCGTCGGTTCTTCATCGACCACGGCATGGGCGTCGTGATCGGCGAGACCTCGGTCATCGGTGACGACGTGCTCGTGTTCCACGGCGTCACCCTGGGCGGACGCGGCGGAGACCACGGGCCGGGAGCCCGACGGCACCCGGTGGTGGGGGACCGCGTGGTGCTCGGCGCCGGGTCGTCGCTGATCGGGGCGATCACGATCGGGCCGGACTCCGTCGTCGGTGCCAACACGGTGGTCACGAAGGACGTGCCGGCGGGGTCGGTCGTCACGGGCGTCGCCGGGACTCCGCGTCCCCGTTCCGGGCACGAGGGCGTCCCGACGCTCTGAACGCCCCGCGTCGCGCCGCCCGCGCACGCCGGGGCGCACCGGGCACGCAGAACACCGGTGTTCGCGCATCGCACCCAGGCGTGCGGGTGTCAGGACGCGAACACCGGTGTCTTGCCGGTGTCACCGAGCGAGCGGGAGCGTCAGCTCTTCTCGCAGGCGATGCCGTCCTTGTCGCGGTCGAGCTTGGTGTTCGCCTTGTACAGGGCGTCGTCCTTCTTCACCGTGCCCTTGAGCGCACGGTAGGTGGTCTTGCCGCCGGAGACGACCTTGTTCTTCGTGACGGACTTCTTGGCGATGCCGCCGGAGTACACCTTGTGCACCGCGGTGCAGTTGGCGTAGGACTTCGGCGCGGCCTGCGCGGTCGAGGTCCCGCCGACGACGACGGTGGTCGCGAGGACGGCGGTGGCGGCGGCGATGCCGAGGGTACGGATGATGCGCACGGGTTCCCCCTGGAACTGGTGGTGATCGCGCGAGCGACCGCCGCGTCGGGTGCGCGGCGTGGTGATCCTACGACGTGATCGACACTCACGACCTGCCCCCGAACGGGGTGCGCTGTCGGCGGCCTGCGGCATCCTGGTCACATGGACGGCGAGCAGCTGCACGACATCGCGAGCCGCACGGCGCTGGCGTTGCCGGCGGCCGTCGAGACCCAGCCGTTCGGCGAGGGCTCGGTGGTCTACAAGGTCGTCGGCAAGATGTTCGTGATGGTCACCGAGGTGCGTGGGACCCCGATCGTGAACCTCAAGTGCGCGCCGCCGCACGGGGCAGCGCTCGTGCGTGACCACGACGAGATCACGCCCGGGTGGCACATGAACAAGCGGCACTGGATCACGCTGACGCCGGGCGACGGCATCGACGAGACCCTGGTCGAGGACCTCGTGGCGAACGCCTACGACCTGGTCGTGGCCGGGCTGCCCGTGGCGAAGCGTCCGATCGACCCCTCGCGCGGCGTGCTGCCGAGCTGATCGGGCCCGACTGGCCCGACGGGCCCGACCGGCTCAGGCCCGCGCCGCGACCTTCGACAGGTCGTGGACGACCTTCGGTGCCAGCCGTTCGCCCGACTCGAGCACGGCCCGTGCTCGATCGGGCGCCAGGTCGCCGAAGATCTCGCCGATGGTCACCCCGTGTTCCGGCCGGTGTATCACCTCGACGGGGTCACCCGCGGCGACCGAACCGGACTTGACCACGCGGAAGTACGCCCCGGGCCGCCCCTCGTCGGCGAACCGCTTCACCCACCCGTCGATCCCCATGCGCCGGGCGAAGGTGCCGCAGGGTGTGCGGGGGACCGTCACCTCGAGCACGAGGGTGTCGCCGATCCGCCAGCGTTCCCCGGTCACGGCCCCGGTGACGTCGATGCCGCTGGTGCGGAGGTTCTCGCCGAACAGGCCGGGCGGGACCTCGCGTTCGAGCAGGTCGGCGAAGTACGCGGCGTCCTCGTCGGCGTAGGCGTACACGGCCTGGTCCACACCGCCGTGGTACTTGCGGTTCGCCTGCACGTCGGCGCGCAGGCCGAGTGGCCGGACCCGGACGCTGCCGGTGACCGGGCGCTTGTCGATGGCGGTGACGCCGATGATGCCGGAGTCGGGCAGCAGGCGGTCGACGCGGCAGACGGCGGTGACGAGCGACATGGGATCAACTCTGGTGCACACACGCCCCCGCACCAAGCCGGGCCCGGCCCGGCCCGGCCGGATCGGGATGAATGACCCAAGCGGTCGCCGGAGCGCCGGTCCTACGGTGAAGGGGCTTCGGTCTCCCGCCGAACGGGAGGCAGCGGCCAGTCCGCGTCACATGTGGAGCAGAAACTCACGGAGGTTCACGATGGCGTTCGTCACCACGAGCGATGGTGCAGAGATCTTCTACAAGGACTGGGGGCCGCGCGACGCGCAGCCGATCGTCTTCCACCACGGATGGCCCCTGTCGTCGGACGACTGGGACGCGCAGATGCTGTTCTTCCTGGGCAAGGGCTACCGGGTGATCGCGCACGACCGCCGCGGGCACGGGCGTTCGTCGCAGATCGGCACCGGTCACGACATGGACCACTACGCGAGCGACACGGATGCCGTCGTGCAGCACCTCGACCTGCAGAACGCGGTCCACATCGGGCACTCCACCGGTGGTGGCCAGGTCGCACGGTACGTCGCGCAGTACGGCGAGCCCCAGGGCCGCGTCGCGAAGGCCGTCCTGGTCTCGTCGGTGCCCCCGATCATGCTGCAGAGCGACACCAACCCGGAGGGCACGCCGATCTCGGTGCTCGACGGGTTCCGGAGCGCCCTCGCCGGGAACCGCGCCGAGTTCTTCCAGGCCGTCGCCGAGGGTCCGTTCTACGGGTTCAACCGTCCCGGCGTGGAGGTCTCCGCCCCGGTGGTCGCGAACTGGTGGCGCCAGGGGATGACGGGCAGCGCCCTGGCCCACTACGAGGGCATCAAGGCGTTCTCGGAGACGGACCAGACCGAGGACCTCAAGGCGATCTCCGTCCCGGTCCTCGTCACGCAGGGCGACGACGACCAGGTCGTGCCGTACAAGGCGGCCTCGCTCAAGCAGGCCGAGCTGCTCAGCAACGCCACGCTCAAGATCTACGAGGGCTACCCGCACGGGATGCTGACGACCCACGCGGACGTCATCAACCCCGACCTGCTCGCCTTCATCCAGCAGTAGGACGAGCCGACCGGCAGGAGGACGAGCCGACCAGCAGGAGGGCGAGCCGACACGCACGACGTCAGGGGCGCGCACCGGAACCGTCCGGTGTGCGCCCTTCGGTGTGTGACGAACGCGGTGCGGGATGCGTCCCACCAGTACCCGTCCGACGACGGTGGACGGACGCACCCAGCCGTTCACCATCCACCACCAGTAGAAGGAACGCGTGCACCACCAGTCCCTCGCCGAGCTCGACGACGCGGTCCTCGCCGGCCGGTCGTCCGACGGCGACGTCCGGGCCTTCGAGGTCCTGATCCGTCGCCACACCCCGCTGCTCCGCGCCTACGCCCGTCGGACCCTCGGTTCCACCGACGAACTCGACGACGTCGTGCAGGAGACCTTCATCACCGCGTGGGACCGCCTCGACTCCCTCGAGGACCTCGCGCGCGTGAAGTCGTGGTTGATGCGCATCCTCAGCCGGAAGTGCCTCGACCGGATCCGCGCACGCCGCATCCACGACGACGTCACCGAGCTCGAGGTCGCCGCGCCCGCCGACGACGCACCCGACCGGGTCGCCGAGGCGCGCTCCCGCGAGGACGCGGTCGAACGTGCGCTGGCCGAACTGCCCGAAGCCCAACGACGGTGCTGGATCATGAAGGAGGTGCTCGAGTACCGGTACGACGAGATCGCCGCCGAACTCGACCTGCCACCCTCGACGGTCCGGGGACTGCTGTCCCGAGCGAGGAAGAACATGATCCGACTCATGGAGGGATGGCGATGACCGACCACGACGGCATCCGACCGGACCTGCCCGACAGCCCCGAGGCACTCGACGCCCTCGAACCGGGTGACCTCGACGGCCACTCGATCGACGAACTCGCCGACTACCTCGACGCAGGCATGCAGCCGGCGGACCCGAGCATCGACGACTCGCCCGCCTGCCAGAACGCCCTGGCCGCGATCATCCGCGTCCGCCACGCATCGCTCCGCTCGCTCGAGGCGGCCGCCCGCGACGAGGCCCCGGCCGACGAGTCCTGGATCAGCGGCGTCCTGGCGAACATCTCGATCGAGTCCCGCTCCGGACGTGACGTCCCGCTCCGCCCGCTGTCCGAGACGGAGCGCCCCGTGATGACCGAGGGCGCCATCCGCTCCCTCATCCGCCGCACCGGCGACGAGGTCCCCGGGGTCCTGGTGGCCCGCTGCCAGCTGAACGGTGACGTCACCGAACTCGCGTCCCCGATCCGGGTGGTCGTCGAGATCGCGATCGCGTCCGGCCCCTCGATCCCCGCGACCGCCGAGCTGGTCCGCACCGCCGTGGCCGGTGCCCTGGCCGAGCAGACCGACCTGCTCGTCGAAGCGATCGACGTCGTCGTCCGCGACCTGCTGCCGGACCCCGAGCCCGGCACCGACGAAACAGGCGCCGACGAGCCCGGCACCGACCCGGAGGAGGCCCGATGAGCACCACCGACGAGACCCTCGCCGCGATCGAGGCCGCCGTCCTCGAGGTCCCCGGGGTCACCGACCTGTACCGCTCCCGCCCGACGGTCGCGAGCGCCGTGCAGGCGGTCCGCAGCATCGCCACGAGCACCGGACCGCTCCGGATCGTCGTCGACGACGACGCCCTGCGCGTCGTCATCGGCACCGACGGCTTCCGCCCGGCCCCCGAGGTCGCCCGCGCCGTCCACGACGTCGCCCTGGCGACCGCCGCGGCACACGGCCTGGCGCTCAGCCGCGTCGACGTGCGCGTCGCGCGGGTGGGCTGACCGCGACCACAGACCGGACGGGAGGCCCGTGGCGACGCCGCCACGGGCCTCCCGTCCGCCGTGGGCGCCGCTGATCCCGCCCGGCGCGACCCGACGCCGCCTCCGGTGCCGAAGGAGACCCTCGCAGGACCACGTGCAACGCGCCGGCAGTCCGTAGCGTGCTCGTGAGGGAGCGGCAGCAGTTCCGCACCGATCGTCGTCGCACGGACCGGAGGAACCATGGAGACCGACGCCGCCGTGGTCCTGTCACGTCGCGTCCGTGTGTACGGACGGCCGTTCGACGCGGACTCCTACGGCCTGCGGGACTTCCTGTCGCGCTCCGTGGTGCAGTTCGACTGGTTCCCGGTCGACGTCGGCGGGGTCGGGGGCGCCGTCCGGATCGATCCGTCGCGGCTCCCGCTCGTGGTGTTCCCCGACGGCACGGAACTGGTCGCACCAACCCTGCGCGAGGTCGCCGACCGGCTCGGGTGGATCCACGCACCACGACGCCAGGAGTACGACCTGTCCATCTACGGCGCCGGTCCCGCCGGGCTGTCCGCGGCCGTGTACGCCGCCTCCGAAGGGCTCGACGTCGTGCTGCTCGAGCGGGACGCCGTGGGCGGGCAGGCCGGGTCGAGCAGCCTCATCGAGAACTACCTGGGGTTCCCCGAGGGGATCGCCGGAGCGGACCTCGCCGAGCGCGCCCGGGAACAGGCCGTCCGGTTCGGCGCCGAACTCCTGGTGATGCGCGAGGGCGTGCGCGGGGTCTTCCACGACGGCCGCATCCACGCCGACCTCGCCGACGGCGGCCACGTCGTCGCCCGTGCGAACATCTGCGCGACCGGTGTCGACTGGCGTCGGCTCGGGCTGCAGCGCGAGCAGGAGCTGCTCGGCTGCGGTGTCTACTACGGTGCCGGGACGAGCGAGGCCGACGGCTGCGCCGGCGAGCAGGTCTTCGTGGTCGGCGGGGCGAACTCGGCGGGCCAGGCGGCGATGAACCTGTCCCGCTCCGCGGCGCACGTCACGATGCTCGTGCGGGGCGCGTCGCTGTCGGCCACGATGTCGGAGTACCTGAGCGCCAGGATCGCGGCCGCACCGAACGTGACGGTCCGGACGGGCTGCCAGGTCTCGGCGCTGCACGGAGACACCCGACTCGAGTCGATCGAGGTGACCGACGGCGACGGGGCCACGGTGTCGCTGCCGGCCACGCGGTTGTTCATCTGCATCGGCGGACGACCGGACACGAGCTGGGCCGAACAGACGCCCATGGTCCGCGACCGGCTCGGGTACCTGGTCACCGGCCCGGACCTGGACGCCGTCGACGGCTCGCTCGACCAGTGGCCGCTCGAGCGTCGTCCGTTCTGGCTCGAGACGAACGTGCCGGGGTCCTTCGCCGCCGGGGACGTCCGCGCCGGGTCCGTCAAGCGCGTCGCCGCAGCGGTCGGCGAGGGCGCCATGGCCGTGACCTTCGTCCACCGCCACCTGGCGACGAGCGACTGACCGAGGAGTCCCGTGATGCCCGACGAACCCGACACGACACTGCCGACCGCCGCCGAGTCGATCACCTCCCTGGACCGGCCCACCGCCTTCTTCAACGCCCTGATGACCGAGCACTTCGTCCTCGAGAGCGCGCGGAGCATCACGGTCAGCGAGTCGAGCAGTCGCTCCTCGCTGTACCTCACCACGCTCTCCAGCTCGCTCGTCGCCTTCGGGTTCCTCGCGCACACGCCCTTCGCGCTCGGGTTCCTCGGCGCGATCATCCCGGTGATCGTCCTGCTCGGCGCGTTCACCTACGAACGCCTCGTCGAGACCTCGCTCGAGGACGTCGCCGCGCTCGCCGCGATGCAACGGATCCGTCGCTACTACGGTCGGCTGCTGCCCGAGGCCGACACGTACTTCCCGATGCCCCGCGGCCGGCACGCGGCGAACGAGCTGCTCGACATCGGCCGGGCCCCGTCGTGGTACCGGCTGCTGTTCACGATGTCGTCCGCGATCGCGGTGGTGAACTCGATCGTCGCCGGCGCCGGGGTCGCCATCCTGGTCGACCAGCTCGGCGTCGACGACCCGGGTTCGATCGCGTGGGGCGTCGGATCGGCGGTGGTGCTGGCCGTGGCACACCTGTCGTACCAGGTGCGGTCGCACACCACGATGCACGAGGTGATCGCCCGGTCGGAGGCGCTCGACACCGACCGCAGGCTGCCCTGACCGGTCGCGGGAGGCCGCGACCGGCCGCGACCGGCCGCGACCGGTGTCAGCGTCGCTCGGCCAGCTGCTCCGACCAGTCGCGGGGGAGCCGGTCGGCCGGGCCCGGGACCGACTGGGTCGTCGGGTGCGCCTGCGGGTCGGCGAGGCGGGGTCCGTCCACGAAGTCCTGCATGACGAAGTCCCAGAACCACCCCTCGCCGGGCTCGAACGACTGCATGACCTCGTGCCCGGTGACCGCGAAGTGCGCGGTGGCGTGCCGGTTCAGGGAGTCGTCGCAGCAGCCGACGTGCCCGCAGGCGGCGCACCGACGCAGGTGCACCCACCACGAGCCCGTCGCGTCGCACTCCACGCACCCCGTGCCGGACGGGGGGACGGACGGGGAGACCATGTTCGCGCGTGCACTCATGGTCCAACCGTGCGCCGCGCACCCACCGGAGCGCTTGAGTCAAACGGCGCTGGTCCCGCGCGGGCGGACTTCCTACGGTCGAACCGGGGCCGGACGAGGAGTGCGTGGTGCGGGAGACGACGGATGACAGGACCACGTCCTTGACGACCCTCGCCACGTGGGCGCAGCAGGTCGTCGACGATCCTCGGCACCGACGACCGGCCGTCCACGTCCCGGTCGCCGTGGCGGACCTCGGTCGGCACGGCACCCTCGGGCTCGGTGCGCTCGCCGGTACCGGCACCGGCACCGCCGATGGCCTGGTCGTGTTCGACCGCCGGTGCTTCCGGATGCTGCCGGACGGCGCCGCATCGGTCGCGGACACGGCCGACCCGGTCGCGTTCGCGGTCGTCTCGACGTTCTCGCCCGACCTGGTGGTGACGGTCGCGTCGGTCGCCTCCGTTGCCGACCTGGAGGCCCGGATCGCCGCCGTCCTGCCGCCGCGCGACTTCGCGGTGGCGGTCTCGGTCGACGGCGTCTTCGACGAGGTCCGGACCGAGGACGGCACGACCGGGACGACGGTGCACCGCGCGGTGACGGGGCGTCTCGTCGGCTTCCGGACGCCGGGCCCGGGCGGGGTCCGTGCCGACCTGCACCTCGGGTTCCTCGACGCCACCCGCACCCGCGCCGGAGCGCTCGCCGGGTTCGCGGGTTTCTCCGGACGGATCGAGCTCGGCTTCTCCACCGCGCCGCACCTGGCGGTTCCTGCGCTCGGTGCCGGGTTCGACGACGACCGCGATGTGACCCGATGTGACCCGGAGTGACCCGGTGCGCCCGGCGCTGCCCGACCGGAGGTCAGCCGGAGCGGTGCTGCCGGAACCGCGCCGCGAGCTCCCGGCGGGAGGCCACGCCCCACTTCGCGTAGACGTGGCGGACGTGGCTCGTCACCGTGTGGGTCGAGATGAACAGGTCGGACGCGATCTGCTGCGTCGTCAGGCCGGCGGCGACCCGTTCGACGACCTGGGCCTCGCGAGCGGTGAGCCCCGGGAGTCCCGAGGCGCCCGACGCAGCGGGGTCGGCGGTGGCCGCCCGGACGGTCACGCCGACGCCCCGCAGGTGCCGCCGCGACCGTTCGGCCTCGCGCAGGGCACCCGCACTGTCGAACAGCTCCGTCGCCTCCCGCCACGCCTCGACGGCCGCGGGCACGGAGCGCCGCCGCAGGGCGCTCCCGAGGTCCTCGAGCGCCGCGGCCAGCACGAGCCGGCGGTCGACCCGGCGCAGCCGCTCCACCGCCGCACCGAGGTGCTCCACGGAGTCGTGGACGAGTCCGTGCACGTGCAGCCAGGTCCCGCCGCACAGGTCGTTGTCCGGGTTCGCCGTGGCCCGGAGCCGTGCCACCCGTTCGATCCGCTCGAGCCGGTCCCGTCGGCCCCCACGGATCGCGATGCGCGCGAGGTGGACGTCGTCGGCGAAGTCGGCCGGGCTCGACATCGACGCGATCGGTTCCTCCAGGCTCCGCCACGCCACCTCGCTGCGGTCGACGGCGGCCCGGGCGTCGCCGTGTGCGTCCGCTTCGAGCGCCAGCAGCCACGAGCCGGAGCGTGCGAAGGCCGGATCGGCGTGCAGGGCCTCGGCGAAGTGCCGCGTCCGGTCGGCCGCTGAGCGGTCGCCCTGCAGCAGCGCCGTGCGGAAGAGGACCGTCCCGGCCGTGAGCGCAGCGAACTGACCGAGCTCCAGGTCCTCGGCCAGGTCGAGGACCGACTCGGCCGACGTCTTGGCGTCCTCGAGACGGCCCTGGTCGAAGAGCACCCGCGTGCGCAGCATCATCCAGGCAGCCGTCGGGCGGGCCAGGTGGTTGCGACGGGTCTCGATGGCGTTCGCCTCGGCGATGCGTCCGGCACGGTCGGTGTCGCCGAGTGCACCCGCGAGGAACGCCACCCAGAGTCCCTCGGGCAACCAGGTGCTCGACGAGCCCCCGGTGGCAGCGATCCGGCTCATCGCCGACGTGATCGCCTGCGTCGCATCCGCGAACCGGCCCTCGTTGAAGGCGAGCACGGACGCGCTGGCCTCGAAGGTGGCGACGGCGACCGGGTCCGCCTCGCGGTCGACCGTCGCCCGGGCTTCCCGCAGCGCGGTCGCGAGGTCCGCGTGCCGCCCGGCCTGGGCGAGGTTCAGCGCGCGGACGGCGAGCAGACGCGACCGCACGCCGGCGCTCACGCCGGGCAGGGCCAGCGCGGACTCGACCGTCCGCAGCGCATCCGGCGTCGAGCCCTCGGTCTGCAGCCGCGCCAGGGTGAGGTGCAGGCGTGCGTCGTCCTCCGGGGCGAGGCGGCCCTGCAGGGCGTCGAGCAGCGCACGGGCCTCGGCCGTCCGACCGCTGTGCCAGAGCAGCGGCAGGACGTCGACGACGACGCCGGGCAACGCCGGGGTGCCGTGCGCGAGGTCGGCGGCGCGGAGGGCGAGCGCGCCGGCCTCGGTGGGATCCGTGCTCGCGAGGTCGATCGCCACCGTGCGCAGGACCTCGGCGGCGCGGACGTCCCCGCGCTGCGCCACGGTGGCGATGCGCGCGGCGATCGAGACCGGTGGGACACCCTGCCGCAGGAGTTCGTCCACCGCTTGCCGGAGCAGGTCGTCGCGGACGGCCGCGGGGATCATCGACTCCGCCGCCTCGCGGAGGACGTCGTGTCGGAACGACAGGTCCGTGCCGTCGTCGACGAGCACCCCCGCCTCGATCGCTTCCTGCAGTCCGGGGAGGAGCCGCTGCACCGGCTGGTCGAGCATCGCCGACAACGACCGCACCGAGAACGAGCGTCCCAGGGTCGCTCCGACCTGCACGAGCTGCTGCGTGGGCTTCGACAGGCGTCGGAGGCCCTCGCGGATCGACGCACCGAACCTCGCCGGCAGTGCAGCGCCCGGCATCGTGGCGACGCCGTCCACGATCGTCAGCAGGCCTTCGTCGACGAGCCCGCGGACGAGTTCGGCGACGAGGATCGGGATGTGCTCCGTCCGGCGCGCCGCACGCAGGACCGAGCCGTCCGGCGTCGCGCCGACCAGGTCGGCGATCATCGCGGCCGTGGCTTCCTTGTCGAGCGGGTCGAGGTCGACGAGCCGTCCCGTCGCGGCGAGCTCGTCGACGGTCGCCGTCACCGGCGGGTCCTGGTGCTCGGTCCGGACCGCGACGACCCAGAGCACGGGGACGTCGGCGAGCCGGCGCGACAGCGATCGGAGCACCGCCAGGGTCGTCGTGTCGCACCACTGCAGGTCGTCGACGACGACCACGACGCCGTCCGACGCCGCGGCCCGCTCCAGGTCGTCCTGGAGCTGCTGGAGGAGCCAGTACCGCGCCTCCGGGTCCAGCGTCACCGCGCTGAGCCGGACGCGGTCGGAGATCGGCCGGGGCCCGGCGCCGAGCGCGTCCATGATCGGTGCGAGCGGGATCAGACGTGCGTCGCGGTCCGTGCGACCGACGGCCACGCGGAGGCCGGCCGCGGTCGCCTGGTCGACGACGTCCTCGAGGAGACGCGACTTGCCGACCCCCGCTGCTCCGCGGACGACGAGCACGTCACCAGCACCCCGTGCCAGACCGGCCACGGCATCGGCGACGAGGGCCTGCTCGATGCTCCGGCCGCGGATCGGCAGCCGGTTGCTGGGCACGGCGGACACCGGCACGGAGACCTCGTCTCCGCGGGGGAGCAACTCCTCGTCCGTCAACACGGCGGCCACCAGTCCTCGTCGGTGGCTGGAGTCTACGAACGGACCGCGGGCTCGCGACGGGCCCTGCCGTTACCCCGGCGACGGGTTCCGGTGACGCTCCCGGGTCGTCCGCCCGGGGTGTCGCGGGTGACGGCGGGAGCATCCGGGGCCCACGGGGCGGACACCAGGCGAGGGTGTCCCTGACAGGGTCACGTCCGGGCGGCGTCCGTCCCGTCGCCTCCCAGTCGCAGGAGCGCATCCCGGAGTCCGGCCCGTGTCGTCACGCCGAGCTTCGGGAACAGCCGGTACAGGTGCCCGCTCACGGTGCGCGGCGAGAGGTACAGCTGCCCGGCGATCTGCTTGTTGGTCAGCCCGGCCGCGGCGAGCGACGCCACACGGCGTTCCTGTTCGCTCAGGTCGACCGCCTCCAGCGCCGTCGGCAGCGGACGGGCGGCACCGGCTGCGCGCAGCTCGCGTTCCGCGCGGGCCTGCCAGTCACCGGCACCGAGCACCTCGAAGGCGCGCGCCGCCATCCGGAACTGGCCCCGGGCCTCCAGTGCGTGCATCCCACGACGCAACCACTCGCCGTAGGCCAGGCGGACGCGGGCCACCTCGAACGGCGAGACGTCGCCGTCGACGCTGGCCAGCGCGTCCTCGAAGAGGGCGCGGGCTCCGTGCGTCTCGTCGACGACCGCTCGGCAGGCGAGCAGCACCAGGGAGCGGCGCGGGGTCGGCTGGTCGGTGAACGCCCGTTCTGCCCGGGCCACCAGCGCGGCACCGTGGTCGGCCAGGCGGAGCCGCGCAGCCGACTCCACCGCGTCGAGCAGCTCGATCGGTCCGTAGCTGCTCTCGAGCCACCGCCCCGCCCTGCCCGGTCGCGTCGCCGAGCGGCTGTAGGCCTCCTCGAACCGTCCCGTCGCGACGTCGAGCGCGGAGCGGGCGTGCTCCGCAGCCCGGGCGACCAGCGGCGTGCCGTGCTGCGCCGCCCACCGTGCTGCGCGGTCGGACTTCCGTGCCGCCTGCTCCGGCTCGCCCTGCACGGAGAGCACCAGTGCCTGCAGCGCCTCGGTCAGCGCGACGAGCGTCCCGGCCTGCCAGCGCTCGGCCGCTCGGAGCACGTGGTCGAACGCCGCCCGCGCCGCGTCGAGCCGCCCGGCCTGGTAGTGCGTCACGGCGGCACGGCACGAGCTGAAGTAGCCGAGGAGCCCGGCGTCGCCTGCTCGCCGGAGGACGGTCTCCACGTGGTCCCGGCGCGGATCCGTCGAGTCGAGCAGCGTCCACGCGATGTGCAGTGCCACGGCCTTCCACGGTTGCGTGTCGGCAGCGGATGCCTGCACCTCGCGGTACAGCGCGGCACGCTCGTGCTCGGTCCGGCCGGAGCCGTCCACGCAGTCCTCGACGAGCCGCAGCACCGGGTCGAGGTCGCGGTCGGCGGTCAGCGCCAGCGCCTCGTCCCACCAGGAGTCGTGCCCGCCCAGGTAGCAGAGCACGTGCAGCGTCGCGACCAGGACGTCGTCGGCGCCCGCCCGGTCGGACTCCCCGAGCGCGGCCAGGACGCTCCGCCTGCCGGCGTGCACGTCACCGGACCGGACCGCCCGGGCGAACTCGACCGCCGCCACCAGCGACGGATCGGGTCGGGTGCCCCGGCGGACGGCCCGTTCGGCCTCGGTGTCGACGAGACCGAAGTCGCCGGTGAAGGCCGCCGTGACCGTGACGGAGACGTCGGCCGACGGCAGCCGGGTGCCCGATCCGGCCAGGGCCCGGCCCTCGCGCACCGCGACCACCACGACCGTCCCGAGGTCCCGCGCCAGTGCGGCGAGCAGGTCGTGCAGCACGGTCCTGGCGTCCTCGTCGAGCACGTCGAAGTCCTCGACGAGCACGACGCTGCGGGTGGGTCCCGGTGCCCCGGCGTCGTGCGCCCGGACGAGGGCGAGCCACGGGGCCAGCGACGCTGCCTCGATGACGGGGTCACCGCCCACCGCACGCCACCGGACGACCGTGTGGCCGTCCGCCCGGGCGGCGTCCGTGATGTCCGCGAGCGCCCGTGCCCGGGCGGACGCGTCCGGTCCGGTGACGACCACGAAGGGATCGGTGCCGCCGGACGGCGATCGCAGCGCTCGCCCGATGCCGTCGTCGTGCGCCGGTCGTGCGTCCGAGATGCTGATCGTCATCGTCGCTCCTGGATCGTCGGTCGACTGCGCCGCCCGGGAGGCCCGTGGCGGCTGCTCCGGACGCTAGCGACGACGACGCGGTCACCACATCACCCCGTGGTCGCCCGGGCATCCCCCCTTGCGGAGCGGGTCATCCGACTCAGGCGTGACGGGGCACCGGGTGGCGATGCTCGACGGGAGACACCCCACGGCACCGAACCGCACCGTCAGGACGGCTGCGGAGGAAAGGCGGACACCATGGCCTCCGTCCACGGCGCACCCTGATGCCCGGCGCACCGGGCAGCCGCGTCCCCATCGACGCGCAGAGCGTCGACGCACCGCTGTCCCGTTCGGCGGTGTTCCTGACCCTCGACGTCGGGCCGGACGACGACGACCTCGCCGCGGTCCGCGACGTCCTCAGCGACCTCGACGGCCTGCTGAAGACGGTCGGGTTCCGCGACCTCGACGCGCACCTGTCCTGCGTCGTCGGCATCGGGGCGGTGGCGTGGGACCGGTTCTCGCCGCACGCCCGCCCGGACGCGCTGCACCCGTTCCCCGCACTGACCGGGCCGGTCCACTCGGCGCCGTCCACCGGAGGAGACCTGCTCTTCCACATCCGGGGCGAACGCACCGACGTCTGCTTCGAGTTCGAACGCCTGCTGCTCGCCGCGCTCGGGGACCACGTCACCGTGGTCGACGAGGTCAGCGGCTTCCGGTACTTCGACACCCGCGACCTGCTCGGCTTCGTGGACGGCACGGCGAACCCGGTCGCGCAGGACCTGGCTGCCTCCGCACTCGTCGGCGCGGACGACCCGGACTGGGCCGGTGGCAGCTACGTCGTCGTCCAGAAGTACCTGCACGACCTGGCGGCGTGGAACGCCCTCGGGACGGACGCGCAGGAACGCATCATCGGCCGGTCGAAGTCGGACAACGTGGAGCGTGACAGCGCCACCGAGGTCCGGCCGTCGCACAAGTCGCTCGCGACCATCGTCGACGACGACGGGGTCGAGCACGACGTCCTCCGCGACAACATGCCCTTCGGTCGACCCGGCAGCGGGGAGTACGGCACCTACTTCATCGGCTACAGCGGTGAGCTCTGGGTGCTCGAACGGATGCTGGAACGGATGTTCGTCGGCGATCCTCCCGGGACGTACGACCGGCTGCTCGACTTCTCACGTGCGATCACCGGAGCGACGTTCTTCGCCCCCGCACGCGATCGTCTGGTGGACCTCGCCGCGCTCGCGGCAGCACCGTCGCCGTCCGTGGTGGCGGCTCCCGACGCCACCGGTCCCGGTCTCGGCATCGGTTCACTCCGCAGCACGGAAGGGCACACGCCATGAACCACCTCCTCCGCGAACTCGCACCGTTCGGCGACGACACCTGGGCGGTGCTCGACGCCGAGGCCCGTGACCGGCTGGTCCTGGCGCTCGCCGCACGGCGCATCGTCGACTTCGACGGACCGCGCGGCTGGCAGTGGTCCTCGGTCGACCTCGGCCGCACCGACGCGGTGACCGGCGGGGTCGCCGACGGCATCACCGCACGGCGACGCCGGGTCCTGCCGCTCTGCGAGGTCCGTGCGACCTTCACCGTCGCGCTCGAAGAGCTCGTGGACTCCTCCCGCGGCGCCACCGACGTCGACCTGGGCGACCTCGACGCGGCCGTGCTGCGGCTCGCGGCCCACGAGAACCGGGCGACGCTGCGCGGGTGGCCGGAGGGCGGCATCACCGGGGCCGGCCACGCGTCGACCCAGCCCGCACAGTCGCACGACGGCTCGCCGGCGTCGTTCCGGGCCGCGGTCACCGCTGCGGTCGCCGCACTCCGCGACGTCGGGGTCGCCGGGCCGTACGCCCTGGCGTGCAGCCCCCGTGACTGGGCGGACATCGTCGAGACCGACGACGCCGGCACGCCCCTGCGTGAGCAGCTCGAGGGCATCACCGGCGGTCAGGTCGAGCGAGCGCCCGGCATCGACGAGTCGCTGCTGATCAGTCAGCGCGGCGGGGACTTCGTGTTCACCGTCGGCGAGGACCTGGCCCTCGGCTACCTGGGCCACGACGCCGTCGACGTCACGATGTACGTCGAGGAGACCTTCGCGTTCCGGGTGAACACCCCCGAGGCGTCCGTCGTCCTCCGCCGGTCACTCTGAGGAGCAGGCGCGACGAGCGGCGCGACGGGCGGGTCCGTTGCCCACCCGCGCAGACGTGCGCGTCGCGTGGGTGGGCTGACCGCGACCACGCAACGGACGGGAGGCCCGTGGCGGATCCGCCACGGGCCTCCCGTCCGTCTGCCGGTCGCCGTCGCGACCGCGCCGATCAGTAGAAGTTGTTCGCCTGCGAGTGCCCCCACGCCGCGCACGGGGTGCCGTACGCCGAGCTGATGTACTGCAGGCCCCAGGTGATCTGGGTGGTGGCGTTGGTGCGCCAGTCCGCGGCGATCGTGGCCATCTTCGAGCCGGGGAGCGCCTGCGGGATGCCGGTCGCGCCGCCGTTCGCGTTGACGGCCTGGTAGTTCCAGCCGGACTCCTTGGTCCACAGGTTGTCCAGGCACTGGAACTGGTCGGCACCCCAGCCGTACTCCGACGACGCGAGCGAGGTCGCCGTGGCCTTCGCACCGGCGACGGTGTTGCCGGCGGCGAGCTTCCGGGCGGCCTCCGCTGCCTCGGCGGCGGCCTTCCGCTCGGCTGTGGCCCTCGCTGCGGCTGCGGCCTTCGCGTCGACGTCCCGCTTGTCCTGCGTGGCGCTCGCCTGCGCGACGTCGGTGGCCGACGCGACCGTCGTCGAGATCCGGTTCGTCAGCGCAGCGCCGGACAGGTCCGGGTAGTCGCTCAGGGCGTCGACGCGCTGTTCGAGCGCCGAGGTGTCGACCTTGTGGTTCGCGGTCTGCATGACGGTCTTCGCCGTGGTGATCGTGGCGGCGGCCTGGGCGCGGTCGAGCGCGGTGCCGCGCAGGGCGGGCTCCGCGCTCGCCGAGGCGCTCGGAGTGCCGGTCGGCATGCCGAGGGCCTCGCCGATGGCGGGCTGCGTGCCGACGGTCAGGGCGCCACCGGCGACGGCCAGGACCGCTGCACCGCCGGCGATCAGCGTCGCGCGGTGCCGCAGGGCCCGGCGCATCCGGCGGGTGGGGGTGTTCAGGGCTTCACGTCGGGTCGAGGCCGTCGTGGTGGGGAGCTCAGGGGTGTGTCGCATCGGTTCCGCAGGTCGGCGGCTCGGTGGGGGAGGGACTCCCGCTCGCGCGACCGAGGTCGTGCGGGCACGCCGGAGGCTGGCGGTGTCGGTGACACCGTCGGCGACGACGAGGAGTCCTCGAGCCGGTGAGGACCGGACGGTGGTGTGGGGCCCGTCCGTCCGCCGGGAGCAGCCGTGGGGTGGCCGCGGTCAGGCGGAGCCGACACCATGACCGGTCAGACTGGGCAGCGCGTCCAGGAACGCTGGCAGAACGGTCCGTCCACCACTTGGTAACGGTTCGGTAACGGTCCTACGAGGCCTAGAAGGTGTGAGGTTCCTGGGCGTGCTCGCCCTGGGCGACACGCTCGAGCGCGGCCAGAGCGCCGGCGATCGCCTGGACGTCCGACTCGTCGAGCTCGGCGATGAGTTCGGCGACGATCCCGGTGCGGTTCGCGCGGGCCTGCTCGACCGCTTCGATGCCCTCCGGCGTGGCCGTCACCATGAACGCCCGGCCGTCGCGCGGGTCGGCCTCGCGCTGGATGAAGCCGCGCTGCTCGAGCTCGGTCAGGATGCGGGTCATCGTGGGCTTCGTGACCACCTCGATCCGCGACAGGTCGCCGGGGCGCAGGGGTCCGTGCCGCTGGATCGACGCGAGCGCCGACACGATGCCGTACCCGAGCGAGGCCGAGTCGGTGCGGGCCCGTCGGTTGATCCGACCGACCGCGGCGGCCAGGCGTGCGGCGACCTCGGTACGGTCCGTCGGGCGGGGGTTCATGTGCTGCTCCGGGTGCCTGGTTCAGGTGGTCGCCAGCGATGCTATCGGTCCGCGCGGCCCCGGGACTGGGAGCGTCACGCGCATGGCCGGGCCGCCGACCGGAAGGCCCGTGGAACGTCGACCGCCCGCCTCGCGTGCGCGAGACGGACGGTTCCTGTACGGGAGTACAGGTGGACTCAGTGCTTCTCGCCCGGCAGCTGGTGGATCGCCTCGGTCGCGAGCTCGGCCGTGACGTTGTCGCCGGATTCGGTCGCCGCCCGGAGTCGCCGGAAGTCCTCGGTCATCCGGTCCCAGTCGACCAGTTCGTCGAGGTTCGGCAGGCGCAACCGGAACGCCAGGCCGTCCATCGTGTCGCGGCAGACGCGCTGCAGGTTCTCGTTGCCGCACTTGGCGACGTACAGGGCGAAGACGTCGAGGGCGTCGTGGTTGACAGCGGCGACCTCGTGGGCCTCGAGCTCGGTGATCGTCTTGTCGAGCTGGGCCAGGATCTTCTTCCGGCTCGCCGAACCGAGGCGCGGGACCGCGAGCCGGACCACGCCGCCGAACAGCACGCCGAGGGTCTGCATCGCTTCGACGACCTCGGCGGGGTCCGGCGTGGTGACACGGGTGTACCGGTTCGGGGCCATCTCGATCAGGCCGGCGCGGGACAGCTGGCTCAGGGCCTCGCGGATGGGCGTCCGGGAGACGCCGAGCCACGAGATGAGCTCGTCGTCGTTCAGTCGTTCCCCGGGCAGGAGCGTGCCGTCCATGATCGCGTCGTGGATCTTGTGGCGGACGGTGTCACGGAGCAGCTGGTGCTCGGTCGGGGCGCTGCGGGGGACCGGCATGCGTTCTCCTTCGGGGGCGGCGGCGTCGGGGCGCCGGGCGAACGGGCACGGTCGACATCGCACGTGCTCGCATCACCGTACCTGATATGACAACGGCGTTGCGGTCGGCTCAGCGCGTGTCAGTGTCGACGTTCAGATGCCGGTCACGTGCGTCGTGCGTCGTGCGTCATGCGTCGTGGGTCGTGCGTCGCGTGCGTCACTCGTGTTCCGAGCGCTCTCCGAGCAAGCGGAGCGTGGCCGGGTCCTCGGCGCCGTCGTACCAGCGGTCGAGCACGGCGACGAACGGCCCCGGGTCGGCCGCGATCCGGGCGAAGAGCGTCATCGACGACCGGAGCTTCACCGCGTCGATGCCCCCGAGCAGGGCGTCGGCGGAGCGGGCGGGGGCGTCGTGTGCGACGTCGGCCGCGGTGAGCAGGCGGGGCCCGAGCGCCGGGTGCGCCAGGTAGGCGCGGGCTTCGTCCACGCCGGTGATCGCGAAGCGCACGGCCGTGGCGCTCCGCCCCAGACCGGCCAGCTGCGGGAACACGAACCACATCCAGTGCGACGACTTCCGGCCCCGGCGGAGTTCGTCGAGCGCGAGGTCGTACACGCCCTGCTGGGCCCGGACGAAGCGGTCGAGGTCGAACGGGTCGTCGGCCTGTGCGCGGGGCTGTTCGTGCGTCACCGGACGACCCCGCCCCAGCCGTACCGGACGGTCGTGCCGTCGACCACGAGCAGGGAGTCCGGCGCCCGGTCGAACAACCCCGGCATGCCGACGGCGTCGGGCAGGTCGCCCTCGAGTCGGTCGAGCGTGGCCGAACGGGTGGTGAGCACCGGGTGCTGTCGCTGCCAGAACAGGGTCTGCGCCAGGTACCGCGCGTGGATGCCGGCGCGGGTGGTGAGCTCGGAGGCCAGCGGGGTGTCGACGACCTCGCCGGCGGTCACCCGCACCGAGGCCGCGTGCTTCGGCCGCACCGCACCGGTCGGGCGTTCCTGCCGGAGCGACCGCGCCCACACCACCGGGTGCAGCGCGCGGGTCGGGTGCCGGACGGACCGGTGCGCCACCGCGTCACCGCGGCGACGGGAACGTGCGTGGGCGAACGTGTACGGCACGCCGAGCAGTGCGTGCGCGGCCACGATGGCGGGCACGTTCGCGGTGTCGACCGTGCGGTAGGTCACCCCGCGCCGCCCCTGGTCGTCCACCGTGAGGACCTCGATCGTGACCTCGGTCATGGTGCCGAGCCGCCCGGCAGAGGGGAACGGCGGTACCCGGGTCTCCCGGAACACGTACGCCGACAGCCCCACCCAGGCGCTGCCGTCGACCACGTCCGGACGGGTCCCGCGGGGCACGAGCCGCTGCAGCGACGCCGGGTCGTGCCGCCAGTGCGCGAACACGATGTCCTCCCAGGCGTGCTGGGTGACCGGGCGGTGCAGCAACGGCACCGCCGCCCGGGTCCACGACGGCTGGGTCACGGCTTCGGTGCGTGCCGACCGACGCGCATGCTCCAGAGGACCAGCGGCAGCTGCAGGGGGAGCCGCAGGACCCCGATCAGCCGCATCGCCCGGCTCGAGCGGGGATGGTCGAGCAGGTCGTTCGCCATCTTGAGGTTCGCCGGGAACACCGCCGCGAACAGCGCCGCCGCCGCCCAGCCCGAGGCTCGGCGGGTGGCGGGGAACGCGAGCCCGGCGGCGATGCCCAGCTCGGCCACCCCGGAGGCCAGCGTGGTCAGCCGCGGGGGCAGGGCCTCCGGTACGATCCGGTCGAAGTGGGTCGGGCGCAGGAAGTGCATGGTGCCCGCCGCGCCGAGGGCCACCGCCAGGATGGTGGCCGTGCGGTTGGCACGTTTGATCCGCTCACGTCGTCGCATGCGCCCCATCGTGCCCGCTCGTCCTCGGAAGCAGCCGGAGACGCTGCTCACGTCAGTGCGCATCCACGTCAGTGTGCATTCACGTCAGTGCGCATTCACGTCAGGGCGGTCGCGACGAGGTCGAGGACCGCGGTCGCCACCTCGGCCTTCGTGCCGGAGGTCTCGCGGACCACCTCGCCACCGGGCACCAGGACCTCGATCGCGTTCTCCTCGCGCTCGAAGCCGGCCGACCAGCCGACATGGTTCACGACGAGCAGGTCCGCCGGCTTCCGGCTGATCTTCGCGCGCCCGAGCTCGATCCGCGCGTCGCGGTCGGGTTCGGTCTCGGCGGCGAACCCGACGATGATCTGCCCGGTCCGCCGTGCCGCCACGAGGTCGGCGAGCACGTCCGGGTTCCGCACCAGCTCGAGCGTCATGCGCTCGCCCTGCGCGTCCTTCTTGAGCTTCTCGGTGAGCACCTCGGCGGGACGGTAGTCGGCGACGGCGGCGGTCATCACGACGACGTCCGCTTCGGTGGCGGCGGCGTGCACGGCCTCGGCGAGTTCGAGCGCGGACCCGACGGGCACCACGGTCACGTCCAGCCCGGCGGTCAGCGAGCCCTCGACGTTCGCGGCGACGAGGGTCACGGACGCGCCACGACGGACGGCGTCGGCGGCGATCGCGATGCCCTGGCGGCCGCTCGAACGGTTGCCGACGAACCGCACCGGGTCGAAGGGCTCGCGGGTGCCGCCCGCGCTGACGACGACACGGACGCCGGCCAGGTCGCCCTGTTCACCACGGGCCCCGGTGCTGGACGCGGTGCCGGTGTCCGCACTGCGGCGGCCGGCCGGTGCGGGGTGCTGGTCGAGCACGGCGAGCGCTGCGGCGACGATGTCCTCGGGCTCCGCCATCCGACCGATGCCCGCATCGTCGCCGGTGAGTGCGCCGACGACCGGGCCCACCAGGTGGACGCCGCGGTCACGCAGCGTGGCGACGTTCGCACGGGTCGCGGGGTGCTCCCACATCTGCGGGTGCATCGCCGGGGCGACCACCACGGGTGCCTCGGTCGCGAGCAGCGTCGTGCCGAGCAGGTCGCTCGCCAGGCCGTGCGCCATCCGCGCCAACGAGTCGGCGGTGGCTGGGGCGATCACGACCAGGTCGGCCCGGCGACCGAGCGCGACGTGGCGGACCTCGGCGACGTCGTCCCACACGCTCGTGGTGACGGGGTTGCGGCTGAGGGCCTCGAGCGTCGGCAGCCCGACGAAGCGCAGGGCGCCCTCGGTCGGGACGACGTGCACGTCGTGGCCGCGCTTGACCAGGTCGCGGACGACCCCGACGGCCTTGTAGGCGGCGATGCCCCCGGTGATCCCCACGATGACGGTCAGGGTGCGCTCTGCTGCTGCGTTCACCTGGCTCACGCTACCGGGGCCACGTGCGAGGATCGACGGCATGTGCACCGTCGTCGTCCGCGTCGACCCCGGGGCTGCATGGCCCGTCACCGTGCTCGCCCTGCGGGACGAGTCGCCCGAGCGCCCGTGGGACCCGCCCGCCGCCTGGTGGCCGGACCGGGACCCGGACCTCCGTGGAGTCCGTGACCGCTCCGCCGGTGGTGCGTGGCTCGCCGCGTCCGACCGAGCCGGCCTGGCCGTGGTGCTCAACCGCGCCGAGCCCGTGACGAGCATCGACGGCACGTGGACGACCCGCGGGGTGGTGCCGGTGGACGCCGTCGCCGACGACCGGCTGCCCGGACACGACGGCACGCTGCCGACCACGCGGGCCTTCAACCTGGTGCGCGCCACGGCCGAGGGCGCCTCGGTGCTGACCTGGGACGGCGAACAGGTCCGCACCACCGACCTCGGCCCCGGCGTCCACATGGTCACGCACGGTGCGGCCGACGACCCCGCGGCGCCGCGCATCGGTCGGTGGCTCGAGGCCTTCCGCGCGGTCGAAGCCCCGGCCGGCCCGCCGGTGCTCGGCCCGTTCGACGAACTCCGCGCCGTGGACTCCGGTGGCGACGCCGGCGACGGCTGGGGCGGCTGGTTCGGCGTGCTGGCGGAGTCCGCGGCGCTGCCGAGCGACCACCCCGACGCGATCCTCCGCGACGTGCACGAGGCCGAGGGACACATGACGACCCTGTCGATCGTCGCCGCGGCGATCGCGCCGGGCCGCACCGTCCTGCAGCACGCCCGCCTGACCGAACCCGGGAAGCTGGACGGGTCGGTGGAGCTGCACCGCGCCTGACGCCGGCGACGTGCCGGACCCGCCCCGGGCCTCCCGCGAGACGCCGGCGTGCCCGTTCGACGCCGCCAGGTGCGCGAGACGCCTCCGGATTCAGCGGCGTCTCGTGGAGCTGGAGGCGTCCTGGCGAGACGCCGGCGTCTTGGCGAGACGCCGGCGTATCTGCTAGAGCGGCGGGCGCGTCCCGGTGAGGTCCTCGGCGACTGCCCAGAGCGAGCGGGCGAGGTCGGCGCTCCGCGCGGACCCGGGGATCGACACGGTGGTGGTCGGACCGGTCATGCCGAACGGACCCGAGGGGCCGTAGTACGCGCCTCCTACGGCGTTCGGCCCGACGGCCGCGTAGAGCAGCGGCTCGGTGCCCTGCTCGACGGCCTGGGTGAACGGCAGGGCGCGGTTGCTCGACCGCACCGGCTTCGACCGACCGAGCGAGCGCCCTGCGGCCTGCAGGTTCGTCCGGGTGTAGCCGGGGTGGGCAGCGGTGCTGACCAGGGGTACGTCGGCCTCGACGGTCAGGCGGTGCAGGTGCAGTGCGAGCAACAGGTCGGCGAGCTTCGACTGCGCGTAGGCGCGCCAGCCGTTGTAGCCGCGCTCCCACTGCAGGTCGGCGAAGCGGATCCGGCCGGGGATCGCGGCGAGGCTCGACATCGTGACGACCCGGGGTGCCTCGGCCAGGGGACCGTCGGCGAGGGGCGTCCGCGCACGGAGCAGCGACGGCAGCAGCAGGTTCGTCAGGGCGAACGGGCCGAGGAAGTTCGTGCCGAACTGCAGCTCGAAGCCGTCGACGGTCTCGAAGCGTTCCGGCGGGGCCATCACGCCGGCGTTGTTGACCAGGACGTCGATCGGACGTTCCTCGTCGACGATGCCGCTGGCGAAGCGGCGGACGCTCGCCAGGTCGGCGAGGTCGAGTTCGCGGACCTCCACGTCGGCTGCGGGGTGGGCGGCGCGGATGCCGGCGGCGGCGGTCTCGCCCTTCTCGGTGCTACGGACGGCGAGCACGACGCTGGCGCCTGCTCCGGCGAGGCGCAGGGCGGCCTCCTGCCCGGTGCCGCTGTTGGACCCGGTGACGACGATGCGGCGTCCGGTCTGGTCGGGGAGGTTCGGCATGCGGGTGACCGTACTCGTGCGGGCTGGCCGACACCGGTCCGGGCCCGGTGCGCGCGCGCCGCCGCCGTGCTATGTTGATGCAAACGCATGGAAGTGCGACCAGGAGGACACCATGAGCAACGCATTCGGCACCGACCGTCCCTCGGACGTCCCGCCGCCCGCACCCGACCGGATCGGACCGCTGCAGCTCGGCCTCGACACCTTCGGTGACGTCACCGAGCGCGCCGACGGCAGCCTGCAGTCCGACGCGCAGAGCATCCGCGACGTCGTCGACCAGGCCGTCCTCGCCGACCAGGTCGGCGTCGACTTCATCGGCGTCGGGGAGCACCACCGAGCCGACTTCGTCGTGAGCGCCCCCGAGGTCGTCCTCGCCGCGATCGCCGCCAGCACCGAGCGCATCCGGATGGGCTCCGCGGTCACGGTGCTGTCCTCCGACGACCCCGTCCGCGTCTACGAGCGCTTCGCCACCGTCGACGCCCTGTCGAACGGCCGCGCCGAGGTCATCCTGGGTCGTGGCTCCTTCACCGAGTCGTTCCCGCTGTTCGGCTACGAGCTGAGCGACTACGAGGTCCTGTTCGAGGAGAAGCTCCAGCTCTGGGCGGCCCTGCGCGGCGGCGACGCCGTCACCTGGTCCGGCACGAAGCGCGCGGGCCTGGTCGACCAGGACGTTTTCCCGAAGCTCGAGCACGGTGCCATCCCGACCTGGATCGGTGTCGGCGGCTCCCCGCAGTCGGTCATCCGTGCCGCGTCGTACGGCCTGCCGCTGTTCCTCGCCATCATCGGCGGGCAGCCGGCCCAGTTCGCCCCGTTCTCGCGCCTGTACCGCCAGGCCCTCGCGCAGCTCGACCTGCCGCAGCAGCCCATCGCGATGCACTCGCCGGGCTTCGTGGCCGCCACTGACGAAGAGGCCGCCGAGCGCTACTGGCCGTACCACAAGGCCGTCACCGACCAGCTCGGCCGGGAGCGCGGCTGGCCGCCCCTCGACGTCGCCGGGTACCGTGCGAGCCTGTCGGCCGGCGGTTCGCTCTACGTCGGCTCGCCGGAGACCGTCGCCCGGAAGGTCGCGCGCAACATGCGGATCCTCGGCGCCTCGCGCTTCGACATGCGGTACGCGACGGGTCGTCTGCCGCACGCCGACATGATGCGCTCGATCGAGCTCTACGGCACCGAGGTCGCACCCCGCGTGCGCGAGCTGCTGGCGCAGCCCGTCCCCGTCGCCTGACGGTCGCTGGCCCGTCCGGGGTCCGGTCCGGTTCGGTCCGCAAGACACCGGTGTTCGCGCTCCACACCACCCTTCACGGGTGTTCGGAGCGTGGACACCGGTGTTTTGCGTTCAGGTTCCGTCTGGCACGGGCGCGCGGGCAACGGCCGGGAGGCCCGGGGCGGGCGCCGAGATCGGCTCACGGGGGCCGCGGGTACGGTCCAGGGCATGTCGTCACGCCCCGACCACGCCTCCGGTCCCGCTGCTGGTCACGCCTCCGACTCCGTCGTCGAACGCCGGTTCCGCGGCCGGATCATGGGCGTCGGCACCATCTCGGGCGTCCGGATCGTCGTCGGCATGTGGGACCGCTCGCCGTTCGGGCCGTTCACGGACGTGTTCCTCGAACTCCCCGACGGCACCAGCGTGCTGCTCGCACCCGACGAGATCGTCGCCGCGTACGTCTCCGGCACCTACCGCTTCGACACCGTCTCGGTCGTCGACGTCCGGGCCCGCCGCACGGCCAGCGGCCTCGAGCTGTCCGCCGGGGCACTGCAGGCCTCGATCGACGTCGGCGGCATCTCGCCGCTCGGCCGGATCCTGCGCATCGTCCCGAAGCCGATCGCCCGCGACCCGCGCTGGCTCGCCGCGATCGACCCCGTGGCACGGCTGCTCGCGCCCGGGTCCGGGACCGCGGGCTCGGCGGGCAACGGTCGCCGCGAGTACTACGGTGTGACCGGGGCGCACGACGTCACCGGCGTGCGGGGGACCTGGGCGGGGGAGCCGCTCGGGGACCTGGCGCCGCTCGACCCGCCCGTGGCGTTCGGCTTCGCCTCGATGCCGAAGATCCCCCAGGTCGTCGACGTCGAGACCACGATCCGCGAACCCGCCTGACGCCGGCTGGCCCGCCCACGGTGCCGCCCGTCGGTTCCGTTCGTGCGCATGTTCCGACGATCCGCGCGTCGATCGACTCGTGTCCGGTCGCTCGATGCACACGCATCCGGTGCGTGTGCATGCAACGACGTTCCACCTGTCGATCGACGCGTGTGGTGTCGCTTCCTGCACACGCATGCACGGCTCGGAGGCCGGCGCGCGCCGGGCGGGGGCGGCGTGGCGGGCGTGCACCGGGCCTCCAGGCCGACCGCGACCGGACCACGTCGACGCGCCGGGCTGACGCGTCCAGCGCCGGAGGGGCACACTGGTCGGAACGGTACGGCCCCGAGCACCGACGGTCGCACGTCGAGCGGAGCGGGGCGCATGACGCAAAGGAGCACCATGACCGACACACAGACGGAGCAGCGCGCCGCCATCTCGGACATCGTCCACGGCGCCCACACGGCCCTGCTCACCACGGTGAGCGAGGACGGGAACCTGCACGCCAGGCCCCTCGCGGTGCAGGACAAGACGTTCCACGGGACCCTGCGGTTCCTGGTGCAGGACGGCAGCGAGAAGGTCGAGGACATCGCGCGGAACCCGCACGTCAACGTCTCGATCGAGTCGCAGGGCGGGTACCTGTCCATCGCCGGGACCGCGACCGTGACCCAGGACGAATCGGTCGTCGACGAGCTCTGGTCGCCGTTCGCCGAGGCCTGGTTCCCCGAGGGCCGCCAGGACCCGTCGATCCGACTGCTGACGGTCGAGGGGGTCTCGGTCGAGTACTGGACCCAGGACACCGGGCCGGTCGGCAGCCTGGTGCAGATGTTCAAGGCGGCGCTCGGCAAGCAGAGCCAGCCGGACACCGGCGACCACGGCACGATCGAGCTCTGAGGCGAGACGCCCGACGCGCGACGCCGTCGTCCTGTCCGGACGGCGGCGTCGCGTCATGTCGGGGCGCGTGCCTGCGAGTACTCCGCGTCAGCCGCTCACGGAGGGCCGAGCAGCCACAGCACCGCGACCAGCACCGGCTGCCCGGCCAACGCGGCCGTCACGAAGGTCCACCGCATCCAGGGCTTCGCGACCAGCTCGGGCGACCCGAACAGCGGCGCGAGCGGCATGAGCAGCCGCGGGGTCGAGGCCATCGGCAGCGACACCGCGAAGATGTACAGCGCGTACGCGGCCGAGTACAGCACCGTCGTGGGCCCGAGCCGCAGCGTCGAGCGGCGGAGCAGCCAGATCGGGTACGCGACGAGCAGGAACACCACGATCAGGATCCCGCCCACGCCGAGCCAGCGGCCCGCGATGAGGAACCACGGCGTCAGCGGCACGAAGTCCACGCGGCCGATGAAGTTCACCCACCAGGACATCTCGGTCTCCAGGTAGGCGTTCGGTGTCCCGGTGGCGTGCGAGGCGATCACCGGCCAGGCGAGCCCCGCGAGGACCATGGTCAGCCCCGCGGCGACGACCCGGACCTGCTCGCGCAGCGGGAAGCCCTCGAGCACCCGGCCGGTCTCGCGCCGTGCACGGACCCACCGCACGAGTGCGACGACGCCGAGCACGAGCGGGATCGCCAGGGCACCGGGGCGGGTGAAGGCCGCGGCGACGCCGAGTGCCGTCAGGAGCCCGTAGCGCCGACGCTCCAGGGCGAGCAGCGCCCCGAACGACAGCGCGAGGAACATGCTCTCCGCGTACCCGACCTGCAGCAGGAACGACAGCGGACCGCAGCTGAAGAAGAAGACCGCCCACATCGCGGCGGCGTGCCCAGCGCGGTCCCGCACCAGGCGGTGCAGCAGGTAGGTGGCGAGCAGTCCGGCGACGATCGCGACGAGCGGTGCGCCGAGTTCGAACGGCACCCCGGTCGAGGCGGTCAGCGCCCGGATCGCGAAGGGGAACGCCGGCAGGAAGGCCCAGGCGTTCTGCGCGACGTTGCCGGCGGCGTCGAGCGGCAGCGCGTCCGGGTACCCGTGCAGCGAGATCTGCTCGTAGTACTGCCCGTCCCAGGCCACCAGGAAGGCGCCGAACCCGTGCTCGTTGCCCCAGATCGCGTTGCCCGGCAGTGCACGACCGATGAGCGGGTACGCGAGCGCGAGCCACAGGGTCGACAGGACCCGGCCGCCCGTCCAGACGAGCAGGACCGCCGCCCACGCCGGCAACGAGGCAACGGTGTCCAGGACACGTCGTCGACCGCTGGCCGTGCCCGCGGCGACCACACCGGCGCTGTCGGTGCGGCTCACGCGCGAGTTCCTCGGCGTTCGGGTGGTCGGGTCGGCACCCGGCCAGGGTAGTCGGCCCGAGCATGAGGATCGCCCGGAACTGCGCCTGGAGGCCCGTCCCGCGTCATGTGCGCTGCGTCGCGCCCGGTGGGTGGCGGGTGCGGCGTCCGGTGGGCGGTCGGTGCCGCACCCGGTGTCCCGTCCGGTGGGCGGCCCGTCCGTGACGGCGCGGACGTCCGCGGGCATAGTCTCGGTGGGCGATGACGACGACGGCGACGACACCCAGACGACGGACGCGCAGCACGGCGGTCGCCGTGCTGGTGGCCGGGACCTTCTTCATGGAGCTCCTGGACGGCACGATCCTGGCGACCGCCGCCCCGGCCATGGGGCGTGACCTCGGGGTCGACTCCGCCGCGGTGGGCGTGACGATCACCGCGTACCTCGTGACCCTCGCGGTGTTCATCCCGGTGTCCGGCTGGCTCACCGACCGGATCGGTTCCCGGACCGTCTTCGCCGGTGCCATCGCGCTGTTCACGATCGCGTCGGCCCTGTGCGCGCTGTCCACCGGGCTGGTCGAGCTGACGCTGTGGCGCATCCTGCAGGGGCTCGGTGGGGCGCTCATGGTGCCCGTCGGCCGGCTCGTCGTGCTCCGGAGCGCCGGGCGCGAACAACTCGTCACCGCCATCGCCATCCTGACCTGGCCGGCCCTCGCCGCACCGATCATCGCGCCGTTCATCGGCGGCGTGCTCGTCGAGACGCTGTCGTGGCACTGGATCTTCCTCATCAACATCCCGCTCGGCGTCGTCGCCTTCATCGCCGCCCTGGTGCTCGTGCCGCAGGAGCGTGCGGCGCAGCGGGTGCCGTTCGACTGGTTCGGGTCGCTGCTCGCCTGCGTCGGGCTCGGCTCGCTCGTGGTCATGGCGTCCTTGCTCGCGCTCGACGTCGTGCCGGTCACCGCGGTCGTCGTCTCCGGCATCCTCGGCGCGGTGTGCTGCTGGCTCGCGATCCGGCACTTCCGCCGGGCTCCGCACCCGATCATGGGGCTCGACGCGTTCCGGCTCGAGACCTTCCGGGTGTCGCACGCCGGCGGCGGCCTGTTCCGCCTGGCGGTGTCCGCGGTGCCGTTCGTGCTCCCGCTGCTGTTCCAGGACGCCTGGGGTTGGAGCGCCGTGCTCGCCGGGTCCGCCGTGCTGTGGGTGTTCGTCGGCAACCTCGGCATCAAGCCGATGACGACCCCGTTCCTCCGTTGGTTCGGCTACCGCCCGGTGATCGTCGTGTCGTCGGCCGTCGCCGCGCTGACCGTGGTCGCGATGGCGTTCATGACCGAGGACACCCCGTTCTGGCTGCTCGCCGTCCTGCTCGTCGTCAGTGGTGCCGCCCGCTCCGTGGGCTTCACGGCGTACAACACCATCGCCTTCGCCGACGTCGAGCAGGCCGACATGACCCCCGCGAACACGCTGTCGTCGACGCTGCAGCAGACCGCCGCGGGCTTCGGTGTCGCCGTCGCCGCCGTGGTCATCCGCGCGGCCTCCGGGCTGGGCGGCGACGGGCCGTACGCGGCCGCGTTCTGGGTCATCGCCGCCCTGCTCGTGGTCGCCTGCGTGGAGGGCATCCTGATGAGTCGCACAGCGGGCGACACCGTCCGCCCGGTCCGCCGTGTCCGCGCCTGATCCCGCCGCTGTCCGTTTCCGTCACGGTCACACGGACGAAACCCGGCAGGCGTTACAGTCTCAGCAACCGTCCGCGGTACCCGAGTACGGTGACCGCGGCAGGGTGACCGGAACACCCGGACAGGAAGGCAGCATGGCCGCGCCAGAGCAGCAGAGCACGATCGCATCAGAGCAGACCGTGCAGCCCACGCAGCTCCGTGTCGTCAGTTACAACCTCCGCGAGCACACCGCGAACAGCGAGCTCGCCGCACTGGCCGAGGCGTCCGACGCCGACGTCCTGTGCGTGCAGGAGTGCGACAGCAACGACCTCGCACCGTCGATCGGCGGCCTCTCGCTCGCCGCGTCGACCCGCACCAACCGACTCGGGCTCGCGATCTACAAGCGCGACGACCGCTTCGAGGTGCAGGACTTCAGCATCCACTCGCTGCAGAAGTCGCTGCACGACCGGGTCCTCGCACCCGCGCACGAACGGCTCATCGCGATGCACCTGCGCGACACCGAGGCCGATGCCGAGGTCGTCGTCGCCTCGTTCCACGCCTCACCGCTGACCGCGACGAACTCCCTGCGCCGCAAGCAGATCGAGGCCGCGCACCAGTTCCTGCGCGAACTTGCGAAGGACGTCCCCGCGGTCATGGTCGGCGACTTCAACTACCCGTGGTTCCAGACGAACCTGCGCCGCAAGATCGAGCAGGGCGGGTTCGCGTTGTCGCTGTCCGACCAGCCGACGTACCTGCGCTACCGCAAGTTCACGGGCCACTTCGACTTCGCGACGAGCGTCGGCTTGCACATCGCGGGCGTCGAGACCCTGCCGGCCGGCATCTCCGACCACCGCCCGATCCTGGTCCGTGCCCACTACGAGCACCCCGGCGAGACCGGCGCCGTCACCACCGTCGAGGCTCCCGCCGCCTGACACGCGTCGGCGGCCGCTCGTGCCGGCCGCCGAGGTCGCACGACATGCCGCGTGCGCATCGCCGAGTGGTCGCGAATTGTCGGTTGCGGGGGCGTCGGGCGACGGTTCGTGCGACCTCGGCGGAGGTGAGCGGGGAGTCGTGACCGCTCGGCAGGGGGCCGTCGGGCGCGTCGGCGGTGCGTGCCGAGGTTGCACGACGTGCCGCGTGCGCGCCGCCGAGTGGTCGCAAACTGTCGGTTGCGGAGACGCCAGCCGACACTTCGTGCGACCTCGGCGGAAGTGGGCGGGGAGTCGTGACCGCTCGGCGGTGGGCCGTCGGGAGCGTCGGCGGTGCGTGCCGAGGTCGCACGACAGGCCGCGTGCGCGCCGCCGAGTGGTCGCAAACTGTCGGTTGCGGGGGCGCCGGGCGACGGTTCGTGCGACCTCGGCAGAGGTGAGCGGGGAGTCGTGACCGCTCGGCAGCCCGTGTCGAGGTCGCACGACGTGCCGTGTGCGCGGCCCCGAGTGGTCCCGAACTGTCGGTTGCGGGGGCGTCGGGCGACGGTGCGTGCGACCTCGGCGGAGATGAGCGGGGAGTCGTGACCGCTCGGCGCACGACGCTGGGCGCGTCCGTCGGGGCGGCGACGCACCGGAGGCCCGGTGCCGGTCTCGTGGACCGGCACCGGGCCTCCAGGCGGTTGCCCTCAGAACCCGCGAGCCCGCGTCAGCGACGCAGCGTTGCCCGCGCCAAGCGGTTGCCGATGAACTGGCCGAGCTGCACGATGACGACGATCGCCGCCACCGAGACGTAGACCACCCACCAGTCGTAGCGCTGCGAGCCGTAGGTGATCGCGTACTCGCCGAGTCCGCCGCCACCGATCAGCGCACCCTGCGCCGTCATGTCGACGATGCCGATGTAGATGAACGTGTAGCCGAGGATCAGGGGGCCGAGACCCTCGGGGATGAGCACGGTCAGCAGGATCGAGACCGGGTGCGCACCCGAGGCCCGAGCAGCCTCGACGACGCCTGGGTCGACCGACAGCAGGTTCTGCTCGACGATCCGGGACACCGCGAAGGCCGCGGCCAACGAGATCGCGAAGGTGACCGCGGGGACACCGATCGTGGTCTGCACGACGACCCGCGACAGCGGCGCGATCGCGGCGAGGAAGATCACGAACGGGATCGGGCGGATCAGGTTCACGAACACGTTGAGCACCGTGTACGCGGTGCGGTTGCCGAGGACGTTGCCCGGCCGGGTCGCGTAGAGCAGCAGGCCGAGCGCGAGGCCGATGACCCCGGCGATGACCAGCGAGATCAGCGACATCACGATGGTGTCGCGGATCGCGGCGAGGAAGACGTCGAACGTGTCGATCACGCTCTGGAACGAGTTGTTGTTCACGCGGCGGCCTCCTCGTCGGTCGTGACGCCGTCGGCGCGGAGTGCGGCGATCGCGCGATCGATGGCGTCGGGCTCGGCGCCGGGCGCGCTCAGTTCGTAGGTGAGCGACCCGATCCGACGCTCCCGGATCTCGCCGACCCCGCCGTAGACGAGTTCGGCGGTGACCCCGGCGGCGCGGAACGCGGCGTCGATGCGGTTCTGCAGCCCGGCCTCGTCGGTGATCTGCACCGTGACGAGCCGACCCGGGTGGCGGTCCCGCAGGCGCCGGAGCGTCTCGGGGGAGGGCCGGTCGTGCAGCGCGGTGCGGACGAAGCGCTGCGCGGCACCGGTCTTCGGCGTCGAGAACACGTCGTAGACGTCCCCGACCTCGACGACCCGCCCCTGCTCCATCACGGCGACCCGGTCGGCGATCTGCCGGACCGCGTCCATCTCGTGCGTGATCACGATGATGGTGACGCCGAGCTCCCGGTTGACGCGGCGGAGCAGCGCGAGCACCTCGGAGGTGGTCTCCGGGTCGAGGGCGCTGGTCGCCTCGTCGGCGAGCAGCAGGTCGGGCGACGCGGCGAGGGCGCGGGCGATGCCGACGCGCTGCTTCTGCCCGCCGGACAGCTGCTCCGGGTAGGCGTGGGCGCGCTCGAGCAGGCCCACGAAGTCGAGCAGCTCGGCGACGCGACGGTTCCGCTCGGCCTTCGGCACGCCTGCGACCTTGAGCGGGTACGCGACGTTGCCGGCGATCGTGCGGGACCGGAACAGGTTGAACTGCTGGAAGATCATCCCGATGTTGCGACGCGCCAGACGGCGGTCCCGCTCGGGGATCGCCGTCAGTTCGCGGCCCGCGACGGTCACCGTGCCGGAACTCGGCAGTTCCAGCGCGTTGACCAGGCGGACCAGGGTGGACTTGCCGGCACCGGAGTACCCGATGACGCCGAGGACCTCTCCCTGGTGCACGTCCAGGGAGACGTCCTCGACGGCCACCACGGTCTCGCCGGTGTCGGCGCGGCGGTAGTGCTTCGAGACGCCGCGGAGTTCGACGAGGACCGGCACTACTGCTTGGCCGCCTTCGCGTCCTGCTCGACCTGGGCGAGCTCGTCCTGCAGCTTCGAGGCGCTCTCGTCGCGGGCGACGGCCTCGGGCAGGTCCTTCGCGAAGGCCTTCTGCACGGCGTCGTCCTGGAACAGCTCCGCCAGGTCGAGGTAGGTCTTGTTGCCCTTGTCCTCGTCGCGGACGGCGAAGACGTTCACGTACGGGGCGGCGCTCGCACTCGAGGGGTCGTCCTGGTAGATCGCGTCCGAGATCGGCAGGCCGGCGGCGGTGGCGAAGTTGTTGTTCACGACGGCGGCGGCGACGGAGCCCTGCTGCAGCGCGTTCGCGGTCTGCGAGGCGTCGAGGGGCTGGACGTCGACCTTCTTCGTCTCGATGTCGTCCGCGGTGGAGAACGCCGAGCCGCCGTCCTTCAGGGTGATCAGGTCGGCCGCCTGCAGGATCAGGAGCGCACGGGCCTGGTTGATGGAGTCGTTCGGGATCGCGACCTTGGCGTTCGCGGGCAGCTCGGACGGCTTGTCGTACTTCGTCGCGTAGAGCGGCAGCGGGTAGACGGCGGTCGAACCGATCGGCTGCAGGTCGTCGTTCGAGGTGACGTTGTAGTCCGCCAGGTACTGGATGTGCTGGAACTGGTTGATGTCCAGCTGACCGTCCTTGAGGGCGGGGTTCGGCAGCGAGTAGTCCGAGAAGTTCGTCAGCTTGACGGTGACGTTGAGCTTGTCCTTCGCGAGCTTCGTGTACGTGCTCCAGTAGCCGAGCGACTTGTCCGCGACACCGATCGTGACGGTCTTCGGGGCGGCGTCACCGGCGGCACCGGCGTCGTTGCTCCCGGAGCGGAGGGCGCCGACGACGACGGCGACGACGATCGCCACGACGACGATCGCGGCGGCGACGATCCAGCCGATCGGGCGCTTGCCCTTCGGCTTCTCGGGCAGTGCGGGGGCTGCGGACATGCTGGTGCTCCTCGTGGGCAGTGCGTGTGGGGGAGCCGCGGTGGTCCGCGGCGTGGAGACGAGTGTGACGTGCGGTCCACCCCCGGTGCGAGTTCCGTTCCGTCGTGTTACGCAGCACTCGACCCGTGCCGCCTGCGTGGGAGCACGCGTCCCGACACGACTTGGTTGACTCGGATCGTGCGCAGCATCGAACTCGTCCTCGGCCCGGAGTCGGACGCCGCCGTGCGGTCCGCCTGGCAGGCCCTGATCGACGCCGACCTGCCGAGCCTCGGTCGGCACCCGTCGCCGTCGAACGCCCCGCACGTCACCCTGGCCGCCGGGGACACGCTGCCCGTGCCGGCCGGGTTCCGCACGTCGGTCCCGACCGCGATCCGGCTCGGCGGGCTCCTGCTCTTCCCCGCGGGTGCCGGTCGGTCGGTCCTCGTGCGCGCGGTGGTCCTCGACGCGGCGCTCACGACCTTCCACGGCGAGGTGCACACGGTCGCGCCCGGCGGCGTCGAGACGTCGGTGCCCGGGCACTGGTCGCCGCACGTCACGCTGGCCCGCCGGGTGCGTGACGAGGACCTGCCGCGCGCCGTCGCTGCGCTGCGCGCCGTGCCGCTGCCGGAGACGCTCGACGTCGGCGGCGTCCGGCACTGGGACGGCGAGACGCGGACGATCACGCCGCTCGCGTTCACCACCGGCTAGCGGGGCACGGCCTGGAGGCCCGGCTCAGGTCCCGAGCACGCGCTCGCCGAACGCGGATGCGAACGTCCGCTCCGGGTCGGCCCGGGCGACGAGGTCGCGGAAGTCCGCCAGCCGCGGGTACAGCCCGGCGATCGCCGCGTGGTCGAGGGAGCTCATCTTGCCCCAGTGTGGTCGGCCGTCGAAGGCTGCGAGCCGGGACTCCAGGTCGGGCAGGATCGCGGCGACCTCGGTCGGGTGCTTCTTCCAGGTGAACGCGATGCAGAGGACGTCCTCGCCCTGGGTCGGGCTGAGCCAGAGGTCGTCCGCGGCCATCGTCCGGAGTTCGCAGACGTGCAGGTGCGGCTGGATCCGGTCGGCGAGCCCCCGGAGCGCGTCGAGAGCGGCCGCCGCGTGCCGGAGCGGGACGAAGTGCTCGCTCTGCACCTCGGACCCGTGGCTCGGGACGGACCCGATCGGGAAGTGCGGCAGGCGGTCCCACCACGGTCCGACCGAGCCGTCGCGCGCGGTCCGGCGGTCGTCGCCGGGGGTGCCGGGCAGGCGGCGTGCGCCGGCCAGCGCTTCGGGCACCGGCACGTCCTCGGCGCCGTCGGGCACGCGCGACTTCACCAGGACCTCGGTGATCGCATCGCCGAACACGGTGTAGGCGCACACCGAGTACGCGGCGGCGTGCACGTCAGCGACGTTCGCCGTGAAGGTGTCCCAGGGGATCGCGCCGTAGACGTCCTGACGCATCCCGTAGGACGGTTCCACGTCGAGGGTCACCCGGGTCACGATGCCGAGCAGTCCGAGGTGCAGCACGGCACCGTCGAACGCGGGGTCCGTCCGGTCGATCGTCCGGGCGGAGCCGTCCGGACCGAGCACCTCGAACGCGCGCACCGCGGTGGCGAGCGAGCCCAGTGCCGTACCGGAACCGTGGGTGCCGGTCGCGACCGCACCCCCGACGGAGATGTGCGGCAGGGACCCCGTGTTGTGCAGGGCGAACCCGGCACGGTCGATGTCGGCCGCGACGTCGCCGTACCGGGTGCCGGCTCCGAGGGTCACGGTGCGGTGCTCGGCGTCGACGACCAGGTCGGTGGGGACGCCGGTCAGGTCGAGCAGGGTGCCTGCGGTGTCGGCGACGTCGTTGAACGAGTGCCGGGTGCCGAGGCCGTGCACCCGATCGGCGTCGGCCACGACCTGGGCGGCCTCGTCGGTCGACGACGGGCGGACGACCCGTTCGGCCGTGTACGTGACCGTGCCGGACCAGTTGAGCTCGCTCGTCGTCGACCGCATGGCGCCCACCCTGCCACGCGGTCCGGAGACGGGCGCGGGCCGGCGCCGGTCCCGTCACGGGTTCGGCGTCGGCCCGGCTCGTCGGTCGGTGCGAGAGGCTCGTCGGTCAGTGCACGGGCGGGGGCGTCGGCGCGCCTTCGGGCACCTCGGGCCGGCGGACGAACACCGACGCCAGGATGCCGAACAGCGAGATGATCGCGCCGACCATGAAGGCGGTGCCGACGCCCGACGCGGTGGCCACCTGGACCCCACGGGCACCGGAGCCCTCGACGGCGGTGGCCGCACCGATCGTCAGCAGCGTGACGAACAGGGCGGTGCCCGCCGCACCGGCGAGCTGCTGCGCCGTGCCGAGCACCGCGCTGCCGTGCGAGTACAGCTTCGGGGGCAGCCCGCCGAGCGCCGCGGTGAACAGCGGCGTGAAGGTCAGGGCCAGGCCGATGCTCAGCACCACGTGCGCACCGAGGACGAACCACACGCTGGTGTCGACGCCCACGGTGGAGAGCGCCCAGAGCACGGCGCTGACGATGATCGATCCGGGGATCAGCAGCACGCGCGGGCCACGGCGGTCGTAGATGCGCCCGACGATGGGGGAGAGCAGGCCCATCAGCAGCCCACCGGGGAGCAGCAGCAGGCCGACCTGCAGGACCTCGAGGCCGAGGACGCGCTCCAGGTAGATCGGCAGCAGGATGAGCGTGCCGAACATCGCCATGAAGCTCAGGCCCATCGCGACGATCGGCACCGTGAAGCCACGGGTGCGGAAGGTGCGCAGGTCGAGCAGGGCGCTGTCGGTGCGCTGCAGGCGCGTCTGCCGGACGATGAACACCGCGAGGGCGACGGCACCGACGACCAGGGCGGTCACCGGGACGAGCGGACCGGTCGTACCGGCTTCACCGATGCTGGACAGTCCGTAGACGATGCCGCCGAACGCGAAGGCGGAGAGGATGACCGAGACGACGTCGATCGGTGCCTTGCGCGGCGTCGAGACGTTCTGCACCTTGACCATGCCGAGGATGAGCGCCGCGATCGCGATGGGCAGCACGAAGCCGAACAGCCAGCGCCACGAGAACGCGTTGAGGATCAGGCCGGAGATCGTCGGGCCGATGGCCGGAGCGACCGAGATGACGATCGAGATGTTGCCCATGATGCGGCCACGGTGTGCGGGGTCGACGAGGGTCAGGACCGTCGTCATGAGCAGCGGCATCATGATCGCGGTGCCGCTGGCCTGCACGATGCGGCCGACGAGCAGGACGGTGAAGCCCGGCGCGAGCAGGGCGATCAGCGTGCCGACCGAGAACAGGCCCATCGCCCAGACGAACACCGGTCGGGTGTTGAATCGCTGCAGCAGGAACCCGGTGATCGGGATGACGACCGCCATGGTGAGCAGGAAGCCGGTGGTCAGCCACTGGCCGGTCGCGGCGCTGATGTCCAGGTCGTCCATGAGCCGGGGCAGGGCCACGCCCATGATGGTCTCGTTGAGGATGACGACGAACGCGGAGACGAGCAGCAGCCCGATCACGAGTCGGGTCTCGGCAGCGGACGGCTGCGAGACGCTTCCCGTGCGGGGGGCGGAATCGACGGCCTGGGTCATGCGGGTGCTCCTGGTGGGTCACGACGGGTGGAACGGGTGTGGCGCAGGACGCGCAGACAGGCCAACTCCCTGAGTGGATGCGATTATTCCGCTTCGCTCCGACATCCGCAGGTGAACGATCGGTGCCGAGCCGGCCGGTCGTCGGCGCAGCTCCCATGCACGTCCGCTCAGTGCAGGATCGCGAACCCGTCGGCGTCGCCGTGCGGCACCACCGACCGCAGGGTGACGTCGGTCACGGTCGCCGACGGCGGCCCGGTGCGCAGGCACTCGACCAACGAGTCCACGGCGACCGAGGGTCCCTCTGCCTCGACCTCCACCGTGCCGTCCCAGAGGTTCCTCGCGTAGCCGACGAGGTCGAGCCCGTCCGCCTTCCGAGCGGTCCAGTACCGGAAGCCGACCCCCTGGACCGTCCCCGACACCACGGCATGCACCCTCGTCACCGTCGTCATGTCCTCCACGCTAACCGCGGCGGCCCCTCGGGAGTTTTCGGCCCCGTGACGATCTGTTTCCGGCTCGTGACGAGCGCGCCGCGCCGCAGTGATAGTGTCATTCCAACCCGAACACTTCGAGTCAGATTGACACTATCTCCACCATGGACGAAGCAGGCATCCGCGTCGCGGTCTCCACCGTGATCGTCGCACTGCGCCCGCACCCCGACACCGGGGCCCCGGCGCTGTGGATGCCGCTCGTCCGTCGCGTCGCCGAACCGTTCGAGGGTTCATGGGCGCTCCCCGGCGGCTGGGTCGGCGACGACGAGGGGCTCGAGGACTCCGCGGCCGCCCGACTGCGCGAGACGACGAACGTCCAGCCGCGGTACCTCGAGCAGCTCTACGCGTTCGGGGACGTCGGACGATCCCCGAGCCGCGTGGTGTCGATCGTGTACTGGGCACTCGTGCACCCGGACGAGGCGAACGTCGTGCCCGACGACTGGAACGTCCGGTGGTTCCTGGCCGACGAGCACCCGCCCCTCGCCTTCGACCACGACCGCATCGTCGGGTACGCCCTGTGGCGGCTGCGCAACAAGATGTCCTACTCGCGGATCGCGCAGGCGTTCCTCGGTGACCGCTTCACCCTCGCCGAACTCCGCGGCGTGTACGAGGCGGTGCTCGGCCGTGCACTCGACCCCGCGAACTTCCGTCGGCAGGTCGAGAAGACCGACGCGGTCCTGCCGACCGACGAGACCACGAGCGGGGGTCGGCACCGTCCGGCCCGGCTGTACCGCTCGAACCCCGACCTGGCCTACGCGGACAACGGCCCGCTGCAGACCGGGGCCGATCAGCACCAGCAGCGGAACCGATAGGAAGCCCCGTGTCCATCGCCACGACGATCGAACTCATCTCCAACGGCAAGGCCGGCGGCAGCACCTGCACGCCCGATCTCGCCATGCCGACGTGGGACTTCGACTCCCGCCCCGGGTACGGCCCGGGGTCGTCGATGTCCGACGTCATCCCGACGAGCGCCCCGCGCCAGGGCGTCCTGCCCGACGAGTACAAGACGACCCCGACCGACGAGCTCCACGAGCGCATCGAGCGGGCGAAGGCCACCCTCGGCGACCGGGTCGTCGTCCTCGGGCACTTCTACCAGCGCGACGAGGTCGTCCGGCACGCGGACTTCCTCGGCGACTCGTTCCAGCTCGCGAACGCCGCCCTGACGAAACCCGACGCCGAGGCGATCGTGTTCTGCGGCGTGCACTTCATGGCCGAGACGGCCGACATCCTGGCGCGCGACGACCAGCGCGTGATCCTGCCGAACCTGGCCGCCGGCTGCTCGATGGCCGACATGGCCGACATCGACAGCGTCGAGGCCGCGTGGGCGGAGCTGACCGCGGCGTACGGCACCGAGCCCGACGCCGACGGCCGCGTCCCCGTGATCCCGGTCACCTACATGAACTCCGCCGCCGACCTCAAGGCCTTCTGCGGTCGCAACGGCGGCATCGTGTGCACCTCGTCGAACGCCGCGACCGTGCTCGAGTGGGCCTTCGAGCGTGGGCAGCGCGTCCTGTTCTTCCCCGACCAGCACCTCGGCCGCAACACCGCGAAGGCGATGGGCATCAGCACGGACCTGATGCCGATGTGGAACCCGCGCCTGCCGGGTGGGGGCAACACGGCCGCGGACCTGCTCGAGGCGAAGGTCATCCTCTGGCACGGCTTCTGCTCGGTGCACCGCCGCTTCACCGTCGACCAGATCGACCAGGCCCGCCGCGAGCACCCGGGCGTGCAGGTCATCGTGCACCCGGAGTGCCCGATGGCCGTCGTCGACGCCGCTGACCACGCCGGCAGCACCGACCTGATCCGGAAGACCGTCGCCGCGGCCACCGAGCCGACGACGTTCGCGATCGGCACCGAGATCAACATGGTGAACCGGCTCGCCGCCGAGTACCCGCAGCACACGATCTTCTGCCTCGACCCGGTCGTCTGCCCCTGCTCGACGATGTACCGGATCCACCCGGGCTACCTCGCCTGGGTGCTCGAGGCCCTCGTCCGCGGCGAGGTCCTCAACGAGATCGTCGTCCCCACCGACGTGCAGGCCGACGCCAAGGTCGCGCTCGAGCGCATGCTCGCGGCCAAGCCGCGCGGCTGAGACGCGGACCCGACCGAACGAGGGAGACCACCGTGCACGTCGTCATCGTCGGCTCCGGCATCGCCGGCTTGACCGCAGCGATCCGCGCCAGTGCCCTGCACGACGTCACCCTGGTGACGAAGGGGGCGCTCGCCGACAGCGCCACCGCGTACGCCCAGGGCGGCATCGCGGTGGCGCTCGGTGCCGACGACTCCGCGGCGCTGCACCAGGCCGACACCCACGTCGCCGCGGCGGGCAGCGCCGACACCCGGGCCGTCGAGGTCCTGTGCACCGACGGCCCGGCCCGCGTCCGCGACCTGCTCGCCCTCGGGGTGCCCTTCGACCGGTCGTCGGACCCGGCGACCCTCGACCGGTACGGCGACGACCTCGCCCGCGGCCGTGAAGCCGCGCACGGCCGGTGGCGCGTCGTGCACGCCGACGGTGACGCGACCGGAGCCGCCATCGAACGCACCCTCATCGCAGCACTGCACCGACGGCACGTCACGATCCTCGAGCGCACGAGCCTGACCGACCTGGTCGTCCGCGGCGGCGTGGTCGTCGGCGTCGACGTCCTCGACCTCCTCGGGGAACCCCGCCGGCTCGACGCCGACGCCGTCGTCATCGCGTCCGGGGGAGCCGGACACCTGTACCGCGAGACGACGAACCCGCTGGTCGCGACCGGTGACGGGGTCGCCGCCGCCTGGCGCGCCGGCGCCGTCCTCGCCGACCTGGAGTTCTTCCAGTTCCACCCGACACGGCTGGCCGTCCCCGGTGGCGGCCTGGTGTCCGAAGCCGTCCGCGGTGAGGGCGCCGTCCTCCGCGACGCCGCCGGGCACCGCTTCATGACCGACGTGCACCCGGACGCCGAGCTCGCCCCGCGTGACGTCGTCGCGCGGGGGATCGCCGCCGCGGTGCGCGACCAGGGCGGCGCGCCCGTGCTCCTCGACGCCACCGGCCTCGACGCCGGGTTCCTGGTCACGCGGTTCCCCGGACTCACCCGGGCCACCCGCGCCGCCGGCTTCGACTGGACCCGCGAGGGCGTCCCGGTCGCACCGGCCGCGCACTACTCGATGGGCGGCATCGCCACCGACGCCGAGGGCCGCACCAGCCTGCCCGGACTCCTCGCCGTCGGTGAAGCCGCCTGCACCGGGGTCCACGGCGCCAACCGGCTCGCCTCGAACTCCCTGCTCGAGGGACTCGTCTTCGCGGTCCGCGCAGCGGACGCGGTCGCCGCACCGCGACCCGGCTTGCTCCGCCTGCGCGGGGACGCGGGTCTCCACGTCACCAGCGTGCCTCGAGCGGCCGACGCGATCCGTTCCTCCCGTCCGACCCTGCCTGGAGGCGCGACCCACCTCGACGACCTGGGTGCCGTCCGGCAGGCGGTCCAGTCCGTCATGACGGACCGCGTCGGGCTGCTCCGTGACGCCGTCGGGCTGGCCAGCGCACGCCGCGAGCTCGACGCGCTGACCGCGCCGACCGGCGGGGGCGTGCGCGAGCACGAGGACCGTGCGCTGCTCGACCTGGCGCGACTCGTCGCGCTCGCCGCCGAGGCCCGCACCGAGTCCCGCGGGGCGCACGCCCGCACCGACCACCCCGACACCGACCCCACCGCCCCGGCCTCGTACGCCTGGGTCGCCGACGACACCGACGCACACCCCGACGAGCACACGGACGAACGCACCGACGGCTCCGCAGTCGTCCCGCAGGAGGTACCCGCATGACCACCGACCCCGGCACCATCCCGCCGCACGCGCTCCGTCGCGTGATCGAGACCGCGCTCGAGGAGGACGCACCCTGGGGCGACGTCACCAGCGAGACCCTCATCCCCGCCGAGGCGACCGCGACCGCGACCCTCGGCGCGCGCGAGCCCGGCGTGCTGAGTGGCGGCGCGGTGTTCGTCGCCGTGATGCACGCCGTCGACCCGTCGATCCACGCCGTCGTGCACGTCGCCGACGGGACGCGTTTCGTCGCGGGCGACGTCCTCGCGACCGTGACCGGGTCGGCGCGTGCCGTGCTGCGGGCCGAGCGGGTCGCCCTCAACCTGGTGCAGCGGATGTCGGGCATCGCGACGACCACCGCGGCGCACGTCGCTGCCGCCGCGGGCACCTCGGCGCGGATCGTCGACACCCGGAAGACGACGCCCGGCCTCCGAGCACTCGAGCGGTACGCCGTCCGGTGCGGCGGCGGACACAACCACCGCACCTCGCTCTCCGACGCCGTGCTCGCCAAGGACAACCACCTGGCGGTGCTCCTGGCCGGCGGCATCGGCATCGGCGACGCGATCGCCCAGGCCCGCCAGCGGCTCGGGCACACCGTGCACGTCGAGGTCGAGGTGGACCGCATCGATCAGATCGAACCCGTCGTCGCTGCGGGGGTCGACACGATCATGCTCGACAACTTCACCCCGGACGAACTCGTGACCGGGGTCGGCATCGTCGCCGGACGCGCGCTCGTCGAGGCCTCGGGAGGCGTGTCGCTCGACACCGTCGCGGCGATCGCGGCGACCGGCGTCGACGTCATCTCGGTCGGGGCGCTGACCCACTCGGCGCGGGCGCTCGACCTCGGACTCGACATCGACGTCGCGGTGCCGGTGGAGCACGTCGCGGTGCCGACGGAGCACGTCGCGGTGCCGGTGCGGGACTAGCCGTGTTCTACCTGGACCGCGCCGCCACCACCCCGGTCCGCCGCGAGGTGCTCGAGGCGATGTGGCCCTACCTGACGGGGGTGTTCGGCAACCCCTCGTCGACGCACGGGGTCGGGGACGAAGCCGCGCGGGGACTCACCGCCGCACGGGCCGCCGTCGCCGGTGTGCTCGGGTGCCGGCCCGCCGAGGTCGTCTTCACCACCGGCGGCACCGAGGGGGCGAACACCGCGATCAAGGGGATCGCCCTCGCCGCACCCCGCGGTCGGCACGTCGTCACGAGCGCCATCGAGCACGAGGCGGTGTTGGAGAGCTGCGCGTACCTCGCCCGCTTCCACGACTTCGACGTCACCGTGCTGCCCGTCGGCCCGGACGGCCGCGTGGACCCGGCGGTGCTGCGCGCGGCACTCCGCCCGGACACGACGCTCGTCTCGATCGCGCACGCCGACAACGAGATCGGCACCGTGCAGGACGTCCCCGCGCTCGCGGCGGTGGCGCACGAGGTCGGGGCGCGGTTCCACACCGACGCCGTGCAGTCCGCGCCCTGGCTGCCGATCGGTCTCGGGGTGCTGGGCGTCGACGCGCTGTCGTTGTCCGGGCACAAGCTCGGTGCTCCGAAGGGCACCGGCGTGCTCGCCGTGCGCGCCGGTGTCCCGCTCGAGCCGCTGCTGCACGGCGGGGGACAGGAACGGGGACGGCGGTCCGGCACCGAGGACGTCGCCGGCGCCGTGGCGGTGGCGACCGCCCTCGGGCTGGCGGCGGAGACGGCGCGGTCGGGGGAGGGCACGGCGACCACCGTGCGCGACGCGGTGCTCGACGGCGTGCTCGCCGCGGTCCCCGGCGCGTTCGTCACCGGGTCGCGGGAGCACCGACTGCCCGGGCACGCGTCGTTCTGCTTCCCGGGCGTCAACGGCGAGACCGTCCTGCTCGAGCTCGAGCAGCGCGACGTGGTGTCGTCGTCGGGCAGCGCCTGTGCTGCGGGCAGCAACGAGGCCTCCCACGTGCTCACGGCGCTCGGGATCCCCGAGGACGTGGCGCGCACCGCGCTCCGCCTGACGTTCGACGCGGCCCTGACCGCCGACGACGTCCCGGTCGTCGTCGGGGCCGTGGCCGACGCCGTGGCGACCGTCCGCGCCCTCGGCTGAGGTGTACTAGACGTTCTACTCCATCTCTGGGTACGTGTCCCCCCTTCTGCGGACAACCGATCTGCGTCAGAGTGTGGTCATGGCAAACGCGATGATGACCCGGACACGACGGGACGACCGCTTCCGAGCGGTGCAGCTCCTGCCGGCGCCGGCCACCCTCGTCGCGCTCGCCCTGGCAGCGCAGCACGACCTCGGCACGGCCCCGCTCGGGATCATCGCCGTGGTCGGAGCGCTCGCGACCGCCGGGAGTGCCCTGCTCCCGATGGTCCGGCCAGCCGCCGCCCACCGGTCGATGCCCGCACCGACCGAGACGGACCGGTACCGAGAGGACACCGAACACCCTTGAGGTCCACCACCGTGCGGTTCCCCTGAACCGAGCCGCGCGGTGGACCCAGACCGGATGTCGACCCCCTGATCGACGTCCGGCGCGGGGCGCGACGGTCCCCCTGTCGTCGTGTCCCGCCGTACACCGCGATCCCGCCGTGGGTCGACGTCCGCACCCCTGAGCGGCGTCGGTTCCCCTGCAGCCCACGGCGGGATCCGGTTCCCCGGTAGCGTCGTCGCATGCCCTCGTACCGTGCGACCCTGGCGATCGGCGCCCTCGCGCCCGGCACCGCCCCGGACGCCGTCCTGCCCGCCGCGGCCGCCCTCGTGCGCGAACACGCCGTGGTCGAGGCCGAGGACGTCCGGCTGCTCCGTGGTGTCCCCTGTGCCGTCGTGCGCTTCGAGGCCGAGGACGACCGTGCCGCCGCGGCCGTCCGCGACGCCGCAGTCGACGGGCTGCGGGACGTGGTCGAGATCCGCTCCGACGTCGTCACCCGGCGCGAGGGCGGTCGCTGGATCCCGGTCGCCTGACGGCCCTGCGGTCGCCTGACGGTCAGGCGGTGTGCGTCGCCGTCTCGGGGGTCCCCGGCCAGACGTAGTCCAGGTCGTCCGGCACGTCGGGGAACAGCTCCCGGTAGTGCTCCGGCGCCTTCTGCACGAGCTTCGACCGGTGCGAGACGTGCAGGGCCTCGTCGTCGTTCCACGGCGGCATCGGCACGTCGCCCCGCTCGTAGGCAGCCAGGTCCTCCGGCACGCGGCCCAGGTCGAGCAGGGTCTTCTCGAGACACGTGTCGGCGTACCCGCGCTCGGCCCAGACGCGGCACGTGGCCTCCTGGTACGCCATCAGCGCCGGACGGTACCCGCGCCACATCGCCGTCACCGGGTGGTGCTGCCAGCCGTAGTCGGGGAGCGTCAGGGCGCGCATCACCTGCAGGGTCTCGACCCGCTGCTTGCCGAGCCGCCGGTCGTCGAGGACCTCGGCGGATGCCCGGAAGTCGGCGTACGGCAGGAAGGTCTGCATGGCGCGGACGCTACCCCGACGGACTGGCACCCGACACATGTCGTCACGAACGTGCCGCCCGCCCCGGCAGCGTGTGAGCATCGACCGCATGAGCGGAGAACTGGTCGTCGGCGTCAGTGGCAGCCCATCGGACCCCTCGCGGACCTCGACCCTGGTCGCGGCGACGGTGGCCCGGTTGGCCGAGGAGATCGACGGCGCCCGGACCGAGACGATCGAGATCGGCCCGCTGCTGGCCGACCTCGGAGCGGCCTCGGGTCGCGAGACGATGTCCGACCGCACCCGCCGGGCCCTCGAGACGGTGGAGTCCGCGGACGTGCTCGTCGTCGGCAGCCCAGCCTTCCGGGCGGCCTACTCCGGTGCCTTCAAGCTGTTCTTCGACTGGGTCGGCCAGTACGACCTCGTCGACACCCCGGTGCTCCTCACCGCCACCGGTGGCAGCGACCGGCACGCCCTGCTCGTCGAACACCAGATGCGCCCGCTGTTCGGGTTCTTCCAGTCCACGACCCTGCCGCTCGGGGTGTTCGGCAACGAGCGGGACTTCACCAAGCGCGAGGGTGGCTACGACATCGCGAGCGTCGACCTCGAGCTCCGCATCGACCAGGCCGTGCGCCGGGCCGTGCCGCTCATCCGCGGCGGCTTCGCCACCGCCGGCCTGACCGACGTGCGGCGCCCCGCCGAGTTCTGATCCCCACGCCCGGCTCTTCCGGGCGTCCCTGGTGCTTCCGGGCGTCCCTGGTCGAAAGTTCTCACCAGGTATGCCCGGAACCACCAGGCATCGCGCGTGCCATGGGAAGGAACGGGCGCGACCCAGCGTGACCAGATGGCGGACGGGAGGCCCGTGGCGACGCCGCCACGGGCCTCCCGTCCGGTCGTTGGCTCAGCCGAGCAGGGACGCGACGTGCGCGACCGCCAGGCGGTAGCCATCGGCGCCCGCGCCGGCGATGACCGCCGTCGCGGCGGTGGCGACGTGGTCGACGTGGCGGAACGGCTCGCGCTTCCACGTGTTCGACAGGTGCACCTCGACGACGGGGACCCACAGGGCCTCCACCGCGTCGTGCAGCGCGACCGAGGTGTGCGCGTAGGCGGCGGGGTTGATGACGACCGCGGCGAAGTCGTCGAGCGCCTCGTGCAGCCACTCGACCAGCTCGCCCTCGCGGTTCGTCTGGCGGAAGTCGGCCTCGAGCCCGTGCACGGCCGCCTCGGTGTGCACGATCGCCTCGATCTCGGCGAGCGTCACGGTGCCGTACTGCTCCGGGTCGCGGCGCCCGAGGATGTCGAGGTTCGGGCCGTTGAGGACGAGGATGCGCGACGCGTCGGTCATGGGCCGAGCGTAGCGAACCGAGGGAGCGCTGCGCGGCTCGGACGATGCATGCGCTGGCTATGTGAACGGTCACAAATCGGTGTAACGTCTCCGTCCGGGTCGGCAGAGTTGTCGACTGCAACACACTGACGTGGAGATGTGAATGGTTCTCGCTGCAGCGAACGAAGGGATCCGGCTCGACTTGGGCTGGGTCGACTACCTGATGATCATCGTGTACTTCGCGGTCGTCATCGGGATCGGGTTCACCGCCCGCAAGCAGGTCCGGACGAGCATGGACTTCTTCCTGTCCGGCCGCTCGATGCCGGCGTGGATCACGGGCCTGGCGTTCGTGTCCGCGAACCTCGGCGCCACCGAGATCCTCGGCATGGCGGCCAACGGTGCCCAGATCGGCATGGCCACCCTGCACTACTACCTCGTCGGCGCCGTGCCCGCGATGGTGTTCCTCGGCCTCGTGATGATGCCGTTCTACTACGGCTCGAAGGTCCGCTCCGTGCCGGAGTTCATGCTGCGCCGCTTCGGCAAGGCGCCGCACCTGGTGAACGCGATCGCGTTCGCGGTGTCGAACGTGCTCATCGCGGGCATCAACCTCTACGCGATGGCCATCGTCATCGAGGCCATGCTCGGCTGGCCGGAGTGGCTGGCGATCATCGTCTCCGCCGGCTTCGTGCTCGTCTACATCACCCTCGGCGGGCTCTCGAGCGCGATCTACAACGAGGTCATGCAGTTCTTCGTGATCATCGCCGGGCTCATCCCGCTGACGATCGTCGGCCTGCACCGCGTCGGCGGCTGGGACGGCCTGTCGAAGGCAATCACCGAGACCCAGGGCGTGCAGCACCTGCAGGCCTGGGCCGGCACCGGCTTCGGTGACGTCACCAACCCGATCGGCGCCAACTGGCTCGCCATCGTGCTCGGCCTGGGCTTCGTGCTCGGCTTCGGCTACTGGACCACGAACTTCACCGAGGTGCAGCGCGCGTTCTCGGCGAAGAACATGTCCGCGGCCCGCCGCACCCCGCTCATCGCCGCGATCCCGAAGCTCTTCATCCCGGCCATCGTCGTGATCCCGGGCCTCATCGCCGCGGCCGTCGTCGGCAACCAGTTCGCCGACGGCACGCTGACCTACAACGACGCGATCCCGAAGCTCATCCAGATGTACCTGCCGACCGGTGTGCTCGGCATCGCGGTGACCGGTCTGCTGGCGTCCTTCATGGCCGGCATGGCGGCGAACGTCTCGTCGTTCAACACCGTCTTCACCTACGACATCTGGCAGCGCTACATCCGCCCGAACATGCCCGACCCGCACTACCTGAAGACCGGCCGCTGGGTCACCGTCGTCGGCGTCGTGGTCGGCATCGCGACCGCGTTCATCGCGGCCCAGGCGTCGAACATCATGACGTACATGCAGACGCTGTTCTCGTTCTTCAACGCACCGCTGTTCGCCGTGTTCATCCTCGGCCTGCTGTGGAAGCGCATGACGACGCAGGGTGCGCTCTGGGGGTACGTCCTCGGCATCGTGACCCCGACGATCACCTGGATCGCCTACCTGGTCAACCCGGACCTGTTCGCCACCGCGACCGCGGAGACCCTGTACGGCGCGATCATCTCGTTCGTCACCGTGCTGGTCGTCGGCTTCGTCGTCTCGATGCTCACCAAGCCGAAGGACGAGAAGGAGCTCGGTGGACTCGTCTACGGCGTGGGCAAGATCGACCTGCACGGCGACTCGGTCGCGACGGACACCGCCTGGTACCGCTCGCCCGCACTGCTCGGCACCGTCGCGCTCGTCCTGTGCGTCGTCCTGTACCTCCCGTTCCTCTGATCCGCGAAGGAGACCACTTCTCATGAGTGACACCACCACCCCCGGCGCGATGACCGAGGAGCAGAAGGCAGCCCTCGTCCGCTCCACCCGCCGACTCGACCTGCGCCGCATCCTCGGCGGCCTGTTCGTGCTCTACGGCGTGATCACGACCATCGTCGGGATCGTGCACTGGAACACCGACCCCGAGAAGACCGGCGGGATCCACATCAACCTGTGGGTCGGGATCTCGCTGCTCGTCGGCGGCGGCCTGTTCTTCCTCTGGGACCGCCTGAACCCGGTGCCCGCCGAGGACATCATCGGCCAGGCCGAGGCCGAGTCGCACCAGCGTGCGGCGGGCGAGGGACGCGAGCTGGCCTGAGGTCGCTCAGGTCGGGCGTCCCCGGCCAGACGCGGAACGACGAAGTCGCTGTCGGACGACAGCGGCTTCGTCGTTTCCGGCCGCGGCGGCCGGCGCCTTGACCGGGGCCGAGCGTTGCGGGTAGCATTGATATGTCGATCGGGTGCTGCTCGGTCGAAAGTGAGCCCCGGAGCATCCTGCAGCCAGCGCGGGACCGGGGTTTTGCGCTGTCCGGACCGTCACTCGGCCCGCACGACCTCCAATCGCACGTGCTCGCTCTCGGCGCCGTGCACGTGCATCCCGCAGGCGATGTCGGCGAGTGACAACAGCGGCTCCACACCGCCTCGGACGTGTTCGTACTGCAACTCTGCGCCGAGGCCCCGACCGCGGAGTGACTCCATCATCGAAGCCTCACTCGCGTCGCGTGACGGCCCGCGCGACTCGAAGACCACGCGACTGACTCCTCGCTGATCGAGCTCCCAAGCAAGGCGCTCCAGGCACCGCCTGCGACGGCGTTCCGTCCGGGCCGGATGACCGGCGTAACGGACGACGACGATGGCGACGGCATGCCGCAGGAGGGCGAGCCATGAGAGTCGCTGTTCTCCGAGTGCCTCGTACCAGTGCAGCTTCCGCATCCGCCGAGGGGTCGCCCGTCGAACCGCCTCGCGGGCTTCGTCCTCGCCGTTGATCCGCATGATCACCGCAGCGAGGACGTACGCGGTGTGGTCCCGTCCACCACCGGGTTCTGACTCGTCCACGTCCGCCCGCATCCGACCAGCATATTGTGTACCGGTTGGTTCCCCCGCGAAACGGTTGCGCGCTGGACCGGGTGGGTCCAGGTTGAGCGTGACGAAAGGAACCGCCATGGACACGATGGTCTTCATCAACCTGCCCGTCACGGACCTCGAGCGCTCGAAGGCGTTCTACGAGGCACTCGGGTACTCGATCAACCCGGCGTTCAGCGACGACACCGCGGCGTGCGTGGTGGTGTCCGACACGATCTCCGTCATGATCCTGACGACGGCGAAGTTCGCCGAGTTCACGGACAAGACGATCGCCGACGCCGACACGATCGAGGTCATCAACTCGCTCAGCGCCCCGTCGAAGGAGGACGTCCACCGCATCGTCGACGCCGCGGTGGCCGCCGGCGGCACCGAAGACCGCCCGGAGATGGACCTCGGCTTCATGTACCAGCGGAGCTTCACCGACCCGGACGGACACCGCTGGGAGTACGTGTGGATGGACGAGCAGGCGACGCAGGACGGCCCGCCCGCCGAGTGAGTGATCGGCTGTCGGCGGCGCCCGCCAGGATGGTCGCATGAGCACCGAGCCCGTCGACGCCCCGCCCGTGCCCGACCTCGTCACCGGCGACGACGGCCTCGCCCGGCCGGTCTGGGCGTCGTCGGACGAGCTCCTCCGCGAGTACTACGACACCGAGTGGGGCATGCCCGTCCGCGACGAACGCGGGGTGTTCGAGCGGCTCTCGCTCGAGGCGTTCCAGTCCGGTCTGTCGTGGCGCACGATCCTCGCCAAACGACCGGCGTTCCGGGCCGCCTTCGCGGACTTCGACGCCGACACCGTCGCAGCCTTCGTCGAGGACGACGTCGCACGGCTCATGGCCGACGCCGGGATCGTCCGGAACCGCGCGAAGATCCTCGCGACGATCACCAACGCGAACGCCACGATCGCCCTGCGGCAGGACGGCGGGCTCGCCGACTTCGTGTGGTCGTTCCGGCCGGCGACCACGCCCGAGCCGCGGTCCTCCGCCGAGGTCCCGACGAAGTCCGACGAGTCCCTCGCCCTGTCGAAGGCGCTGCGGAAGCGCGGATTCGCCTTCGTCGGACCGACCACGATGTACGCCCTGATGGAAGCGCTCGGCATCGTCGACACCCACCTGGTGGGCAGCCACCGGCGCGGGACCTCCGGCATCTGGGGCTGACAGGCGAGCCCAGTCCAGCCCAGGAGCACGAGCAAGCACGAGCCAGCCCGCCCATGACGCACGTCCTCGCCGGGACTATGGTCACGACATGGCCGACGACTTCCGGATCGCGTTCCTGCTGTTCCCGCACCTGACCCAGCTCGACCTGACCGGTCCGGCGCAGGTCCTCAGCCGCGTGCCCGGCGCACGCGTCGAGTACGTCGCGGCGACGCTCGACCCGGTGCCGAGCGACTGCGGCTTGGCGCTCGTCCCCACCGTGACGATCAGGGATGCAGGACCCGCGGACGTGCTCGTGGTGCCCGGTGGTGACGGTGCCTTCGACGCGATGCTCGACCCGGACGTCGTGGCCTTCGTGCGGCGCCAGGCCGAGCACGCGACGTGGATCACCTCGGTGTGCACCGGTGCCTTCGTGCTCGGCGCCGCGGGGCTGCTCGCCGGCAGACGCGCGACCACCCACTGGGCCTCGAAGCCGATGCTCGAGGCCTTCGGCGCGCAGCCGGTGGACGCCCGGATCGCAAGGGACGGCGCCGTCGTCACCGCGGCCGGGGTGAGCGCGGGCATCGACATGGCGCTGTGGCTCGCGGCCGAGCTCGCTGGACAGCCCGCTGCTGAGGCGATCCAGTTGCAGATCGAGTACGACCCGCAACCGCCGTTCGACCACGGATCGGCCGAGCGCGCCGACGCCGTCGTCGTCACCCGGGCCCGCGCAGCAGCCGAGGAGTCGCGCGGCGCGAGGGTGACCCGCGCCGCCGCAGCCGTCCTGCGCTGACGCGGACCTTGAGGCGGTCACGAATCCCCGCTGGTGTCCGCCGAGTGGTCACGACACGTCGTTCCGGGCGCGGCCAGTCGACACTTCGTGACCGCTCGGGGCCATGCACGCGGGGTGTTGTGACCCGAGCAGCGGCAGCAGCAGCAGCCGCCGCCGCGGGCTAGACCAGCGGCTTCCGCATCTGCGCCGACGTCACCTGGTACCCGAGCGCCGCGTAGAGCTCCTGCGCCCCGGTGTTGTAGCCGAACACGTTCAGCCCGATGCTCGTCGCACCGTGCTCCGCAGCGGCGCGGTGCCCGAGCTCGAGCGCCCGCCGTGCGTGCCCGCGGCGCCGGTGTGCCTCGTCGATCTCGACGTTGAACACCCACCAGTCGGTGCTGCCCGGCGTGAGCGGTCCGATCCACAGGTACCCGATGACGGTGTCGTCCTGGTCGGTGACGTCCCACACGAGCTGCCCGTCAGCGGGGGACCCGCCCGGGAACCAGCGGTCCCGTGACTGCTGCTCGTTCGCCTCGGCCTGCTCGCGGGTCTCGCCCGCCTGCATCCGCGACTCGACGTACTCGGCCATCGTGCGCTGGAGCCAGGCCGGGAGGCGCGTGGCCGGCATCAGTGCCAGCCGCGTGTCCGTCATCGGTTGCCCTTGGAACCCCGGCTCGGCTTCCCGCGCATCTTGCCGCGTCCGGGTGTCGGCCCCTTGCCGGTGTTCGACTTCTTGCCGGCGCCGGACTTACCGCTGCCGGGCGACTTCGCCTTGGCCTTGCCGCCGGCGCCCGCGGCGCCGCCCTTGGAACCCGACGCACCCGACCCGCCGGACCCACCCGACCCGCTGGACGAGCCCTTGGCACCCGACCCGGCCTTGGCGCCGGCACGAACCGGACGCGAGTCGTCGTCGGCGTCGCGATCCGGGCCTCCTGGCTGGCGCGAACTGTTGGCGGTCCGCCCGCGCACCACGCCGATGAACTCCTCGGTAGTCTCGGTGGCGTCCTCGTCCCGCCAGACCAGCGCGATGCGCGTGCCCTCGGCGTCCATGAGCGGACGACCGACCAGGTCCTTGCGGCTGGCGGCGCGGAACAGTGACTGGGGGAGCACGACGACGCCGACGTTCGACTCGACCAGGTCGAGCGATCCGTCGATGTCGGCGGGCACCGGGCCGGCGTCGATCACGTGGACCTCGGCGTCGGCGAGGTCGACCTCGGCGAGTTCGGCGAGGGGGGAGTCCTTGGGCATCGCGACGACGGCCGTCTCGGTCCAGAGCGGGATGGCGTTGTGCTGCTCGGACACGGGCATGCGTGCGAAGACCATGTCGGCCTCGCCGGCCAGCGTGTCGTCGACGTCGTCGGCGCCGATCGGCCGCAGCCGGAGCTCGATGGAGGGGAAGCGTTCCCGCCAGACACGGGCCCACTTTGCGGGGGAGACCCCCGGCACGAAGGCGATGGTGAGAGCCGCGGTCATGCAGACGAGCATAGGGGCCGTACCCTTGTCCTCATGGCGCAGGAACAGACCATGAAGCCCGAGACGGCTGCGAAGAAGCTCGGCATCTTGCTGACGGCGGCTCCGGAGTCCTTCCAGAGCGCTCCCCTCACGCGGACCGCCTTCGACGAGCTCCGCACCGAACCCCCGACCTGGCTCGAGGACCTCCGACGCGACGGCCCGCACCCGCGACCCGTCGTGGCGCAGAAGCTCGGCATCTCCATCTCCGGCCTGAGCCGTGCGGGGATCGACGACGCACTGACGACGGCGGACATCAAGACGCTGCTCGAGCAGAAGCCCGAGTGGCTCGTCCGTGAGCGTGCGACGCAGGCCGCCGTGCACGCCGAGAACGCCCGCGTGAAGCAGGAGCGCGCCGCCAAGGCCGCTGCCCGCGCCGAGGACTGACCCCACCCCGCACCACTCCGCCGCACCGAGGACGCCCCACGTGCACGAGACCGTCGCCGACGCCATGCTCGTCGTGCCGCAGTTCGCGTCCGTGTGCTGCATCGTCGGTGACCGCTACCGACCGCGCCCGGGCGTGATCGTGCCGGCGGGCGTGATGCTCGTCGCGATGCTGATGCCCGTCGTCGACGCCGGAGCGGTGTGGACCCTGTTCGCCGCGACCCTCCTGCTCCTGCTCGCGCCGTTGCCCGTGATGCGTCGCCGCCGCGCCGACGGTCGCCGCGCGGAGCCGATGGACGTCCACCGCGCGCTCTCCGCCGTCGTGATGGCGGGCATGCTGCTGATGGGCCACGCCTCGGGCGTCGCCGGCGACCACGCCGGGCACGGCATCGCCCTGTCCGCGGTGCTCGGCGCCGGCGTGATCGGCTACTGCGCGTTCAGCGGTTGGCTGCTCCGGTACGAGTGGGGCCGCGAGGACCGGCGGGCCGTCCGCAGCGGCGAGGTCTTCGCGATGACCGTCGCGGTGGTCGGCATGACCCTGGCGATGTAGCGGAGCGAGCGCTGGCGGTCGCGGCCCCCGCCGCAGGTCCGTCGGGTCCGTCAGTCGCGCGCGGCGCTGTCCGTCTGGGCGTCCGCCGCGTGCGTCACCCGCTGCTTCGCCGCCTGGATCGTGTCCTTCGGCACCGGCGGCACACCCCGCCGGATCCCGCGCAGGCCGACGACGAACAGGATCGCGGTCACGATCGCGAACACGACGAACGTGATCCCGGTCGCCGCCCACAGCGGCAGCGCCAGGGCGAGCAGCGCCACCGCGAAGCCGGCCAGCGCGACCAGGGTCGTCAGGGCGAACCCGACGGCCACCCCGGTGAGCACCAGCCCGGTCTTCGCACCGCTCGCGCGCTCGCCGATCTCGCGCCGCGCCGAGGCGACCTCCTCGCGGACGGCGCGCAGCACCGGCTCGAGGGCCTTCTGCACGAGTCCGGCGGTCACGGTGTCGCGGAACGACGGCCGTCCGGGAGCGGTGGTGTCGTCGTGGTCGGTGCTGCTCATGGGGTCTCCTGTCCGGGCGCGGCGGTCCGCGTCCCCTGACGGGACGCGACCGGTCCGATGATCGTCACGCTGACTCGCGTGTGCCCGGTGCGTTCCCAGGTTGCGCAACGGACGGGAGGCCCGCCCCGCGTCGACGACGCTGGACGGGCCTCCCGGTGGTCGGGCCCGATGCCCTACTCGGTGACCTCCTCGAGGTCGTCGATCCCACGGGCGGCGGCCGCTGCGCGGCGGGCACGCATGGACGGCGCGGCGAGCGCGGCGAGCACGGCCACCACCGCCACACCGGTGCACGCCCAGAACCCGATGGTGAAGGCGTCGTCGGTGGGCAGTCCCTGGGGTGTGCTGTGCGAGGTGATGAGCGCTGCGATGACGGCGGTGCCGACGCTCGAGCCGATGGTGCGGACGACCGTGTTGGCGCTGATGGCCTCACCGGTCTGGTTCGCGGGGACGCTCTCGATGATCGCGTTCGAGCAGGCGGCGAGGGCCATGCCGATGCCGATGCCGGTCAGGACACCGGAGGCCACCACCTGCCACAGCTCGGCGTGTGCGATCGCCGGCAGCACGAACGCGGCGACGATGGCGAACCCACCGATGAGCATCGGCGGCTTCGGGCCGACCTTGCGTACCAGGATGCCCGCGATCGGCCCGGCGACGACCATCATCACGACGGTCGGCAGCAGGAAGAGACCGGCCTGGGTGACGTCCTTGCCGAAGCCGTAGCCGAGCGCCGTCGGGAGCTGCAGCAGCGTCGGCACGAGGACGAAGGTGCCGAACATCGCGAACCCGAAGACGAGTGCGACGACGTGGGCGGTCCAGACGCCGCGGACCGCGAAGAGCCGGACGTCGATGAGCGGCTCGGCGACCCGGAGCTCGACCAGGACGAACACGACCAGTGCGACGGCGCCGAGGGCCAGCAGGCCGATGGTCTTGCCGTCGCCCCAGCCCCAGGTCTCGCCCTCGCTGACGGCGAGCAGGATGGCGACGAGCGACACCGCGAGGACGAACGTGCCGGCCATGTCCAGGCGACCGGGCTTCCGGACCGGGGACTCCGGCATCCCGAAGACCGCACCGAGCAGTGCGATGACGACGAGCACGGCGGGGAGCCAGAACAGCCAGTGCCACGACAGGTGCTCGACGATGGGCCCGGCCGCGACGATGCCGACACCGGCACCGATACCGAAGATCGCCGACAGCAGACCGATCGTGACGCTGACCTTCTCCTTCGGCAGCTCGTCACGCACGATGCCGATCGACAGCGGCATCACCGCTCCGGCGGCGCCCTGCAGCGCGCGCCCGACGATCAGGACGCCGAGGTTCGGTGCGAGGGCGGCGAGCACGGCGCCGACGAGCAGGATCGACAGCACGACGATCAGGACCTTGCGCTTGCCGATCATGTCGCCGAGGCGACCGAGGATCGGCGTGAGCACCGAGGCGGAGAGCAGGTACGCGGTGAGCACCCAGCTCGTCGCACTGGTGGAGGCGCCGAGGTCCTGCCCGATGGTCGACAGTGCCGGGGCGACCAGTGACTGCAGGACCGCGAAGGACAGGCCGCCGAGGGACAGGTAGACGATGATCGCCGTGCTGTTCGGCCGGCGTCCGTCGGTGGTGGGGTGCGAGCCGGTCCGTGGGCTCTGCATGGTGTCGGTCATCGTGCTCCGTGTCGTCGTGGTCGTCGATGTAAACAATTGCTGACATGACGAGGGTACGCGTTCGAGAGGGCATGTCAACGCTTGCTTACATCCCTGTGAGGACCGCTAGGCTGCGCTCCATGAGCAAGGACGCCGCGGCCACCCGACTCCTGCTCGTGCAGGCCGCCCGGCGTCGGTTCGCCTTCGACGGATACCGCGGGACGACGGTGCGCGACATCGCCGGGGACGCCGGGGTGAACGTCGCCCTCATCAACCGGTACTTCGGCTCGAAGGAGGGGCTCTTCCGCGCCTGCCTCGACCGCGTCGTCCGCGACCTGGGGGCCGAAGAGGCGAGCCAGCAGGGCCTCGAACGGGCGCTGACCGGCATCATCACGCACATCGTGCGCGCCCCGACCGACGACGACTCCCTGCAGCTCATGCTCCTGCTCCGGTCCTCCGGCGACGACGGCGCCGATGCCATCCGCCGTGAGACGCTGCGCCGGTACGCCGAACGGCTCGCGGGCACGGTCGGCGGCGCGGGGTCCGAGGAGCTGCTCGTCCGTGCCGAGATCGCGCTGGCGGTGGTGCTCGGGATGTCGATGCTCCGGCAGTCCACCGCGGTGGAACCGCTGGCATCCGCCGACGACGCCGTCGTGTCGGCCGCGCTCGAGGACGCCCTCCGCGCCCTGCTCGCGCCGTCGCGGTAGCGTCGAGGCGTGTCCGACCGTCCCGCACGTCGCCCCGACCCCGCTCCGCGCCTCGACGAGGTCGACGAGCGCATCCTCTGGACCCTGTCGGCCGACGCCCGGATCCCGAACAACCGGCTCGCGGCCGCCGTCGGCATCGCGCCGTCGACCTGCCTGGCACGGGTCCGTGCGCTCGAGGACGCCGGGGTGATCCGCGGCTACCGAGCCGAGGTGGACGTCGCCCGGCTCGGGTTCTCGATCGAGGCGATGGTGTCCGTCCGGGTGCACGCCGCAGCCCGCCACGAACTGCGGGACTTCGCCAAGCGCCTGCTGCGGGTGCCCGTCGTGCAGGACGTGTCGTTCCTGGCGGGGGACAAGGACTTCCTCGTGCACATCGCGTGCGAGTCGACCGAGCAGCTCCGGGACTTCGTGGCCGACGAGCTCAGCGGTGACCCCTCGGTGGCGACGACGCAGACGAACATCGTGTTCGAACGCCTCGTCGCCGACCGGGCCACGCAGGGCCGCTCGTTCGACGAACTGCGGCGCTGGCGGGCCTGACGCGCGAAAGCCCTGATCAGCGCGGTCAGAACAGCGCCGTCGGGTCAGCGCTTCCGGGTCATCGGGATGTGCGGGATGCGGTCCTCCAGGTACTCGTCGCCCGAGCGCACGAAGCCGAAGCGGCCGTACCACTGCTCCAGGTGCGACTGGGCACCGAGGGCGATGCTCGGCGAACGGGACTCGGCGATCGCTGCCTCCATGAGCTGCGCGCCGAGCCCCTGGCCGCGGGCGTGCTTCGCGGTGGCGACCCGGCCGATGCGCTCGGTGCCGTCGGGCTCGCGGAGCAGGCGGAGCGTCGCGTCCACCGAACCGTTGCCGGCCCAGAACTGCACGGTGCCGGGCTCGAGGTCACGGCCGTCGATGTCGCCGTACGCGGCTTCCTGCTCGACGACGAAGACGTCCTGGCGGAGCCGCAGGATCTCGTGCAGCGTGACGATGTCCAGGTTGCGGGTCGGAGCGTTGAAGATCGAGACCACGGACGGCCCTTCCTGAGAATTTCTTCCGAAACAGGGTGTGTTCCGGACCGGATCGGCGTACATTGCCGGTCAACCACTCTACGTGCGCAGCCGAGATCAGGAGGTGAGCGCATGGACCACCCGTTGCGCCCACCCTGGCGCGCCGCACTCCGCATCGTGCTGCTGGGCGTCGGGACGCTCGCCGCCCTCGTGCTGCTGTCCCTGCTCCTCGGCGCGCGACCGGCCTCCGCCGCGACGACCTCTGCCGCACCGACCGAGCAGCGCGGACTCGTCGGCAGCGTCGTCGACGGCGTCGGTGGCACCGTGCAGGGCGTGACCGGTGAGGTCGGCAAGGTCGTCGGCGGCGTGACGGATCCCGTCCGCAAGGCCGTGGCACCCACACCCGCACCTGCTCCGGCCCCCGCGCCCGTACCTGCTCCGGTGCCCGCAGCGCCCGCACCGGCACCCGCAGCCCCCGCTCCGGCTCCCGCAACCCCCGCGCCGTCGAGCCCCGCTCCGGTCGCGACCACCCCGGCTGCCGAGCCGACCACGACCGCCCCTGCGGCCCACCCGGCCACGCGCCCGGTGCGACAGGTCGTCGACCAGGTGAGCAGCGCCTCCAGGCCGGCCACCGACACCGTCGCGAACGTCCTGCGCCCCGTCACCGGAACCGTGGAACGCGTCACGGACGCGCGCCCCGTGACCGCCGTCGTCGACACCGTCGACGACGTGGTCGGCAGCGTCCCGGTGGTCGGCGCGGTCCTCGGCGACGACGCCCTCGGCACCGTCACCGGTCCGGTCACGGGCCTGGTCGACGACACGCTCGGCTCGGTCGGCACGACCGTCGGCACCGTCCCCGACGTGGTCGAGGGCGTCGTCCCGTCCGTCGGCGGCACCCTGCCAGGAGGCACGGACCCCGTCGTCGACGTCCCCGCGCTCCCGGTGGGCGGCGGCTCGAACCCGTCCGCCGGGCCCGTCCCGTCGGTGCCGGTCGCGAACACACCCGTCCGGCCCGGAACCGTCGCCCCGCAGGGCGCCACGGTGCCCATCGCACCCACACCCGCATCCGCGCGCGTCGTCGCTGCCGATGCCGTGGGCGACCGCGCAGCCGGACTCCGCCCGTCGGAGCCCGTCGACGTAGCCGCCACGACGGCAACGGTCGGCCCGGTCGTCTCGGCCGTCGATGTGCAGGACGCGACCCTCGGCGGACACGCGCTGCTCGTCCCCGCGGACGGTGAGGGCCACGGGCTCCCGTTCGACGGAGCCGACGCCGGCGTGCTCGGTGGCAGTGCCTCCTCGACCTCCGGCGGCGCAGCAGCCGTCGGCATCGTCGGCTCGACCGACGACATCGTCTCCCTCGCCGCGGGGTCTCGCGGCACGCTCTCCGACGACGCGGTCCCCGCATCGGTCGTCGGCGAGCACGACGTCGCCCCTGACTGAGATCGGTGCGCCTGTCCGCCACGGCAGGCACGCACACATCCCGGCTGCGTCCGCGGTCGGTGACGATCTCGATCAGGGAGTACGACCATGAACAAGTACGTCTCCAGAGGGCTCTGGTTCGCCCTCTTCGTCGGCGGGCTCACGCTCGGCGGCACGGCTGCGGCGAACGCGGCCACGACATCCGGTGCCGACGGCACCGTCTCGGGCACCCAGGTGGCCCCCTCCGTGGACGCCCCGGTGTCCCTCGGCGGCAACGCGATCGCCGTGCTCGGCGACGCGGTGTCGACGGCGACGGGGTCCACGCCCGCCGCTCCGGCGCCTGCTCCGGCTCCGGCCACGACCGCTCCTGCCCCCAGCACCTCGGGCCAGGACGGCACGCTCTCGGGCACCCAGGTGGTGCCGGACGTCGCGGCACCGGTGACGGTCGGCGGCAACGCCGTGGCGGTCGCCGGTGACGCGGTCTCGGCCGCCGCACCCGCACCCGCGGCAGCTCCGGCGCCTGCAGCACCGGCACCGGCACCGGCTCCTGCTGCTCCTGCCGCTCCCACTCCGAGCACCTCGGGCGAGGACGGCACCGCTTCCGGCACCCAGGTCGCCCCGGCCGTGACCGTCCCCGTGACGGTGGCCGGCAACGGGATCGGCGTCCTCGGCGACGGCACCGCGACGTCGACCGCCCCGGCGGCGGCGACCACTCCGGCGCCGGCTGCCGAAGCACCGTCGGCACCCAGCACCTCGGGTACCGACGGACTGCTCTCCGGCACCCAGGTGACCGGCCTGGTCGACGTCCCGGTGACGATCGGTGGCAACGGCATCGGTGTCCTCGGTGACGGGACCGCGACGGGCACGGCGCCCGCTGCGGGCACGGGTACCGGAACTGCTCCGGCGGCCGGTGGTTCGACCTCTGGTTCGGACGGCACGGCTTCGGGCACGCAGGTGTCCCCGGTCGTCTCGATCCCGGTCACGGTGGCGGACAACGGCATCGGGCTGCTCGGGACGGGCACCGCGACGGGGACGGCGCCCGCTGCGGGCACGGGCACGGGTACCGGGACCGCTCCGGCGGCCGGTGGTACGACCTCGGGTTCGGACGGCACGGCTTCGGGTACGCAGGTGTCCCCGGTCGTCGACGTCCCGGTGACGATCGGTGGCAACGGCATCGGCGTCCTCGGTGACGGCACGAGCACCGGCGGCGCCACGGCTCCGGCCACCGGCACCACGACCCCGACGGCCGGCGGTTCGACCTCCGGCGACGGCGGCCTGCTCTCCGGCACCCAGGTCACCCCGGTGATCAGCCTGCCGATCACGATCGGCGGCAACGGGATCGGCATCGTCGGTGACGGCACCAGCACCACCCCCGGCACCGGCACGAACCCCGGGACCAACCCGGGCACGGACCCGGGCACGGACCCCGGTACCGACCCCGGTACGGACCCCGGTACCGACCCGGGCACCGTCCCCACCGACGGGACGGGCACCGACACCGGCACCACGCCCGGCACGGCGACCATCCCGGTGGGCGTGGTCGGCGTCGTCGAGCCGCCCCGGGCCTCCACTGCGGGTGTGGTGACCACCACGACCGCTGCCACCAGCGGGGTCCGCACCAGCGCCGGGACCGTCGCGGCAGCCGCCGCGGCCGGTGACGGCCAGCCGGAGCTCGCCTACACGGGAGCCGGCTCGCCGGTCCTGCCCGCCGGGTTCGCGCTCCTGCTGCTCCTCGCCGGAGCGGGCACGCTCGTGCTCCGTCGCCGGCACTGACCGGCGGGTGATCGAGGGGCGTCACACCGTGGCGCCCCTCGTCACCATGCCCGGGGGGGCGTGCGCGTTCCGCGACAGAACACCGGAGGATCGACGGATGTCCTGTCGGAACATGTCGGCGCATCGGATGCGTGTGCATGTTCCGACGGACCGCTCGTCGATCGACTCGTGCATCGTCGCAGTGCGGACGCCGGACGCCGGACGCCGGACGCGGACGTCGGAGACCGCGGGTGCCACGTGCTCACCGCGCCCGGGGGAGACGCCCGGTTACGACGGCGCTGCCACCGTGGCGCGGCCGTCAGCGGCCTGGGGTATCGTTCCGACTACGCAAGCGCTCCGGGGTCGGTGTAATTCCGAGCCGGTGGTGACAGTCCACGAACTGATGACGGGTGCGAACCCGACAGAGGTTGACCCGGTGGGATTCCGGGACCGACGGTGAAAGTCCGGATGGGAGGCGCGCTGGGCGGACAGGACGACCCCACGACCCGTGGGGTGCGACCCGTCCGTCGATGCCGACGATCGTCGAACGCCCCCGGAGTCCCGTTGAGAGGACACCAGTGTTCACCGGCATCATCGAGGAACTCGGCACCGTCACCGCCGTCGAGCAGCAGGGCGACTCCGTCGCGCTCACCGTCCACGGCCCCGTCGTCGTGCAGGACGCCCGGCACGGCGACTCGATCGCGACGAGTGGTGTCTGCCTGACCGTCGTCGAGCAGACCCCCGAGACCTTCACCGCCTTCGTCATGAAGCAGACCCTCGACATGAGCGCCCACGGTGCACTCCGGGTGGGGGACCGCCTGAACCTCGAGCGCGCCGCCTCGGTGGGTGACCGCCTGGGCGGGCACATCGTGCAGGGCCACATCGACGGCACCGCCACGGTGCTCGAGACGGCAGACGGTGACGGCTGGCGACGCGTGCGGTTCTCGCTCGCGCCGGCGCTCAGCCCGCTCGTGGTCGACAAGGGCTCGATCGCGCTCGACGGCGTCTCGCTCACGGTCAGCGCGGTCTCACCCGAGGACACCGCGCCCGACGCGGCCTGGTTCGAGGTGAGCCTGATCCCCGAGACGCTCGAGGCGACGACGCTCGGGCTCCGCGTGCCGGGTGACCGGGTGAACGTCGAGACCGACGTCCTGGCACGGCACGTCCGCCGCATGCTGCGGCTCGACGCCGCGGCGCAGTCGCTCGAGACCGTCGGATCGGAGGCCCGGTGATGGTCGCCGAGACCGGTGCCGTCCCGCAGGCACTCGGGCTGTCGAGCATCGAGGCCGCGATCGCGTCGATCGCCGCCGGGCGCCCGGTGATCGTGGTCGACGACGAGGACCGCGAGAACGAGGGTGACGTCATCCTGTCCGCCGAGCTCGCCTCGCCGGAGTGGATCGCGTGGACTGTGGCGCACTCGTCCGGGTTCATCTGCGCGCCGCTCAGCACCGAGATCGCCGACGCCCTCGACCTGCCGCCGATGGTGGCGCACAACGAGGACGTCCGCGGCACGGCCTACACGGTCACCGTCGACGCCGCCGTCGGCGTGACCACGGGCATCAGCGCCCACGACCGTGCCCGTACGCTGCGGGTCCTCGCCGACCCGACCTCGGTGCGCGACGACCTGCACCGCCCCGGACACGTGGTGCCCCTGCGCGCACGACCGGGCGGGGTCCGGGAGCGCGCCGGGCACACCGAAGCAGCGATCGAGCTCGTCACAGCAGCCGGGCTCCGGCCCGCTGCGGCGATCTGCGAGATCGTCGACGAGGACGGCAGCATGATGCGGCTGCCGGCGCTCGTCGCACTCGGGGCGCGCGAGGGCGTGCCCGTCATCACCATCGCCGCGCTCGCCGAGTGGCTGGACGCGGCAGACCGGGCGGCGGCAGCGACCGCAGCGCCCACGGAAGGAACGACACGATGAGCGGAGCAGGCGCGGCGGACCGCGACCAGGTCGACGGCACCGGGATCCGGGTGGCCGTCATCGCCGGACAGTGGCACGACACCATCGCCGCGGGCCTGCTGGCCGGCGCACAGCGCGAGGTCGAGCGGCTCGGGGCGACGGCCGAGGTCATCCCCGTCCCCGGCAGCTTCGAGCTGCCCGTGGTCGCGAAGACCGCGCTCGAGGCCGGTTTCGACGCGGCGGTCGCGCTCGGCGTCATCATCCGCGGCGGCACCCCGCACTTCGAGTACGTCTCGGGTGCTGCGACGAGCGGCCTGACGCAGGTCGCGATCGACACCGGCAAGCCCGTCGGGTTCGGCGTGCTCACGCTGGACGACGAGCAGCAGGGACTCGACCGCGCCGGGCTGCCCGACTCCAAGGAGGACAAGGGCGCCGAGGCCGCACACGCGGCGATCAGCACCGCGGTGACGCTGCGGTCCCTGCGCCTCCCGGTCTGATCGGCTCGTGATCTGACGCTCCACGCAGAACGGCCCCGCACCGGTGAGGTGCGGGGCCGTTCTGTGCTTGCTGGTCCGCGCTTGCTGGCCAGCGGCGGTGCTTGCTGGCTCGCGGCAGTGCTTGCTGGCTAGCGCTTGCCGAACACGTGGATCGGCAGGAAGAAGGAGAGGCTCATCAGGAGCACGCCGGCCATGAAGACGAAGGCCTGGCCCGACTCGACCTGGAAGGCGAACCCGAACAGGTACATCGACACCAGCAGCAGCAGGATCGAGAAAACAGCGGCGATGACGCGGCCCACGGGATACCTCCGGGTGTCGACGAGTGGATCGTTCCCCAGTCTATCCCCAGCCGGGGGTGTGCCGGTTCACGCTCCGGGTCGCGTCGCGATCAGACGGTCGACGACGGTGAGCAGGGTCTCCATGTCGACGCTGCCCCGCTTCGGTCGTACCTCGCTCGCAGCACCGAGTGAGGCCTGGTGGTACAGCCCGTCGCCGAGAAGCTTGACGGCCTGCGCGGTCGGCTCGTCGCCGAGGGCGTCGACGAGGGTCGCGAGCCAGGCGTTCTCGGTGTCGTCGAGGGTGCGTCCGGCCTCTTCGTAGCCGGCCTGCTGCAGGCGGCTCGCGGCGAGCAGGGCGAGGTCCAGCTCGCTGCCGACGAACAGGCAGTTGCGGACGAAGTAGCGCGCGGCACCGTCCTCGGCGTCCTGCATGCGCTCGACGTCGATCGCGGACAGGTCGGACAGGCGTTCGCAGAGCCCCTCGACCAGCGCGGCCTTGGACCCGAAGTGGTAGAGCAGGCCGCCCTTCGAGACACCGGCGCGCGCGGCGACGGCGTCGAGCGTGGCGGGACGCTCGCCTTCCTCGCACACGATGGCGACGAAGCTGTCGAGGACACGGTCGCGGGCACTGGCCATGCCCAGAGTCTAGGAGCAGTTCCGGGGGTCGCGGACGCCGGCTCCTCCGCCACCGCCGTGAACGCTCACGAATCGCCGCAGGACCATTGCCGATCGCTCTGGCGCCCGCTAGCGTCGAACCGACCGTGAAGGTTCACGAGACGACAAGGATCCGCATGTCAGCGCAGACGGCGAACACCGCCACCACTCCGACCTCGACCACCACCGACGGCCCCGGGTGGGCCGTCCTCGGCCCCGGCGGCATCGCCCGACGCTTCCTCTCGCAGCTGCCCGCCAGCGGGGGCGTCCTGGTCGCGGCCGGCAGTTCGTCCGCCGAGCGGGCGCAGGTCTTCGCCGACGAGGCCGCCGGGTTCGGGTTCACGGACGTGACCGCCGGGACCTACGACGAGGTCCTCGCCGACCCGCGGGTGGACGCCGTCTACGTGTCGACCGTGCACACCGGGCACGCCCGGCTCGTGATCGCCGCACTCGAGGCCGGCAAGGCCGTCCTGTGCGAGAAGCCCCTCGCCGTGAACCACGGGACCGCGATGGCGCTCACGGACGCCGCACGCCAGGCCGGTCTGCCGCTCGTCGAGGCGTTCATGTACCGCTTCCACCCGCAGACCGCGGCACTGCTCGACCTGATCCGCGACGGCGTGATCGGCGACGTGACCCACGTCGACGCCTCGTTCGCGTTCCGGACGGGCGAGCGCACCGGTCGACTGTTCGACGTCGGCACCGCCGGCGGCGGGATCCTCGACGTCGGCGGGTACCCGGTGACGATGGCCGCGGCGATCGTGCAGGCCGCGACCGGGGTCGCCGTCGCCGAGCCCGTGGACCTCACCGCCACGGGCACGCTCGGGCCGACCGGGGTCGACGAGTGGACGGTCGCGCAGCTCACCTACCGGGGCGGGATCACGGCGACGGTCCGGACCGGCGTCTTCGTGCAGGACGACAACGCCGTGTCGGTGTACGGCTCGCGCGGTCGCATCGTGCTCACCGACCCGTGGACCCTGGGCGACGATCCCACCATCGAGATCCACACCGTCGACGAACCCCCTCGCTCGCTGTCGTTCGCGGGTGAGCACCCCTACGCCCGAGAAGCCGACGCCACCACCGACGCCCTGCGTGCCGGCGGGGTCGAAGCGGCGCAGATGACCATCGACGAGACCCTCGCCACCGCCCGCACGCTCGACAGGTGGCGCGCGGCGATCGGCCTGCGCTACCCGTTCGAGGCGGAGACCGCCGACATCCCGACCGTGTCCGGCCGGCCGCTCACCGTGCAGGACGGCAACCCGATGCGCTACGGCGAGGTGCCGGGCGTCGGCAAGCGGATGTCCCGCCTGGTGATGGGCGTCGACAACCAGCCGGACCTGGCACACGCCAGCGCGATCTTCGACCTGTTCGTCGAGCAGGGCGGCAACGTCTTCGACACCGGCTACATCTACGGCGGCGGTGTGCTCGAGGGCAGGCTCGGCAAGTGGATCCAGAACCGGGGGATCCGCGAGGACGTGGTCGTCATCACGAAGGGCGCCCACACCCCGCACTGTGACCCGGAGTCGATCACCCGCCAGCTGCTCGAGAGCCTCGAGCGCCAGGGCACCGACTACGCGGACATCTACATGATGCACCGCGACAACCCCGACATCCCGGTGGGGGAGTTCGTCGACGTGCTCGACGAGCACCGCCGGGCCGGCCGCATCCGTGTGTACGGCGGCTCGAACTGGACTCCCGCACGGTTCGACGAGGCGAACGCCTACGCACGCGCCAACGGCAAGCACGGGTTCGAGGTGCTCAGCAACCACTTCGGTCTCGCCGAGGCGTACGACGTGCCGTGGGACGGCTGCGAACACGCGACCGATGCGGCGTCGAAGGCGTGGCTCGAGGAACGCCAGGTCCCGCTTCTGCCCTGGTCCTCGCAGGCCCGCGGGTTCTTCACCGGCCGCGCGACGCCCGAGGACACCAGCGACGCCGAACTCGTCCGCTGCTACTACTCGGACGACAACTTCGAGCGGCTCCGGCGTGCGCGGGAGCTCGGCGAGCAGTTCGGCGTCCCCGCGACGGCGATCGCCCTTGCGTACGTGCTCAACCAGCCGTTCCCGACGTTCCCGCTCTTCGGACCCCGTACGATCGCGGAGGCCCGGTCGTCCATGACCGGCCTCTCCGTCGAACTCTCCCCGGAACAGGTGGCATGGCTGGACCTCCGCGCCTGACCCCGGGCGGCCGCGCGACGATCATCGACGTCGCCGCGGCCGCCGGGGTGTCCCGGCAGACCGTCACCCGCGCGATGAACGGCATGTCCGGCATCAGCGCGGCGACCAAGGACCGCGTGCTCCAGGCCGCGGCGGCGCTCGACTACCGTCCGTCGCGCTTCGGCCGTGGGCTCGTCACGGGTGGCGACCACCAGCTCGGGCTCGTCGTCAACGACCTGCGGAACCCCTACGCACCGGCACTCGCATCCGCGGTGCTCGGCCTGGCCGCCGCCCGCGGGTGGAACGTCATGCTCGCCGACGTCGGGCTCGCGAGCGACTCGGACCGGATGGTGGAGTCCCTCGGCGCCCAGACCGACGTCGTGATCGGCTACCTCGGGTCCCGCGCGCCGGAGTGGATCGAACGGCTCGGCTCGGTCCCGGTCGTCGAGCTCGACCCCTCGGGGCCGGTGACCCGCGCCGCGGTCCGGATCGACCCGACCGCCGCGATCGAGGACCTCGCCGACCACCTCGTCGACGTCGGGGTGAAGCACCCCGTCGTGCTCGACGCCGCCGCCGACGGCGCGCCGAGTCAGCGCGGGGAGCACATGGTCGCGGCACTCCGGCGGCGCGGGTACCTGCCCGACCTCGTCGTCGCGTCCGCGCCCACCGCCGAGGCCGGCGCCGGGCAGACCGAGCGGATCCTCGCCGAGCACCGGCGGGTGGACGCGGTCCTGGCGTTCAACGACGTGCTGGCGCTCGGCGTGCTGTCGGCCTGCCGTCGTGCCGGGGTCGACGTCCCCGGGGACGTCCGCGTGGTCGGCGTCGACGGCCTGTCGCTCGGGACGCTCGTCGCACCGACGCTCACCACGCTGGCCGTCGACCTCGACGAGGTCGCGGGTCAGGCCCTCGACCTGGCGCTCGGCATGCTCGCGGGCGAGCTGCCGCGCTCGGGCGCGGCCGTCGAGCGCACGGTGCGCCACCGGTTGCTGCTCCGCGAATCGGCGTAGGCCCGACGACGCCACCAGGGGATCGTCCGCAGGCCCGTGGCGGGACCGCCACGGGCCTCCTGGCCGTCGTCAGTTGCATTTGCAACCAAAACCGTCCGGACGGTACACTAACGGAGTCCTGACGGGGCGCGTGTCCATCCCGCGTCCCGTCTCGTCTGCCCCACGTACCACCCGCCGTCGACCTGGTCCGGCTCGAAGTCCCAGGAGTCCGCCGTGTCCGCACTGCTCACCAGCCCCGTCGCCACCCGCGTCACCGGGAGCCGCGCCCGACGGTTCCTGGCGCTCGCCGTGCTCATGCTCCCGGTCCTGCTCATCTCGGTCGACAACACCATCCTGAGCTTCGCGCTGCCGTCGATCAGCCGCGCGCTGAACCCGGACGCGACCACGCAGCTCTGGATCGTGGACGCGTACCCGCTGGTGCTCGCCGGCCTGCTCGTCGTGATGGGCAGCATCGGTGACCGCATCGGCCGCCGGCGGATCCTGGTGATCGGGGCGACCGGGTTCGCACTGTTCTCGGTGGCCGCGGCCTTCGCGACCGACGCCTGGATGCTCGTCGCGGCCCGGATCGCCATGGGCGTCTTCGGCGCGATGCTCATGCCCGCCACGCTCTCGATCATCCGCAACGTGTTCGTGGACGCGGGGGAGCGGCGGATGGCGCTCGCCGTCTGGTCGACGATGTTCGCGGCCGGCAACGCCCTCGGCCCGCTCGTCGGCGGCGCGCTGCTCGCGCACTTCCACTGGGGCAGCGTGTTCCTCGTCGCGGTGCCGATCCTCGTGCTCATGCTCGTCGGCGTGCCGTTCTGCGTGCCGGAGTCCCGCGACCCGATGCCCGGGCCGGTCGACCTGCCGAGCATGTTCCTGTCCCTCGGCGCGCTCGCACCGATCGCGTGGGCCATCAAGTCGGTCGTGCACCCCGAGGAGCGCGGCCTCGCGATCGCCATGCTCGCCGTCGGTGTCGTGTGCGGCATCGCGTTCGTCCGTCGCCAGCTGCGGTCCCGCACGCCGATGCTCGACCTGCGGCTGTTCCGCAGCACGGCCTTCACCGGCAGCGTGCTGATGAACCTGGCGGCGATGTTCTCGCTCACCGGGTTCCTGTTCTTCATCGCCCAGCACCTGCAGCTCGTGGCCGGGCTCGACCCGTTCGCATCCGGCATCGTGCTCATCCCGGGGTCGGTCCTGACCATCGTCGCCGGGCTCGCGGTCGTGCCGATCGTGGCGCGTGTCGCCCCGCGCTGGGTCGTGTCGGTCGCGCTGCTGTTCTCGGCGGCGGCGTACGCCCTGGTCGCGGTCCTCGGACACCACGCCTCCATCGCCGCCCTGGCGTTCGCGTTCGTGCTGCTCGGCATCGGGATCGGCGCGTCCGAGACCGTGACGAACGACCTCATCATCTCGACGGCACCGGCGGACAAGGCGGGTGCGGCGTCGGCGATGTCCGAGACGGCGTACGAGATCGGCGCCGTGCTCGGCACCGCGGTGCTCGGGACGATCCTGGCCACGACCTACCGGGCGCACGTCGTGGTGCCCGACGGGTTGTCCTCGGCGGCGCACATCGCGGCGCAGGAGACCCTCGGCGGCGCGGTCGCCGCGGCGGGCCAGCTCGGCGGCAGCGCCGGGCAGGTGCTGCTCGAGTCGGCGCGGGCGGCCTTCGACTCCGGCGTGACGATCACGGCGGGTGTCGCCGCGGTGCTCATGGTGGTGGCGGCCGCGGGTGCGCTCGTCATGCTCAAGCGCCGCTGAGCGGCCGCGCGGGCGCGCGCTGCGCCGCGAGCGCCGCTGCGCTTCGTGAGCAGGAATGGTCGGGTCGCCGTGCGTGACCCGACCATTCCTGCTCACGAAGCGCCCGCAACGGCGCGCCCGGCCACGCCCGAACCTGTGAATCGTTGACCTCAACCAGGGTTCAGGTCATACGTTGGGTGACAGCCGCCGAGTGACGGCAGCCCCTCCCGAAGGAACGACCACGATCACCATGCCCGACGAAGCACCGGCAACCATCGCCGACGCGTACAAGTCCGCCTTCCGCGGGCACCCTGCCGGCGTCGCCGTCATCACGGCCGAAGGCCCCGACGGACCGACCGGCCTCACCGCCTCGAGCGTCGCGAGCGTCGCCGTCGACCCGCCCGTGCTGGTCTTCTCGCTCTCGACGAACTCCGGCTCGGCCGGGGTCGTGCTCGGTGCGCCGCTGTTCGTCGTGCACCTGGTCGACTCCCTCGGGGTCGCACTGGCGAAGCGCTTCGCCTCGACCGGCAGCCCGGCCGCTGACGACCCGATCTGGGGCACCCTGCCGTCCGGCGACCGCTACCTGCCGAGTGCGGCGAGTGCGCTCCGCTGCCGACCGCTGTCGACGACCCCCATCGGCAGCTCGACCGTCGTCGTGGCCGAGGTGCTCGACATCATCGTCGGCGCCGACCGCGGCGAGCCGCTGGTCTACCACAACCGGGAATTCCACTCCCTCACCGATCGTTCCCGGCTCTCGTGAGCCGCGGAGCCGCGTCCACAACCCACTGATCGAAAGGACCTCACATGGCTGAGTACACCCTGCCGGAACTGCCGTACGACTACGCCGCGCTCGAGCCGCACATCAGCGGCAAGATCATGCAGCTGCACCACGACAAGCACCACCAGGCCTACGTGACCGGTGCCAACACCGCGCTGCAGCAGCTCGGTGAGGCCCGTGAGTCCGGCAACTTCGGCGCGATCAACAAGCTCGAGAAGGACCTCGCGTTCCACCTCGGTGGTCACGTGAACCACTCGATCTTCTGGACCAACCTCGGCCCGGACACGAAGGTCCCCGAGGGCGAGCTCGCCGCGGCGATCGACGAGTTCTTCGGTTCGTTCGAGAAGTTCCAGGCGCAGTTCGCCGCCGTCGCGAACGGCATCCAGGGCTCCGGCTGGTCCGTGCTGGCCTGGGACACCGTGGGCCAGAAGCTCACCACGTTCCAGCTCTTCGACCAGCAGGGCAACATCCCGTTCGGCCTCGTCCCGATCTTCATGCTCGACATGTGGGAGCACGCCTTCTACCTCGACTACCTGAACGTCAAGGCGGACTACGTCAAGGCCGTCTGGAACATCGTCGACTGGGAGAACGTCGCCGCTCGTTTCGAGAACGCGAAGTCGCAGCGGTTCGTCACGCTCTGATCCGCGTCGGCGGGTCACCACGGTGACCACCTGACGAACGGGAGGCACGGTGCCAGCTGGCACCGTGCCTCCCGTTCGTGGTCCGGGTCACGTTCCGGGCCGTGCGCCGTTGCCGGGTACGCGAGCGGTCCGCGATCGCGTTCGCGCGTGCGCTCAGCGCGCGCGGTCTGCGGCGGCCGTGCTGGCTGCCAGGTCGTGGGCGATGCGACGCAGTGCGGCGTCAGCATCGGTGTGCGCGCCGTCGACGAGCGCGCCCCACTGGGCTCCGCGGGCGGCCATGACCGTGTGCTGGGCCGCACGTTCGGCGAGGACGGGGTCGGCGCCGTGTGCTCGGCACCAGGCCCGGATGGCGGCGACCTGGCAGCGGTGCGCGCGGCGCTGCCGGTCACGCCCGTCGAGGGACTCGACCGACCCGAGTTCGAAGGTGAGCCGTGCGGCCAGCGCACGGTGCGTGTCGTCGAGCCCGCCGAAGGTCGCGACCAGGTGATCGGCGAGGGCGTCCGTGTCGGCGGCGGGGTCGAGCGCGGGCGTTCGGTGCGAGGTCGCGAGGTGCTCGACGACGGAGTCGATCAGGGCGTCGCGGGAGCCGAAGTGGTAGACGACCGGGTAGGCGCTCGTCCCGAGTACGCGGCCGAGGCCCCGGACCGTGACGTCCTCGATCTTGGTCTCGACGAAGTGGTCGACGACCTTCTCGAGGATCGCGGGTTTGCGGGTGGGGTCGGGCTTCCTGGGCATGGCATCTCCGTCGTCGGGGCGGTGGTCGCGCGACCGCCCACATACTAGCAGCCGGTATATCAGTGACACCATTGGTCGTTGTGTGCGATCTCTCCGCGAAACCTCCGTTTTCACCGATAGAAACGGAGAAAAACTCGGCTCCGGGTAGACTGTTGCGGATGTCCATGCCGTACGAGGGCGCTCTGCCGCCGTCACGGCCCGAGGGGACCCGCGCCGGACGGGTGGTCGCGGGCCGTCGTCGCGGCGCCGGAAAACGCTTCCTGGTCGTCGGGGACGTCCTGGACGGCGTCCTCGTGCACACCACCGCACACCGGATCGGGGTGCACGACCCCGCTGCGGAGATCCGCCACCGGCCGACCGGTGCCGGTGGCAACACGGCCACGTGGCTCGGCTGGCTCGGGGCCGAGGTCGACGTCGTCGCCCGGGTCGGGGTCGATGACGTCTACCGCCACGAGCGCGCGCTCGAGGACGCCGGGGTCCGCGCCCACCTGCGGTACGACGCGATGACGTCCACCGGGGTCGTGGTCTCGGTCCGCAACGACCACGGTCGCACCGCGATGTCGGACCCCGCCGCGAGCGGGAAGATCAGCGCCGCCGACGTCCCGCCGTCGGTGGTCGCCCGCGCCGACATCGTGCACCTGACCGGGGCCGCCATGCTCGGCGGCGGAGCCGACCGGCTCGCCGACCTCGTGGCGTGCGCCCGGACGGGGCCGGCGCGCGTGGCGGTGGACCCCTCGTCGGTGGCGGTGATCGAGGCGATCGGTGCCGACCGGTTCCTCGAGGCCCTGCGGGGCGTCGACGTGATCTTCCCCGACCAGCACGAGGCGCTCGCCCTCGCCGGGGGTGACGACCTCGACGCCGCGGTGCGGCGGCTGACCGAGCACGTCCCGCTGGTCGTCGTCACGGCCGGGGCCGACGGCGCGTTCATCGGGCGCCGGGGCCGCAGCGTCCACCGGGTGCCCGCGACACCGGCGACCGTCGTCGACACCATCGGGGCGGGGGACGCCTTCGTCGCCGGGTTCGTCCGTGCGTGGGCGACGGATCCGGTCCGCGTCGGTGCTGCAGCCCGCGAGGGCACCCGGGTCGCCGCGCGGGCACTCGGCTTCGTGGGCGGACGACCGCCGGTCTGAGGCGGGCGCGCCTCCGTGGTGCCGTCGGGTCAGCGCGCCGTCAGACCAGCGCTCCGACGGTTCAGCGCGCCGTCAGATCAGCGCTCGGACGGTTCAGCGACGACGTTCAGGGTCTGGACGCGCCCCGCGGCGGCGGGCGCCAGCCGGATCTCGACGCGCAGTCGCCCGCAGGTGCCGGGGAGCCACCAGCGCAGGTGCGACGGCGCCGCCGAGTACTCGGACACCGGTGCGGCACCGAGGTCGGCACCGACGTCCGCGACGGCCTGCGCCACAGCCCGCCGCCGTCGGTCGTACGGCACGTCCATCGCCACGTTGGGCGTGCAGATCGCGTCCGCCAGGTCGTCCCGCCAGTCGGCCAGGAGGCGCGTCACGGCGACCTGGGCGGCTCGCGTCGCGCGGGTGGTCGCCACCACCCCGGTGCTCGCTCCGGTCACGTCGGTACTGGCTCCCGGCGCGTCGGGTGTGTGAGCCGTCAGCGCCGCGTCGAGCACGAGGTCGTGCGCCTGCTGGGCGACCGCGGAGACCTTGGCCTGCGTGGCGTTCTCGAACGCGACGACCCCGAAGCCGTCGCGCACGGACCACCGCATGTGCGCGGAGAAGCCCGGGTAGCCGCCGGAGTGCGAGACGAGCTCGCCGAAGCGGTCGTCCTGCTCGACGAACAGCCCGAAGCCGTACGCCGTCGCGCGGGCAGAACCCGGGACGACGGACGACGGGACGACCCGCATCGCCTGCTGCATCAGCCGGCGGTCAGCGGGGGAGACCGGGCCGGGTTCCGGTGCGGCGGAGAACGCCGAACCGAGGTGCGTCGCCCAGCGCGCCAGGTCACGCACGGTCGAGAAGAGCCCGCCGATCGACGAGAAGGCACCGGGGCCGGTCATCGGCAGGGGTTCCCAGTCGCCCTCGTGTCCGCGGACACCGGTGACCACGAAGCCGGTCGACTCGGCGGCGCTGAACACCGTGTCGGTGAGGCCGAGGGGACGGAGCACGGTCTCGCTGGCGGCCGCGGTGAAGGGCTGCCCCGTCACGGCGGCGACGACCCGGCCGAGCAGCGCGTAGCCGAGGTTCGAGTAGGCGAAGCGGGTGCCGGGCAGCGAGTCGAACAGCAGGCCGCCGCGCAAGACCTCGTCGAGCTCGGCGTCCGAGATCGACTCCTGCCGGTCGGCCCAGGGGTCGTCGGTGGGGAACCCGGCCGACATCGTCAGCAGCATCCGCACCGTGGGGACGGGGGAGTCCGGGGTCGGCAGGGTGACGGCGCCGAAGGCCGGCACGAAGTCGGTGATCGGCGCGTCGAGGTCGAGTGCACCCCGGGCGACGAGGGTCAGCAGGGTCGCGGCGGTGACGCTCTTGGTACAGGAAGCGATGCGGTACACGGTGTCGGCGTCCGGGCTCCGGCCGTCACCGCGGTCACCGTGCCCGCCGGACGCGACGAGGCCGGAGCGGTCGAACACGCCCCACACGCTGCTCGGCGCGATGCCCTGTTCGACGCGAGCACGGAACAGCTCGTCGACCTGGTCGACGATCGCAGCGATCGCGGGGTGCGACCCGGTCACGAGCGCCGCATCCGTTCGTAGGCGTCGAGCGCCCGCTGCCGCGACGCCTTCAGGTCGACCATCGGCTCGGGGCGCAGCTCGTCGGCGGGGACCCAGCGGTGGACGTACTCGCGGTGCGGGTCGAAGCGCTCGAGTTGCCGATCGGGGTTGAAGACGCGGAAGTACGGGGCGGCGTCGAAGCCGGAGCCCGCGACCCACTGCCAGTTCGCCGCGTTGTTGGCGGGGTCGGCATCGACCAGGGTGTCCCAGAACCACTGCTCCCCGACGCGCCAGTCGACGAGCAGGTTCTTCACGAGGAAGCTGCCGGCGGCCAGCCGCACCCGGTTGTGCATGGCGCCGCTGTGCCAGAGCTCGCGCATGCCCGCGTCGACCAGGTCGAATCCGGTCAGACCCTGCCGCCAGCGGTCGAGCTCGGCCGCTTCCGGGTCACGCCACGGGAACGCGTCGAAGTTCCGACGGACGTTGACGGTGGCGATGTCGTCGCAGTGGAAGTACTCGTTCCAGTTGAACTCGCGCCACGCCAGCTGCCGGAGGAACGCCGCGGCGTTCTGGCGCTGGGCGGGCTCGAGCCGCTCGTGCAGGCGATGCCACACCTGGTACGGGCTGATCTCGCCCCACCGCAGGAACGGCGACAGGCTGCTCGTGGCCTCCATCGCGGGCTCGTCGCGCTGGTCGTAGTCCTCGAGCGCGTGCTCGACGAAGTGCTCGAGCTGCTGCTGGGCGCCGTGCTCGCCCGGGCTCCAGGCGTCACGGAGTCCGCCGGCCCAGTCGGGCTTCGTCGGCAGCAGTGCCCAGTCGGCCAGCGCGTCACCGGTGATGTCGGCCGCCGCCGGGAGGTCGTCGGGGTCGGGCAGGGGGTGGCGCGGTTCGGGCAGCGCCTGGACGGCGTTCCAGAACGGGGTGAAGACCTTGTACGGCTCGCCCTGCCCGGTGAGCACCGTCCACGGTTCCCAGAGCAGGTTCGCGGCGAAGCTGTGCGCCTCGATGCCACGGTCGTGCAGGGCCGCCTTGATGCCGGCGTCGATGTCCCGCTCGACGGCGCCGTACCGACGGTTCCAGTACACGGCGTCCGCCCCGGTGTCGGCGACGAGCTGGTCGATCGCCTTCGCCGCGGCGCCGCGCCGGAGGACCAGCCGGGAGCCCCGCTCGCGCAGGTCGGCATCGAGGGCGGTCAGGGAGTGGTGCAGCCACCAGCGGCTCGCGGCACCGATCGGACGGAGCCCGGAGGACTGCTCGTCGAGGACGACCACCACCGTGACGTCGCCACCGTGGTCGATCGCCGCACGGAGCGCCGGGTTGTCCGACAGCCGCAGGTCGTCACGGAGCCAGACGATCGCGCCGGTCACACCGTGGCCGCATCCGCAGCGACCGGGCGGACCGTCGACCGCCGGCCCGGAGTCGTGCCGACCGCCAGTCGGAGCTTCGTGCAGAGTTCGGTGAGGGTGCGGAGTTCGGGGTCGGACAGCCCGGCGCCGACCTGCTGCGCGATGCTCGCCGCGTGCTGCACGGCGACCTGACGGTAGACGTCGAAGCCGTGCGGGGTCAGCGCCACGATCACCCCGCGGGCGTCGGTCGGGTCCGGCTGCTTCTCGACGATGCCGCGGGCGAGCAGTCGGTCGACCAGACGGCTGACGCTCGGCTGGGTGAGGAGGAGGTGCCCGGTGAGGTCGCGCATGCGGCAGCGGCGGCCGGGCTGGGTCGACAGGTTGAAGCAGACGTCGTACTCGTTGAACGAGATCTCGTCGCCGGGGAAGTCCGCGTTGAGACTCCGCATCACGGCGACCTGGGCGCGGAAGAGCGCTTCCCAGGCAGCGACGGCGGTCGCCTTCTCACTGCGGCGTGTCTCGCTCACGTTCGCGTTCCCTCCGGTCGTACGGTCTGACCACACTACCGACGGGGTCCGACAGGAGTCGGGCGACATGCACGAGGGCCGGCCGCCTGTCGGCGACCGGCCCTCTCCCTTGCACCAAGAGTTTCCTGCAATCACATTCCACAGGCGGTGCCACAGCAAACACTGCCTGCGCAACCGACTGTATAACGAAGCGGTAACGGCGCGCCAGCCTCTCCGCGGCCGGTTCGCTGCGAGTTCACCAAGAGCAACCGATCACGCTCAGAAGAGGTCGGGCGACGGGGTCGACGCGTACCGCACGGCGACGTCGGCGTGCCGGTCGAAGCGGTAGCCGACGCCGCGCACGGTGCGGACGATCTCCTCGAACGCGCCGAGCTTGGAGCGCAGCCGACGCACGTGCACGTCGATGGTGCGCTCGTTCGGGGTCTCGTCCTCGCCGTCCGACCAGAGGCCCTCGATGATCGCGGAACGGTCGACGGTCTGGCCCTCGCGGAGGACCAGGAACTGCAGGAGCTCGAACTCCTTGTAGGTCAGGGGCGCCGCTTCGCCGTCGAGGGTCACGCGCTTCCGGGAGATGTCGATGACGACGCCGGTCTCCTCGGGCTCGGGCTTCTCGGCCTGCTTGCGGGCGGCCACCGCTGAGCGGTCCTGCAGGGCGAGGCGGACGACGTCGACGTCACGGCCACCGGAGTGCTCGGCGGCGACGGCGACGGCCGCGTACGTCTCGGACGACGGGACGAGCTGCGCGGTGAGGGCCTTGAGCTGCTCGACCACCGCGGCCAGGGTCGTGCCGGCGGCGGCGGCCTTCGCTTCGTCGATGCCGACGTACAGGGCGAAGCCGCGGGCCTCGGTGCCGTCGGGGAGTGCGCGGTTCCGCTGCGGCGCGATTACGGGGCTCGTCGGCACGGTGGCCGCTCCGGTGGCCGCCGGGGAGGCCGGGCGCGGGCGGATCGGCGTCACGGTGCCGAGGTCGGTCGGAGCCGGTGCGGTGCGGAGCGCGGTGCGGGGCTGGGCGATGGTGAGCGACATGGTGGTTCTCCGGGCGGTGTGGCCGGTGCGCTGGTGGCGCGGCGGCCGGTGTCGAATGCGTCATCCCGGGTGCGGCGGTACGCCGATGTGCCCTGCGGTCCTGCTGCGGACCGGGGCCGACCCGGGGGAACGGGAGACAGACCTCGTGACGTGGTGCGCGTCGCCGACGGTGTCCGTCACCCGGGGATCACGCGCTCGCGACGGGGGTGGTGTCGCGGGGGATCCGGCTGGAACGGGTGCCGATCAGGCACACATTCGACAACGCATGACCGGCATGGTCGGCATCATCACGCCGACGGTCCCCACTGCCCCTGCGGAGGAGCACGCCTCGGAGAGGACGCGGGTGGACACGGTTGCAGTCATGTGACGAGTATCTGCGGTATACCAACGCGGTGTCAACCGTCCGCGCGGACGGTGCGGTGGGCGTGACCGCACGGACGTCGAGTGCCACGCCCGTTCTTTCCCATTGCACCCGCGATGGAAGGTGGAATCGGGCGTACCGGGTGGAAAGAACCGACCGGGTACGCCCGGAACGACCTGGTACGCCCGGAACGACCTGGTACGCCCGGAACGACCTGGTACGCCCGGAACGGGCGGGTGCGGTGGGCGCGACGCGCGCCACGACGGACTGGAGGCGCGGTGCCAGCTGGCACCGCGCCTCCAGTCCGAGAAGTGGCGGGGTCTGCGCTACTCGGCCAGGCCGTAGAGCCGGTCGCCGGCGTCGCCGAGGCCCGGGACGATGTACCCGTTCTCGTCGAGCTTCTCGTCGAGCGCACCGAGGACGATCGAGACGTTGCGGTCGCCGACGGCCTGCTCGACCATGGCGAGCCCCTCGGGGGCGCCGAGGATGCACACGCACGTGATCTCCTGCGCACCGCGGGCGAACAGGAAGTCGATCGCGGCGGCGAGAGTGCCACCGGTGGCGAGCATCGGGTCGAGCACGAAGCACTGCCGCCCGGACAGGTCGTCGGGCAGGCGCTCGGCGTAGGTCTGCGGCTCGAGCGTCTCCTCGTTGCGGGCCATGCCGAGGAAGCCGACCTCGGCGGTCGGGACGAGCTTGACCATGCCCTCGAGCATGCCGAGCCCGGCGCGGAGGATCGGGACGACGAGCGGCCGCGGCTTGGCGATCGCGACGCCCATGGTGTGCGCCACCGGCGTGTCGATCGGCGTCGCCGTGACCCGGACGCCCCGCGTGGCCTCGTACGCGAGGAGCGTGACGAGCTCCTCGGTCAGCGCGCGGAACGTGGGGGAGGGCGTCGTACGGTCGCGGAGCACCGAGAGCTTGTGGGTGATGAGCGGGTGGTCGGCGACGTGGACTCGCATAGGGTCGAGCCTAGCGTGCCGTCGACCGTCAGGAGGTCCCGTGGAGGAGCCCGCAGCCCGCCCGTTCGTCCCGGCGATGGAGCGCGCGCTCGACGAGGCTCGACGGTGCCTGGAGACCGACGACGTCCCGGTCGGCGCCGTGGTGCTCGACCGCGACGGCGTCGTGGTCGCCACCGGCCGGAACGAGCGCGAGGCGCGACAGGACCCGACGGCCCACGCCGAGGTCCTCGCGCTGCGTGCTGCAGCGGCGGTGACGGGGGACTGGCACCTCGAGGAGCACACGCTCGTGGTGACGCTCGAGCCCTGCCCGATGTGCGCCGGCGCCGTCATGGCCGCACGGGTGCCCCGGGTCGTGTTCGGCGCGTGGGACCCGAAGGCGGGCGCCAGCGGCAGCGTCTACGACATCGCCAGGGACCGCCGGCTGCCGCACCGCTCCGAGGTCATCGGGGGCGTGCTCGAGCAGGCGTGTGCCGAGCTGCTCGACGACTTCTTCAGTCCGCGGCGAGGATGACGATCGCTTCGGTCGGCGGCTGCGGCCCGGTGCGCAGCACGTCCGGTTCGACGTAGATCACCCGGGCGATCGGCACGGCGCTCCGGACACGCTGCTCGACGGTGTCGATGCCGGCGGCGACGTCACCGAGCCGGCGGTCCCCGTCGACGGCGACCTTCACGCCGACCATCAGCTCGTCCGGTCCGAGGTACAGGGTCTTCAGGTGGATGATCGCGTCGACCTCGGGGCCGTCGAGCACCGCCTGCTTGATGCGCTCGACGTCGGCGGCGGTCGCGCCCTCGCCGACGAGCAGGCTCTTCGTCTCGATGCCGAGCACCACGGCGACCGTGATGAGCAGCGCCGCGATCAGCATGGTGCCGATCGCGTCGAACACCCCGTTGCCGGTGATCGCAGTCAGGCCGACGCCGAACAGGGCGAAGACCAGGCCGAGCAGCGCCGCGGTGTCCTCGAGCATCACGACCGGCAGCTCCGGGGCCTTCGCGCGGCGGACGAACTGCACCCAGCTCTGCGAGCCCTTCTGCGGTCGGGCCTCGTGCAGGGCGGTGCGGAGCGAGAAGCCCTCGAGCCCGATGGCGATGACGAGCACCACCAGGGGGAGCCACCAGTTCTCGAGCGGGTGCGGGTGGGCGAGCTTCTCGATGCCCTCGTAGAGCGAGAACACACCGCCGACCGAGAACAGGATGATGGAGACGACGAACGCGTAGACGTAGCGTTCACGCCCGTAGCCGAACGGGTGCTCCTGGTCCGCCGCTCGCCGGGCCTTCCGGCCACCGAGCAGCAGGAGGAGCTGGTTCGCGGAGTCGGCCAGGGAGTGCACGCCCTCGGCCAGCATCGACGCCGATCCGCTGATCGCCGCCGCGATGAACTTCACGATCGCGATGCCGATGTTGGCACCGAGTGCGGCGAAGATTGCCTTCGTGCCTCCGGAAGCGCTCACAGCTGTCCCCTTCTCGTGGTCTGCGACACGATCCTAGGCGGGTGGCGTCGGTAGGGTCGGGAGCATGACGATCGACCTGCCCCGCACCGCCCTGCTCGGCGTCGGCTCCATGTCCGGCGCGGTCCTCGACGGCCTGCTCGCCGCGGGACTCGACCCGGCCACCGTGACCCTCACCACGAAGTCGGAGGCGTCCGCTGCTGCCCACCGGGAGCGCGGTCTCGACGCCACCGCGAGCGACACCGACCCCGACGCCAACCGCTCGGCCGTCCGTGGCGCGGCCCTCGTCGTCGTCGGCGTGAAGCCGTACATGATGGCGGACCTACTCGACGAGGTCGCCGACGACCTGGAGCCCGGCGCCGTCCTGGTCAGCGTCGCCGTCGGCACCACCACCGCGAGCATGGAGACACGGGTGCCCGACGGCGTCCGCGTCGTCCGTGCCCTGCCGAACACCCCGATCGGCGTCGGCCACGGCGTCACCGGCATCAGCGCGGGCACCTCGGCCGACGCCGAGGCCGTCGCACTGGCGTCGTCGGTGTTCACCGCCTCGGGCGAGGTCATCGAGGTGCCGGAGTCGCAGCTCGACGCGCTGTCCGCCGTGTCCGGTTCCGGTCCCGCCTACGTCTTCCTGCTGATCGAGCAGTGGCAGCGTGCCGCCGAGGAGCTCGGGTTCACCCACGAGCAGGCGGCGACGATGGTGCAGGGCACCGTCCGCGGCGCGGTCGAGCTGCTCGAGGGGTCGGGCCGTGAGCCCGCCGACCTGCGCCGCGCGGTGACGAGCCCGAAGGGCACGACGGAACGGGCAGTCGCGGTGCTGCAGGACGCCGACCTGGCGGACACGCTGCTGCGTGCGTCGCGTGCCGCGATCGCGCGTGCCGAGGAGATCGCCGCGTCGTAGACGCACACCGCGTCGTGGACGCAGCCACAGTGCGGACGGGAGGCCCGGGGCGAGGCCGCCACGGGCCTCCCGTCCGTCCTGCGGTCGCTACTCGTACGCGGCGAAGCGCTCCAGGTCGGTCTCGGAACCCGAGACGATGATGACGTCGTCCTCGCCGATGACGCTGTCCGGCGTCGCCGGCACGAACGGGTTGCCGGGCGGCTTGATGCCGAGCACGGTCAGGCCGAAGCGCGTGCGGATCACGGTGGTGGCGAGGTCCTTGCCACGGACCGCGCGCGGAGGGAACATCTTGACCACGGCGAAGTCGTCGTCGAACTCGATGAAGTCGAGCATCCGGCCGGACACCAGGTGCGCCGTGCGCTCGCCGGCCTCACGCTCGGGGTAGACGACGTGGTTGGCGCCGATGCGGGACAGGATCGTGCCGTGTGAGCGGCTGATCGCCTTCGCCCAGATCTGCGGGACGCCGAGGTCGACCAGGTTCGCCGTGATGAGCACGCTCGACTCCAGGTCGCTGCCCGTGCCGACGACGGCGATGGCGAAGTCCTGCGCGCCGATCTGCCGGAGCGCGTCGATGTCGGTCGCGTCCGCCTGCACCGCGTGGGTGACCCGGTCGGACCACTTCTGCACCAGTCCGGCGTCGGTGTCGACGACGAGCACCTCGCGGTCCTGGCGTTCGAGCTGCCCGGCGGTGGCGGCCCCGAAGCGACCGAGCCCGATGACGAGGACGGGAGCGTCGTGACTGATGGCACCGTGCTGGTGCGACGAACGGGTGCGGTCAGCCAACGATCGGCCTCTCCTCGGGACGGCGGAACAGTTGCCGGCTCTGGCTGGCGGCCAGGGCAGCGGCGATGGTCACTGTACCGACCCGGCCGAGGAACATGGTGGCGGCGAGCACGTACTTGCCCGGTTCCGGCAGGTCCGCGGACACGCCGGAGGACAACCCACTGGTCGAGAAGGCCGAGATCACCTCGAACAGCACCCGGTCGAGCGAGTCGTCGGTGATCTGCAGGAGCACCACGGTCGCGACGGCCACGATCGTCGCTCCCCAGAGCACGATGGCCACCGCGACCCGCAGGACGTCGCTCGGGATCCGGCGACCGAAGGCCTCCATGCTCTGGCGACCGCGGGCCTCGGCGACCGCGGCCAGGAACAGCACCGCGAGGGTCGTCACCTTGATGCCGCCGGCCGTCGAGGCGGATCCGCCACCGATGAACATGAGCATGTCCGTGACGAGCAGGCTCGAGCCGTTGAGCTGGTCGAAGTCGACGAGCGAGAAGCCTCCCGAGCGGGTCATCGTCGACAGGAAGAGTGCCTGGAACGCGGTGCGCCCGGCTCCTTCTTCGCCGAAGGTCGTCGGGTTCGACGCCTCGAGGGCGGTGTAGACGACCGCGCCGCCGAGGAGCAGGATCGCGCTCGTCGCCAGGGTGAGCTTGACGTGGATCGGCCAGCGCCGCGGGGTGCGCAGCTGCTTCGTCAGGGCACGGATCACCGGGAACCCGATGGACCCCGCCACGACGCCGATCATCAGCAGCGTCAGGAACCAGTAGTCGTGGGCGAACGGGTCGAGGCCGTCGGCGTTCGGCGAGAACCCGGTGTTCGTGAAGGCCATCGCCGCGTAGTAGAAGGAGTCGCCGACCGCGGTCCAGAAGGGGATGCCGGCGATGAGCACCGACGGCAGGAGCAGCAGGCCGAGGACGATCTCGATCGACAGCGTGCTCACCGCCACGGTCGCGAGCAGGGTGCCGACCTCGCCGAGCCGGACGGCCTGTCCCTCGGGCACGGCGCCGTGGTGAGTGCGGAGCGGGTTCGAGTCGCCGGCCGCCATGAGCTTGGCGCGCAGGCCGAGCTTGCGGGTGACGAACAGGCCGAGGATCGAGGCGAACGTCAGCACGCCGACGGCGCCGATCTGGGTGCCGATGACCACCAGGACCTTGCCGAACACCGACCAGTGCGTCGCCATGTCGACCGTGGACAACCCGGTGACGCAGACCACCGACGCCGCGGTGAACAGGGCGTCCGCGAAGTGGGTGCTGCTGCGGTCCGCGGTGGCCCACGGCGTCATGAAGAGCACCGTGAACAGGAAGATCAGCGCGATGAACACGACGATCGCCAGTCGGGACGGCGACGAGCGCAGCACCGTCGCGATCCGGCTCGCTCGCCGTCGGCCGACACTCACGTGGTGCGGGATCGGCTCGGTTCGGTCGAGCATGCGTATGCCTCCGAGGACATGGGCCGGGACGGTTCGTCATGGTACATCCGTGGTGCCCCGGCTAGCCTTGCCCCATGGCCGACATCTTCTCCGTCGTGGCGGACCCGACCCGGCGCGAGCTGCTCGGCACGCTGTTGTCCGCCTACGGTTCGGACGTCACCGGCGGGGAGCTCAGCGTCGGCCAGCTCGTCGAACGCCTCGGGGTCAGCCAGCCCACGGTGTCGAAGCACCTGCGTGTCCTGCGCGACATCGGGCTCGTCACCAGTCGCGAAGAGGGGCAGCACCGCTACTACCGGCTCGACCCGGAGCCGCTCGTGCACCTGGAGGACTGGGTCCTGCCGTTCACGGGCGCGGTCGACGCCGACGGCACCCCGGCCACCACCGCGTGGACGCCGGACGGCCAGCCGGTGTCGATCCGCCGGAACGGCACGGCCGGCAAGGCGACGGTGGAGGTGGGCACCGAGCTCGGTCGTGTGATGGCCGAGGCGTCGTACCGGGCGACCGCGGCGATCTCCGGCGCGCAGCAGGGCTGGGAGCGCGTCGTCGACCGCAGCCGCAAGCGCTTCACCCGCCGGGGCGACGAGGACTGATTCCGCGGCACGGCAGGTGGGCTCGTGGCGCGGACTGATCCTGGACACCGGGTCGCACACGCCTCTACAGTTGCCACTGACCACACAGGTCACACCACTCCCGTGCGCAGCGCGCGTGCGAGCCCCGAAGGCGGACCATGACCGGCAGTTTCGACGACGTGCGCTTCCTCACCGTCGCTGAGGTCGCCGAGATGATGCGCGTCTCGAAGATGACCGTGTACCGGATGGTGCACGCCGGTGAGCTCCCCGCCATCCGCTTCGGCCGTTCCTTCCGCGTCCCCGAGTCAGCCGTCGCCGACGTGCTGCGCGGTGGCGTGGCGGACGTCGGCTGAGCGCGCGTTCGACATCACAGCGGGCAGCCGGTAGACTCGGGCAGGTTGATTTTCCGCGGTCTCTTCGGCCCGGTGTCCGTACATCAGCATCAGTCCGAGCGAGGTCCACATGGGTTCTGTCATCAAGAAGCGTCGTAAGCGCATGGCGAAGAAGAAGCACCGCAAGCTCCTTCGCAAGACGCGTCACCAGCGCCGCAACAAGAAGTAGACCCTCACAGGTCTGCGCAGGTCGGAGGACCTGCACGAGAAGCCCCGGTTCGCCGGGGCTTTCGCGTTCCCGGACTACGATGGGACCATGCCCGCAGTGACGTTCCTGACGAAGCCCGGATGCCACCTCTGCGACGACGCCCGACCCGTGGTCGAACGCGTCGTCGCCGACCACCCGGGGGTCACCCTGCAGGAACGCTCGATCCTCGACGACGACGCCCTCCGCCAGGAGTACGCGGAGGACATCCCCGTCGTGCTGATCGACGGGCGCGTCCACAGCAACTGGCACGTCGACGCCGACCGGCTCGCACGTGCGCTCGAGAAGGCCGAGGCCCGCGCATGATCTCCCACGTCGTCTCCTGGTCCCTGCGGACCGACCTCGACCGCACCGCGTCGATCGCCCGCATCCGCGAACTCCTGACCGGTCTGGTCGGCACCGTCGAGTCGATCCGGTCGCTCGAGGTCGTCGAGAACGTCGCCTACCCGGACAAGAACCACGACGTCGCCGTGGTCGCCACCTTCGACGACCTCGCCGGACTCGACGCGTACCAGGTGCACCCGGAGCACCAGGCCGCGGCAGCGGAGATCCGCGAACTGGTCACGGCGCGGGCCGCCATCGACTGGGAGAGCTGAGCCGGGCCTCCCGTCCCGTCCCGCCCCCGGCGCTGCATGTGCTGCGTGCGTCCAGTGAGCAGAAAAGGTCGCCTCCGATTTCCGGAGGCGACCTTTTCTGCTCACTCGCTGGTGACTACGGGGTCAGGCGCGTCGGGCCACGGAACAGGTACGTGACCTCGCGGATCGACGGCTCACCGAGCATCAGCATCAGCACGCGTGCGAGGCCCATGCCGAAGCCGCCGTGCGGCGGGACGCCGTAGCGGAAGAAGTCGAGGTACCAGCCGAGCTCCTCCGGGTCGAGACCCTTCTCGACTGCCTGCGCCTCGAGCACGTCGACGCGGTGCTCACGCTGTGCACCCGTGGAGATCTCGGCGCCGTTGAAGATGAGGTCGTAGCTGTTGGTGACCGACGGGTCGCCGGGCTTCCGCATGTGGTAGTACGGCCGGATCGAGGCGTCGTACTCCGTGACGAACACGAACTCGGAGCCGTGGTGCTCCTTCGCCCAGGCGGCGACGCGGCGCTCGCCCTCGGGGTCCAGGTCACCGTCGGCGCGGACGACGTCGTAGCCGCTGTCGGCGACGATCTTGCGCGCGTCGGCCAGGGTCACGCGCGGGAACGGCGTCGCAGGGACCTGCAGCTCGAAGCCGAAGACCTCCGCGATGTCCTTGCCGTACTTCTCCTTGACGGCGGTGATGCCGGCGACCAGGACCTCTTCGTGCATCGCCATGACGTCCTCGTGGGACTCGATCCACGAGAACTCGGCGTCGACGCTGGTGAACTCGGTGGCGTGGCGGCTCGTGAAGGACGGGTCGGCGCGGAAGGCGTCCGCGATCTCGAACACGGCACCGAAGCCGGCCGGCTGCGCCATCTGCTTGAAGTTCTGCGGCGACTGGGCCAGGTAGGCGGTCGTCTCGAAGTACTCGAGCTGGAACAGCTCGGCGCGCGACTCGGACGCCGACGCCATCAGCTTCGGGGTGTGGATCTCGATGTAGTCGCGGTCGACCCAGTACGTGCGGAACGCGTGCTCCAGCGTCGTCTGGATGCGGAAGATCAGGTTCTGCTTGCGGTTGCGCAGGTCGAGGAAGCGCCAGTCGAGACGCTTGTCGAGCGACGAGTCGTCGGCGATCGGGGTCTCCGGGATCGCGGCGCTCACCACCTGCAGCGCACCGATCTTGACCTCGAGTCCCCCGAGCTTCACGCGCTCGTCGTGCTTCAGCGTGCCGGTGACGTGCACGAAGGTGCCGTGGGCCAGGCCGGAGATCTCGTTGGTGGTCGCGAGCGCGGACTGTGCCGCGTCGTCGCCGTCCTCGGCCTCGCGCGTCGCCGGGTTCACGAGCTGGACGGCGCCGGTCTCGTCGCGCAGCACGACGAACTGCACCTTCTTCTGGTCTCGGACGGTCTCGACCCATCCGGCCACGGAGACGGGACCGTCGGGGAGGGCTGCCAGGTCGGCGATGCGGGTGCGTTCGATCACGGTGGTCGAGTCTAACCGCCTGCGTCCGGGGGCGTGGGCGGCAGGGTTCCTTCCTCCACAGGGCCGCCTGCGTCCGGCGTTCTCCACCGATGGCCGGGAGGCCCGTGGCGGCGTGCGTGGACTCCGTAGCGTTCTCGACGTGGCCGGGTCGCGGGACGAGAGGGGGACCGGGTGGGGACGGAGACGGGGGAGCTCGCGGCCTGGCCGCCTGCGGCGGTCGCGGTGGTGGTGGCTGCACTGTGCACGACGGCGTTCACGCTGCTCGTGGCGGTCGTCGGTGGGCTGTGGGCGGTCATCCGGTGGCGGCGGGATGTCGCGCGGGAGCAACGGGACCGCTACTGGGCGCGGTTGACCGTGGTGTTCGAGCTGATCACCGCGGCCGAGGTCGGGCGCCGCGAGATCGGCCGGAACCTGGCACAGGCGATGTACGACATGCAGAAAGTGCCTGCCGGAGAAGAACCCGCTGCGAGGGTGCTTGCGGAACTGTTCATCGAGAAGAGGAGACCGTGATGACGACTCGTCTGCGCCGTGCCTGGCGAGAGCTGGTTCGGAAGGAGGACACGGTTCCCGCGGAGCGGCCGTACATCGGTCCTGCGCCTGGCGAGAGCATGTGGGACTGGGCGCAACGTGGGGCGATCGACTGGCAGCTGCACGTTGAGGAGGGGGAGCTCAAGCTCGAACTCGAGCGGCAGCGCATGCGCGCCAGGGTGCTCGCCGAGGACACCGCGACATCAGGGGAGCGACGCGCGGAGTGATCCGAGCGTGCCGATGAACTCCTCGGCCATGCCGGCCCGCTCGACGAGCTTGGCGTGCCGGGCGCGGGCATCCTCGAGGTACGCGTCGAGGCGGGCTGCCAGCGCTGGTTCGTCCTCGGGGTCCTTCGTCGCGAGGGCGTCGACCACGCGGAGCAGCTCGGCCATCTCGTCGAGCGTGAACCCGAGCGGCTTCATCCGGCGGATCACGAGCAACCGTTCGAGGTCCTGCGCCGTGTAGACCCGGAACCCGCCGGTGGTGCGGCCGCTCGGCACGAGCAGCCCGACCTCGTCGTAGTGCCGGATCGTGCGCAGGGACATGCCGGCGCGGTCGGCGAGCTCGCCGATGTGCATCGTGTCGGGGACGTCGCTGGTGCTCACGGCGTACGACTCTACCCTCACGTGAGGGTAGAGTTCCGATCGATGTCCGTGATCACACACGCGCCGACGGCCCCGAGCGTCCTCGCCGCCCTCCGCTCGCCCCGCATGCTCACCCGAGAGGTCCTGGCCGGCATCGTCACCGCCCTGGCCCTCATCCCCGAGGCGATCTCGTTCTCCGTCGTCGCCGGGGTCGATCCTGCGGTCGGCCTGTTCTCGAGCGTCGTCATCGCGATCGTGATCTCGATCGTCGGTGGTCGCCCCGCGATGATCTCCGCCGCAGCCGGCTCGGTGGCGCTCGTCATCGCCCCGCTCGTCCGGGAGCACGGGATCGAGTACCTGGTGCCCGCGATCGTCCTGGGCGGCGTGTTCCAGCTCGTGCTCGGGTTCCTCGGGGTGGCACGGCTGATGCGCTTCATTCCGCGCAGCGTCAACGTCGCGTTCGTGAACGCCCTGGCCATCCTCATCTTCACCGCCCAGCTGCCGAACCTGCTCGGCGACGACGTGCCGTTCATCGTCTGGCCGCTGACCGTGCTCGGCATCGCGATCATCGTCGGCTTCCCGTTCCTGACGAAGGCGATCCCCGCGCCGCTCATCGCGGTCGTCGTCGTCACCGGTCTCACGATGGTGTTCAGCGTCGCCGTGCCGACGGTCGGCGACGAGGGTGAACTGCCGACGGCGCTCCCGGGCTTCGGCGGCATCACGACGCCGTTCACGTTCGAGACGCTGCAGATCATCGCTCCGTACGCGTTCGGTGTCGCGATCGTCGGGCTGATCGAGACCCTGCTCACCGCGCAGCTCGTCGACTCCATCACCGAGACGGGCTCGAGCAAGTGGCGCGAGTCGTGGGGTCAGGGCGTCGCGAACATCGCGTCCGCCTTCTTCGGTGGGACCGGCGGCTGCGCGATGATCGGCCAGACGGTGATCAACGTGAAGACCGCGGGTGCCCGGACCCGCGTCTCGACCTTCGCGGCCGGGGTCTCGGTGCTGGTCCTGACGATCGTGCTCCACGACCTCGTGGCCCAGATCCCGATGGCGGCACTGACGGCGGTCATGCTCATGGTCTGCGTCGCGACCTTCGACTGGCACAGCATCCGACCGCGCACCCTGCGGCGGATGCCGCTCGGCGAGACCGCGGTCATGCTCGTCACCGTCGTGGTGGTCGTCGTGACCGAGAACCTCGCGACCGGGGTGCTCGTCGGCGTGGTCGTGGCGGCCCTGGTCTTCGCCCGACGGGTGGCGCACGTGGTGACCGTGGTGCGCGAGCCGGTCGACGACCGCACCGTGCGGTACCGGGTCCGCGGGGCGTTGTTCTTCGCCTCGTCGAACGACCTCGTCACGCGGTTCTCCTACGCCGAGGACCCGGAGCACGTGATCATCGACCTGGCCGACGCCCACGTGTTCGACGCGTCCACGGTCGCGGCGCTCGACGGGGTCGAACAGCGGTTCGCGAAGCACGGGTCGACCGTCGAGGTGGTGAACCTCGACACGGGGTCGATCGCGCTGCACGGGCGGCTCTCCGGTGAGCTCGGCGGCTGAGTGCTTCCGCATCCGATGAATCACCTGAGGGGGCGGTGGGAACCGCGGGCGACCTACACTGGAACCCATGCCCGCGACCCGTCTCCACCTCGTCCGGCACGGAGAGGTGCACAACCCGGGCCGCGTCCTCTACGGCCGGCTCCCGGGCTTCGGGCTGAGCGACCTCGGCACGCGGATGGCGCAGGCCTCCGCGACCGCCTGGAAGGACGCCGGCATTGACGTGCGTCGGATCGTGGCGTCCCCGCTGCAGCGCACGCAGGAGTCCGCTGCGCCCTGGTCGGCCGCCTACGGGCTCGACGTGACGCTCGACGAGCGCCTGATCGAACCGACGAACCGCTACGAGGGGCAGCCCCCCGGGTTCACGAAGCGCTCGCTCGGCCGCCCGGCAGAGTGGCCGTGGATCGCGAACCCGCTGCGTCCCAGCTGGGGCGAGGCGTACGAGTCGATCGCCAACCGCATGCTCGCGGCGATGACCACGGCGTGGGAGAGCGTGGACGAGGGCGACGTCGTCCTGGTCAGCCACCAGCTGCCGATCTGGATGGTCCACCGGAAGCTCGCGGGGGAGTCCCTGTGGCACGACCCGCGCAAGCGCCGCTGTGACCTGTCGAGCATCACCACCGTCGAACGTGTGCCCGCCACGTCGACCGGTCGGTTCACCGAGGTCGGGTACGCGGACCCCGCGCAGGAACTGCGCGCGACCGCCGTCGACGAAGGAGCAGTGTGAACAGCACGAAGCGTGCGCGCGTCATCAGCAAGCGGTTCGCGGTCCTCGCAGCGACGGCCGTCGCAGCCGTGCTCGTCCTGTCCGGCTGCTCGTCGGACAGTGGCGGCATCGCGAAGCAGTACGGCAACGGCACGACCCAGAACTACATCTCCGGTGACGGTGCCGTGACCGAGGTCTCCGCGAAGGACCGCACCGACCCGGTCACCTTCCGGGCCGAGGACTCGAACGGTGACACGGTCTCGTCGAAGGACCTCCGCGGCAAGGTCGTCGTCCTGAACTTCTGGTACGCCAGCTGCCCCCCGTGCCGTGCCGAGGCGAAGTACCTCAACCAGGTGCACGACGAGTACGCCGACGCCGACGACGTCGCGTTCATCGGTGTCAACGTCCGCGACGAAGCAGCGACCGCGGCCGCCTTCGAGCGCACCTTCGACGTGCAGTACCCGACGGTCCTCGACCAGCGCACGGGCACGATGCAGCTGGCGATGTCCGGGCAGATCGCACCGAACGCGGTGCCGGCCACGATCGTCCTCGACACCAAGGGCCGCGTGGCTGCCCGGGTCCTCGGCGCGATCGACGGCACGAGCATCCTGCAGACCCTGGTCAGCGACGAGCTCGACGCCGGCAAGGCCTCCTGACCCGTGACCTCCAACCCCTTCGCCGACGCGATCCTGAGCGGCCAGATGGCCGTCGCGCTGCCCGTGGCGGCGCTCGCCGGGCTCGTGTCGTTCCTGTCCCCGTGCGTGCTGCCGCTCGTGCCGGGGTACCTCGGGTACGTCGGCGGTGTCGCCGAGGGCGGGCAGCGTCGGGGTCGAGTGGTGCTCGGCGTGCTGCTGTTCATCGCCGGGTTCACCGCGGTGTTCGTGGCGTACACGACGGTGTTCGGCGCGCTCGGCTTCTGGCTCGTGCGGTGGCGCGACCTCATCACGCAGATCCTCGGGGTCGTCGTGATCGCGATGGGCCTGGTGTTCGTCGGTCGGTTCACGTTCCTGCAGCGCACCATCAAGCCCAGCTGGACCCCGGCCACCGGGATCCTCGGCGCCCCCCTGCTCGGCATCGTGTTCGGCCTCGGCTGGACCCCGTGCCTCGGCCCGACGCTGGCGGCCATCAACCTGCTCAGTGTCCAGTCGGGCAGCGCCTGGCAGGGCATGTGGCTCGGGGTGGCGTACTGCCTCGGGCTCGGCATCCCGTTCGTCCTCGTCGCCCTCGGCGCCGGCTGGGCCACGGGGGCCATCGCGGCGGTGAAGCGTCACATGCGCACCGTCAACATCATCGGAGGAGCGATCCTGATCGTCATCGGTCTGCTCATGGTCACCGGTATCTGGTCGGCCGTCATGTCGAGCGTCGGGGCGGTGATCCAGAGCTTTGTCCCCGCGGTCTGACCTGAACGAGCACATCCCGACGAGCGCAGGCGACGGGGCCGACAGCGCCTCCGACCCGCAGCGACCGTCCGACCACGTCGACGGCTCCGGCCCCACCGACGGCGGCATCAACCAGCCGAAGCTCGGCTTCGTCGGGTACCTCCGCTTCTTCTGGCGGCAGCTGACGAGCATGCGCACGGCGCTGTTCCTGCTCATGCTGCTCGCCCTCGCGGCGATCCCGGGGTCGCTCGTGCCGCAGCGCACCGCCGACCCGAACGGCGTCGTGCAGTACAAGGCGGACCACCCGCAGCTCTACCCGGTCCTCGACAAGCTGCAGGTCTTCGACACCTACACCTCGGTGTGGTTCTCCGCGATCTACCTGCTGCTCTTCATCTCGCTCATCGGCTGCATCGTGCCCCGCACGAAGCACCACTGGCAGGCACTGCGGACCCGTCCACCGAAGACCCCCGCGCGCCTGACGCGACTGGCGGGCTTCCGCACCGTGGCGGTGCAGCCGGACGCGATGATCGACGGGACGACCGGGATCGACGCGACCACGGGCCTCCCGTCCGCCGAGCACGCGGTGACGCGCGCGATGGCGATCCTGAAGCGGTCCGGGTACCGCGTCGAGCGGTTCGGCGACTCGGTGAGCGCGGAGCGCGGCTACCTGCGCGAGACCGGCAACCTGGTGTTCCACACCGCCCTCGTCGGGGTGCTCCTGGCGGTCGGCGTCGGCGGTGGTTTCGGCTTCACCGGACAGCGCCTGCTGGTCGAGGGCCAGACGTTCTCGAACGTGCTCGGCTCGTACGACTCGTTCAACCCCGGTCGCTGGTTCCAGCAGACCGACCTCAAGGGCTACAACCTCCGGCTCGACAAGTTCGTGACGAAGTACGAGGAGCGCAACCTCGACGCCCTCGGGCAGGCGCTCGACTACTCGGCCACGGTCACGAGCACCGAGAAGGGCGGCGAGCCGAAGACCAGCCGCCTCGGTGTGAACGATCCGCTGCACGTCGGCGGCACGAACGTCTACCTGCTCGGCAACGGCTACGCGATGCAGGTCACGGTGCGCGACGGCGACGGCAACGTGGCCTTCAAGGACGTCGTGCCGTTCCTGCCGGAGGACGCGAACTACACCTCCACCGGCGTCATCAAGGTGCCGGACGCGAAGCCGGACCAGCTCGGCATGGTCGGGTTCTTCTACCCCACGGCATCGAAGCTCGCGAGCGGCGCCTACTCGAGTGCCTACCCGGACACCCAGAACCCGCTGCTGACGCTGCAGGTCTACACGGGCGACCTCGGGCTCGACAGCGGAGTCCCGCAGAGCGTCTACACGCTCAGCACCAAGGGGCTCGACCAGATCGCCGGTCGGCAGTCGGACACCGCGAGCATCGCGCTGAAGCCCGGCCAGACGAAGAAGCTCCCCGAAGGCGCCGGGTCGATCACGTTCGACGGCGTCAAGCGGTACGTCTCCCTCGACGTCCACCACGACCCCTCGCAGCTCTGGGTGGGCGGGTTCGCCCTGCTCTCCACCCTCGGCCTGCTCACCTCGCTGTTCGTCCCGCGCCGTCGCGTCTGGGTGAAGGTCGTCCCGCGCACGGACACGGCGGGCGGCGAGTACGACCTCGAGTACGCCGGACTCGCACGCGGCGAGGACCCGAACCTCGAACGGGCCGTCGCGGACATCGCACAGCGCCACACGTCGGACCTCGGAGTTAGGATGCCCCAGTGAACGACATGACCACGAACCTCGCGACCTACTCGGTCGTGCTCACGTACTCCGCGATGGCGGTGTACGTGGTCGCGTTCATCTCGTTCGCCCTCGACATGGCCAAACGCTCCGGCGACGTCACGGCCGCCGCGAAGAACGCGGGCGCCGACGACAGCTCGGCCGACGCGGCCAGCGCTGCGGCAGCACCCGGCGCGAAGACGGTCGCGACCGTCCGCGGCGGCACCGTCGTGCTCGAGCAGGTCGCCGCACCGCCGTCGGGCGGTTCCGCCGGCCGCGGCACGAAGTTCGAGCGCGTCGGCATGGCGATGACGATCCTCGCGCTCGTCCTGCACGTCGCCTCGGTCGTCCTCCGCGGCATCGCGGCCGACCGCGTGCCGTGGGGCAACATGTTCGAGTTCTCGCTGACCGGCACGGCGCTGATCACCCTGATCTTCCTGCTCGTGCAGTTCTGGCAGAACCTGAAGTTCCTCGGCGTCTTCATCACCGGCCTGACGATCATCCTGCTCGGCATCGCGACCGTGAACTACTGGGTCCCCGTCGTCCCGCTGCAGCCGGCCCTGCAGTCGTACTGGCTGGTCATCCACGTGTTCGTGGCGATCGCCGGCACCGGGTTCTTCGCGCTCGGCGCGGGGCTCGCGGTGGCGCAGCTCGTGCAGACGTACCGCCAGGGCCGCACGGCCTCCGGCAAGCTCCGCTTCATGGCGACGCTGCCCGATGCCGACCGGCTCGAGGTCCTGACCTACCGCGTCCTGCTCGTCGGCTTCGTCCTCTGGACGTTCACCCTCATCGCCGGTGCGATCTGGGCCGAGCGCGCCTGGGGCCGCTACTGGGGCTGGGACACGAAAGAGGTCTGGACCTTCATCATCTGGGTCGTCTACGCGGGCTACATCCACGCTCGTGCGACCCGTGGCTGGCGCGGTGCGCGGTCGTCCTGGCTGGCCCTCATCGGCTTCGCCGCGGTGATGTTCAACTTCTCGGTCGTGAACGTCTTCTTCAAGGGCCTGCACAGCTACTCGGGTCTGTGAGTCACGCGGGTCGCTGACGCGGCCCTGGTCGCGACCACGACCGGACGGGAGGCATGGTGCCAGCTGGCGCCGTGCCTCCCGTCCGTCGTCCGGGGTGCGTGCACGGCCAGGAAGACGCCGTCGTGTCGGTGGGACGCCGCCTCGTCGGTGAGACGCCGCTGATTACGGCGGCGTCTCGATGACTCGGCGGCGCCGAAGGGAGACGCCGGCGTCGAACTGAGACGCCGGCGTCTTCCGGAGACGGCGGCGTCTCGTGAGGACGCGGCGGGCGCGCTACCCGGCAGCTGCGAGCAGATCGTGCACTCGGGCCACCCGCGCACGCCACCACGCCGTGCGCTCCGGCGACGCGGCGTACCGCTCCACCAGCTCCGGCGCGACGTCGACGCGGCGCACCGGCACCCGACCGCCGGCCGGCAGCAGCGGATCGGTCGTGACGTCCCCGGCGAACATGGCCGCCGTCCCGAGCCCGGCGGCGTACCCGGGCGTCATCGCCGCGGCGGCCAGGAACGCTCCCATGCCGAGCCCGACCGAGGTGTCGAGCGCACTGGAGACGACGCACGGCAACCCGGCGTCGGCGATGACGGCACGGGCCGCGGTGATCCCCCCGAGCGGCTGGGCCTTCACGACCAGGACGTCGGCAGCGCCGGCCCGGGCGACGGCGAGGGGATCGCTCGCCTTCCGGACGCTCTCGTCCGCGGCGACCCGGACGCCGAGGCCGGCGATCCGCGACCGGAGCTCCGCGAGCTCGGGCACCGTCGCGCAGGGCTGCTCGGCGTACTGCAGGTCGAACGGTGCGAGCCGCTCGAGTGCCGCGGCGGCCTGCTCCACGCTCCACAGCCCGTTCGCGTCGACCCGGACCGCGGCCTCGGGCCCCATCACCCGGCGGACCGCGGCGACACGGGCGACGTCGTCGTCGACGGTCGTGCCGGGCTCCGCGACCTTGACCTTGGCGGTGGTGCACCCGGGGTACCGTGCGAGCAGGTCCGCGACGTCGTCGGCGGCGATCGCCGGGACGGTGGCGTTGACCGGCACGGAGTCGGCGGCCGGTTCGTGGTCCGTCCACCCGAAGTCGACGGTGGCACGCAGCCAGGCGGCGGCCTCGGCGTCGTCGTACTCGACGAACGGCGAGAACTCGGTCCAGCCGGCGGGTCCGCGCAGCACGACCGCCTCGCGCGTGGTGATGCCGCGGAACCGCATGCGCATCGGCAGGGCCACCACGTGGGCGTCGGCGAGGAGATCGGCGAGGTCGGGGAGCACGTCCGCCATCCTCCCACCGCACCCAGGGGCCCTGCCGGATCCTCGGAGGGGACCGCCAGGGCAGGGCACTAGCATGCATCGGTCGGCCTCGGTCGGCAGGGGAACGACCCGGAACGAGGGAGGCTCGGTGGCGGTGGATCCGCGGCAGCGCGCAGCACAGCAGCGCGCATCGCAGCGCCCGTCCGACCCGTCGAGCGCCGGAGCTGCACGCCCGGCAGCGTCGGCTCGTCCGGCAGCTGCAGCCCGACCCGCGGCGGCGACCCGCCCGGCAGCGGGTGCTCGATCCGCGGCGGCTCCCGGGCGCGACTCCGATGACTTCGCCCGCCTCATGCAGCGCAACACCGTCGACGTCCGGCAGACGGGTGGCACGAAGCGCCGCAACCCCGTCGTCGGCAAGATCGCCCTCGGCCTGGCCGTGGTGTCCGCCGCTGTGGACGCCAGTGCCTTCGCCGTGTTCATGGGCGGTGACACGAACTTCGCCTTCGGGATCTGCTTCGTCGTCGTGTTCCTGACGCTCGTCGCCGCCGTGCTCGGGTTCGTCGCCGCCGTCGGCTCGTTCGGACGCTGGTACGGCGCCGTCGGGGTCGTCCTGGCGTTCTTCGCGAACCCCGTCATCCTCATCGTGATCATGGTGTTCGTCGCGCCGGAGATCCTGACCGACATGGGCGCCTGACCCGCCAGACGCCCGGCGGTACGTTGGGAGCATGGCTGCTCCCGTCTCCGACCTGTTCGACCCCGACGTCTGGACCACCGCTCCGATCGCGGAGCAGTTCACCGACATCACGTACCACAAGCACGTCTCCAAGGGCATCGTCCGGGTCGCCTTCGACCGTCCCGAGGTCCGCAACGCCTTCCGCCCGCGCACCGTCGACGAGCTCTACCGCGCCCTCGACGACGCCCGGCAGGACCCCCGTGTCGGCGTCGTGCTGCTCACCGGCAACGGCCCGAGCCCGAAGGACGGCGGGTGGGCGTTCTGCTCCGGCGGCGACCAGCGCATCCGGGGGCGGAGCGGCTACCAGTACGTCGGTGACGAGGGCGCCCCGCCCGAGGGCGTCGACCCCGCGGCCGCCCAGGCATCGATGGGGCGGCTGCACATCCTCGAGGTCCAGCGGCTGATCCGGATGATGCCCAAGGTCGTCATCGCGGTCGTCCCCGGCTGGGCTGCGGGCGGTGGGCACTCGCTGCACGCGATCTGCGACCTCACCATCGCGAGCGCCGAGCACGGGAAGTTCAAGCAGACCGATGCCGACGTCGGCTCGTTCGACGGCGGCTACGGCAGCGCCTACTACGCCAAGCAGATCGGGCAGAAGTTCGCCCGCGAGGTCTTCTTCCTCGCGCAGGAGTACTCCGCCCAGCGCGCGTACGAGATGGGTGCGGTGAACGCCGTGGTGCCGCACGCCGACCTGGAGCGCGAGGCGATCCGCTGGGGCGAGATCGTGCTCGGCAAGTCCCCGACGGCGATCCGGATGCTCAAGTACGCGTTCAACGCCGTGGACGACGGCATGGTCGGCCAGCAGGTGTTCGCGGGCGAGGCGACGCGGCTCGCCTACGGCACCGACGAGGCGGTCGAGGGTCGCGACTCGTTCCTCGAGAAGCGCGCTCCCGAGTGGACCGCGTTCCCCTGGCACTACTGATGCCCCGTCCGCTGGTCGCGACCGGTACGTCGGACCCGACGGCCGTGCTGCGCGGCCTGGAGGCAGCACTCGCCGGCGGCCCCGCACTGCTCCCCGTCGCCGAGGGGGCACCGGCACTGCCGACGCCACCTCCGGCCGAGGTCCGGCAGGCGGTCGCCCTGGTGGTCGAGACGAGCGGGTCCACCGGCACCGGCAAGCGCGTGGCGCTCTCGTCCGAGGCGCTCCTCGCCGGTGCCGCCGCGGCGGACGCGGCACTCGGTGGGCCCGGGCGCTGGGTGCTCGCGCTGCCGACGCACTACATCGCCGGCATCAACGTCCTGACCCGCTCGATCACCGCGGGCACCGAACCCGTCGTCGTGCCACCCGGGCACTTCGCGGCCGCCGCGTTCACCGAGGCCGCAGAACGGCTCGTCACCGGTCCGGCCGCACCGCGTCGCTACACCTCACTGGTGCCGGTGCAGCTCGCCCGGGTCCTCGACGACCCGGACGCCACCCGTGCGCTCGCCCGGTTCGACGCGGTCCTGGTGGGCGGGCAGGCCACCCCGGCGCCGCTCCGGCAGCGTGCGCTCGACGCCGGGGTCCGGGTCGTGACGACGTACGGTGCGAGCGAGACGAGCGGCGGATGCGTCTACGACGGCGTCCCGTTCGGCACGGTGCGCACCGCGCTGGTCGACGGCGAGCTGCACCTGGCGGGGCCGATGCTCGCGGAGGGGTACCTGGACGACGATGCCCGCACGGCGTCGGCCTTCGTCGAGCGGGACGGGCTGCGCTGGTACCGGACCGGGGACACCGCGGCCCTGTCCGACGGCGTGGTCCGCGTGCTCGGACGCCTCGACGACGTGGTGATCTCCGGCGGCGAGAAGGTCCAGCTCGGTGCGGTCGAACGGCTCGTCCGCGGGCTGCCCGGGCAGGAGACCGCTGTCGTCGCCCGGCGCTCGGCGGGGGAGTGGGGCGAGGTCCCGGTCGTCGTCACCGAGCAGCCGCTCGACCTCGATGCCGTGCGTTCGCACGTCGGGGCCACCCTGGGCCGTGCCGCCCGTCCGGCGGACGTCGTCGTCCTGGACCGGATCCCGATGCTGTCGTCGGGCAAGCCCGACCGTCGGGCCGTGCAGGCGCTCGTCGACCCGGGCCGCTCGTAGGGACCGCGAGCGGCCGGGCGGCGCATCGGCAATATGATCGGTGCTCGTGGCACGAACGAAGAACTCGACGCAGAAGCAGGGCCGGTCCGGCAACCCGGCGAAGGCCGCTGCCCCCGCCCGCACCAAGCGGAAGGCGACCGCACGCGACTGGATCGGCGGCGCACGCCTGCGCACCCTGACCCTCGGTGTCGTCCCGGTCGTGCTCGGCACCGCCGTCGCGTTCGTCGACAGCGGGGAGCCCGGCGACTTCGGCGACTACCTGGCGAAGGACGGCCACCTCGCCGTCGCGCTGCTCGCCCTGGCCGTGGCGCTGTTCCTGCAGATCGGTGTGAACTACAGCAACGACTACTCCGACGGGGTCCGCGGCACCGACGAGTTCCGCGTCGGCCCGGCACGACTCACCGGAGCCGGTCTGGCCAAGCCCCGGACCGTGCTCACCGTCGCCCTGACGTTCTTCGGCCTGGCCGCGGTCGCCGGCCTGGTCATCGTGCTGCTCACCCAGCTGTGGTGGTTGCTGCTCGTGGGGGCAGCCGCCATCGTCGCCGCCTGGTTCTACACGGGTGGCAAGAAGCCGTACGGGTACAACGCCCTCGGCGAGGTCTTCGTCTTCGTCTTCTTCGGGCTGGTCGCTGTGCTCGGCACCCAGTTCGTGCAGATCCGCGAGGTCACGGTCAGCGGCTGGGCAGCCGCGGTGGCCGCCGGCTTCTTCGCCTGCGCGGTCCTGATGGTGAACAACATCCGCGACATCGACGAGGACCAGCTGGCGGGCAAGCGCACGCTCGCCGTGGTCGTCGGCCGTCCGGTGGCCCGCGTCCTGTACGGCCTGTTCCTGATGCTGCCGTACGTCGTGCTGCTCTGGTTCGTGCTGCTGTACTTCCGCACGGGCTTCACGTACTTCTCGCTGCTGCTGGCGCTGCCGGCACTGGCGATCGGGGTGTCGTCACGGAAGCCCCGCGAGCTCATCACGGCCCTGCAGCTGTCGTCGTTCGCCTCGCTCGCCTTCGGCGTGGTGCTCGGGATCACCCTGGCCGTCCAGCCGTAGCCGTTCCGGCTGCTCGACCGGACGGCCCCGCCCTCGCGCTCGGAGTCAGTCGGCGTCGGTGTCCCGGCGCGCCTCGTGCCGGTCCGCGTCGGACACCGGACGGACGGTCGGGGTGGCCGTGGCGTCGGAGTCGGCGGCGTCGACGAAGTCGTCCTCGAAGTCCGAGTCGGCGTCCCGCTCCGGGGTACCGCGGCGGTTCGCCAGGCTCAGGGCCACCTGCGTGCGCAGTCCGGACAGGGCGATGTACGAGATGAGCAGGCCCACCAGGGCGGCCACGATCGTCGCCCAGTACCACGGCATCGGCGTCAGGAGCAGGAGGAGCACGAGCGCCACCACGAAGATGCCGAGCCGAGCCAGGGTGTACAGGAGCCACGCTTTCACACGGTGAGTCTACGGAGCGCCGACCGGCAGGGGCATCACAGGGTCGCGACCTAGACTTCACCGCATGGTCCGCTTGTGGTTGATCGTCGCCGTGGCCGCCGTCGCCTTCACGGTGTACGCGGCCATCGACTGCGGCACGATGCCGCGTCAGCGCGTCCGTTCCCTGCGTCGCGGCGTGTGGCTGCTGCTCGTCATCATCCTGCCCGTCCTCGGTGGCGTGCTCTGGTTCCTGCTGGGCCGCACCCCGGCGGCCGACCCCGGTGCGTCGGCCCGCTACCGTGGACCCGAAGACGACCCGGACTTCCTCGGCACCACGCCGGAGCCGGGCACCACCCTCACGGACAAGGACCAGGACGACGCGACCCTCCGAGACCTCGAAGACCAGTTCCACGAGCGCGACGACGACGGCCGCACCGATCGCTGACGGGCCCGCCGGTTCGGGCAGCCCGGCGACGGACACCGCGCTCGCCCTCCTGCAGGAACTCGTGCGTGCCGGCGTCACCGACGTCGTGGTGAGCCCCGGTTCGCGTTCCCAGGCACTCGCCCTCGCGGCAGTCGCCCTCGAGCGCGCCGGCGGGTTGACCGTGCACGTGCGGTTGGACGAACGGACCGCCGGGTTCTTCGCACTCGGGCTCGCCGTCGAGACGCACCGACCCGCAGCGGTGGTGACGACGTCGGGCACCGCGGTGGCGAACCTGCACCCCGCCGTGCTCGAGGCGCACCACTCCGGCGTGCCGATGATCGTGCTGAGCGCCGACCGTCCCGACGAACTGCGCGGCATCGGCAGCAACCAGACCACCGTCCAGCCGGGGATCTTCGGCCAGGCCGTCGCCTTCGTCCGCGACGTCGAGGCCCCGTCGGCGCACGGCGTCGACGCCTCGGTCCGCGACACCCTGCGCACCCTCGCCCGACAGGCGGTCGCCGCCGCAGCCGGGCACACCGGGCAGCCCGGTCCCGCGCAGCTCAACGTCGCGTTCCGTGAGCCGTTGTCCGCCGGGCTCGCCCCGGAGCACGTCAGCCCCGTGCCGGACGACGAGGTCGACCTGGCGTTCGCCACCCGCCGGGCACACACCGGTCTCCCGGTCGCCGAACTCGCCCCGGACGACGAACCGGGCACCGTCGTCATCGCCGGGCACGACGCCGGCGAGGACGCCGAGCGGATCGCCTGGGAACTCGGGGCGCCGCTCCTCGCCGAGGTCTCGAGCGGCGCGCGCTTCGGCCGCAACCTGGTCGTGGCCTACCGCGAACTGCTGCGCGACCCGGACCACGGCGGAGCGGTCCGCCGGGCCGTCGTGCTCGGCCACCCGACCCTCAGCAGGGAGATCCCCGCGCTCCTGCAGCGCGACGGGGTCGAGACGATCGTGGTCCGCGGACCGGCGGCCGACCCCTTCGACCCGGCCCGCGCCTCCCGACCGGACGCCGCGACCACCTTCGTGTCCGACGTCCGCGTGGCGGGCCGGACCCGGCCGGAGCACCGCGCGTGGGTCGGCCGCTGGGTCGGCTCCAGCCGGCGGATCCTGGGGGACGGCGACGCCGGCCCGGACCTCGACGCCAAGCGCTCCGCCGACCGAGCCGAGCGGAACAAGTTCCTTCGTGACGAGGTCGCGCTCCGTCGCCGACCCGTCGACCGCGCCATGCTCGCCGAGGCCGTCTGGGGGGTGACCTGGCCGCACGACCGGCTGGTCCTCGGGGCATCGCAGCTCATCCGTGAAGCCGATGCCCGGGTGCTCGGCAAGAAGATCCGGGTGCACGCGAACCGCGGCCTCGCCGGCATCGACGGTACCGTCTCGACCGCACTCGGCATCGCCGCGGCGCTCGAACAGTCCTCGGCCTCGGTGGGCACCACTCGCGTGCTCCTCGGCGACCTGACGCTGCTGCACGACCTCGGAGCGTTCGTCACCGGCACCGAGGAACGTGTCCACCGGGTGCAGGTCGTCGTCGGCAACGACCACGGTGGCGCGATCTTCCGCGGGCTCGAGGTGGCGAAGACCACGCCGGAGGCAGACATGCGGCGGATGATGTCGACCCCGCAGCACGTCGACGTCGAGCGTGTCGTCACGGGCCTCGGGTGGGAGTACCGCCGGGCGGCGACGTGGGGTGACCTCGAGCGGGTGCTCACCGACCCCGCCGAGCGGGTCGTGATCGAGGTCCCGCTGGCGGACTGACCGGCGACCGGCGACTGCGCGCCCGCGCGGATCGCGCGCCTGCCTCAGGCCAGGGCGTCGGCGATGGGCCGGAACTTCAGGGCCGTCTCGGCGACCTCGCGCGCCGGCTCCGAACCGGCCACGATCCCGGCCCCCGCCCAGGCCCGCACGGTGCCGTCGTCGTCGATCCGCGCGCTGCGGAGCGCGAGCATCCACTCGCCGTCGCCCGTCGCGCTCATCCAGCCGACCGGCCCGGCGTAGCGGCCCCGGTCGACGCCCTCGAGCTCGGCGACGAGCCGCACGGCCACGTCCGTCGGGGTCCCGGCGACCGCGGCCGTCGGGTGCAGGGCGTCGGCGACGTCCAGCGACGTGGTGTCGGGCGGCAGCGTGGCCTGCACGTCGGTCGCCAGGTGCCACAGGTTCGGCAGCTGCAGCCGGAACGGTTCGGCGTCGGCGCGCAGGTCCGTCGCGAGCGGGGCGAGGGCCGCGAGCAGACTGTCGATCGCGAAGGTGTGCTCCTCGACGTCCTTGGCACTGCTGGCCAGGGCCTCGGCGGCGGCCCGGTCGGACACCTCGTCGGTGCCCCGGGCGGCGCTGCCGGCGAGCACCCGTGCGGTCAACCGTGTGCCGTCGGTGCGGGCGAGGGTCTCGGGGGTGGCGCCGACCAGTCCGTCCACCGCGAAGGTCACGCACTGCGGGTAGGCCGACGCGAGGTCGAGCAGGACCGCCCGTCGATCGGCTCCCGGCGGCAGCGTCCCGACGAGGTCGCGGGCGAGCACCACCTTGCGGGCACCCCCGGCCACGATGCGGCGGACCGCCTCGGTCACGTTGGCGGCGTAGGTGTCCTCGTCGATGTGCCCGGGACGCAGGGCCACGGACACGTGCGGCCCGACGTGGGGGACCGGGACCGAGGTCCGGGTGAAGGCCAGGGGCTCCGCGCCGCGCGTGGTGTCGATCGCGGTCAGCCAGGCCTTGCCGCGACGCCGACCGAGGACCACCCGGGGCACGATGAGCACGCTCTCGTCGGCGGAGTCGTCGGCGAAGGCGAACGACCCGAACGCGACGAGCCCCGAACCGCGCAGCTGCACCGGGTCGTCGACGACGGCGGTCTCGACGATGCTGCGCCAGAGGGCCGCGGCGTCCCGCATCCGATCGGGACCGGTGAACGTGAACCGGAGCGCCTCACCGATGCCGACGATGCCGTCGCCGTTCCGGACGAAGGCGAGGGGACGGTCGCGGAGCGTGTGGCGGAGGACGGCGCCCGGGTCGTCAAGGATCCGGGTCGAGACCGTCAGCGGGGGCGCCGCCGTGGTGGTTCGGGTCACGGCTCCGATGCTACGCGCCGATCCCGCACCGCCCGGGTGGCTGCGGGTCCGGTGAACGCTCGGTCGGGACCTCTAGGATTGATCGTGTGAGCAGAGCGGACCTGAACAAGCGCCCGGACGAGGTGGCGGCGATGTTCGACGACGTCGCGGCCAAGTACGACCTCACGAACGACATCCTGTCGGCGGGCAACGCCCCGCTGTGGCGTGTCGCGACGGTCCGCGCGGTCGACCCGCAGCCCGGCGAGAAGGTCCTCGACATCGCCGCGGGCACCGGGACCAGCGCAGCGGCCTTCGCCAAGAAGGGCGCCGAGGTCACCGCGCTCGACCTGTCCGCCGGCATGATCGCCGTCGGCCGCGAACGCCACCCCGAGATCACCTTCGTCGAGGGCAATGCCGAGCAGCTGCCCTTCGACGACGACACGTTCGACGCCGTCACGATCTCGTTCGGGCTGCGCAACGTGAACGACCCGAAGCAGGCGCTCGCCGAGATGCTGCGCGTCCTGAAGCCCGGTGGCCGCGTCGTCATCTGTGAGTTCTCGACGCCGCCCCGCGCCCTGCTGCGCCTCGGCTACGGCACCTACCTGAAGCGCGTGCTCCCGGGCATCGCGCGGCTCTCGAGCAGCAACCCGGCCGCCTACCGCTACCTCGCCGAGTCGATCGATGCGTGGCCCGACCAGCAGGTGCTCACCCAGTGGCTCCGCGGTGTCGGCTTCTCGGTGGTCGCCTACCGCAACCTGACGGCCGGTATCGTCGCACTGCACCGTGGCCGCAAGCCCGTCGCCGACACGGTGCGCGAGTCCGCGGCACGGCGTGCGAAGGCCCGCCGTGACCACCAGAACACCGGCGAGCAGCCGCGCGTCGACCCGGCCGCCGACTGACCGGTCACCACCCCCGAAGACGGAGCAGCACTTGAATCCGAGCGTCCCGGTCGCACGTCGCGCGCCGAGCCTGCGCGCATCGCTGGGCATCGGCGAGCGGTTGTTCGCCACGCCCGCCGACCGACGCTTCATCTCCGCGGTCGACGACGGGCTCGAACTCGTCGAGCAGGGGCTCGAGGACGCCATGCGCTCCACCGACACCCTGGCCGACACCACCAGCCGGTACCTGCTGTCCGCCGGTGGCAAGCGCATCCGTCCGACCCTGACGCTCCTCATCGCCCAGCTCGGTGACGGCGTGACCGACGCCGTGGTCAAGGCCGCGGTGAGCATCGAGACCACGCACCTGGCGTCGCTGTACCACGACGACGTCATGGACGAAGCGCCCGTGCGCCGCGGGGTCCCCGCCGCGCAGATCACCTACGGCAACAACGTGGCGATCCTCACCGGCGACCTGCTCTTCGCCCGCGCCAGCCTGATCACCGCCGACCTCGGCACCGAGGGCATCCGGATGCAGGCCGAGACCTTCCAACGTCTCTGCATGGGGCAGCTGCACGAGACCACGGGGCCGCAGCCGGACGACGACCCGCTCGAGCACTACATCCAGGTACTCAGCGACAAGACCGGTTCGCTCATCGCCACCGCGGCACGCGCCGGAGTGATGTTCTCCGGTGCCGACCGTGCCTACCTCGACGCCGTCGGTACCTTCGGCGAGAAGGTCGGCGTGGCCTTCCAGCTCGTCGACGACGTCATCGACCTCGCCCCCGCGACGGACAAGACCGGCAAGATCGCCGGCAACGACCTGCGCGCCGGCGTCGACACCCTGCCGGTCCTGCAGCTGCGCCGGATGGCCGCGACCGACCCGTCCGCGCAGCACCTGGTCGAGCGCATCGAGCGCGACGTCAACGGTGCGCCGGACGACGTGGTCGACTCCGCGCCGTACCAGTCGGCCGTCGCCGCGCTCCGCGAGCACGAGGCCACCGCGGCGACCCGAGCCGTCGCCGTCGCCTGGGCCCGCGAAGCCGTCGCCGCCCTCGCCCCGCTCCCCGACGGCACCGTGAAACGGGCACTCACCCGCTTCGCGGACTCCGTCGTCGACCGAAGCCGTTGAACACCCCTCCCGACGGCGCACGCACTGCGGCCCGGTCGGGAGGCCCCCGGGAACCCCCACCCGAACGAACTGGAGACGATCAGTGCCCACCCTCCGACTCGCCATCGTCGGCGCCGGCCCGGCCGGCATCTACGCCGCGGACATCCTGCTGCGCGAGGCCCACGGCTACGACGTGTCGATCGACCTGTTCGAGCAGCTCCCCGCGCCCTACGGTCTGGTCCGGTACGGCGTCGCCCCCGACCACCCGCGCATCAAGGGCATCATCAACGCCCTGCGTGACGTCCTCGACCGCGGGGTCGTCCGGCTGTTCGGCAACGTCCGCTACGGCGAGGACATCACCCTCGAGGACCTCAAGAAGCACTACAACGCGGTGGTGTTCTCGACCGGCGCGATCAAGGACGCCGACCTCGACATCCCCGGTGTCGACCTCGACGGCTCGTACGGCGCCGCCGAGTTCGTGAGCTGGTTCGACGGCCACCCCGACGTCCCGCGCACCTGGCCGCTGAACGCCGAGAGCGTCGCGGTCATCGGCGTCGGCAACGTCGCCCTCGACGTCTCCCGCATCCTGGCGAAGCACGCCGACGACCTGCTGCCGACCGAGATCCCCGCGAACGTCTACGAGGGCCTCAAGGCATCGCCGGTCACGGACGTGCACGTCTTCGGCCGCCGCGGCCCGGCACAGGTGAAGTTCACGCCGCTCGAGCTCCGCGAGCTCGGCGAGGTCCGTGACGTCGACATGGTGGTCTACGACGAGGACTTCGACCACGACGAGGCGTCGAAGACCGCGATCGCGACGAACAAGCAGGTCATGGTGATCAACCGTGTCCTCGAGCAGTGGCGTACGCGCGAGGTCGGCCAGGCCAGCCGCCGGCTCCACCTGCACTTCTACGCGAAGCCGATCGAGTTCGTCGGCGACGAGCAGGGCAAGCTGACCGCCATCCGCTACGAGCGCACCCGTCCGAACGGCGAGGGCGGCGTGGAGGGCACCGGCGAGATCCGCGAGATCCCGATCCAGGCCGCCTACCGCGCGGTCGGGTACTTCGGTTCCCCGCTGCCCGGTGTGCCGTTCGACGAGCGCCACGGTGTCATCCCGAACCACGAGGGCCAGGTCCTCGACGACGACAACCAGCAGATCCCCGGGGTGTACGCCACCGGCTGGATCAAGCGCGGTCCGGTCGGGCTCATCGGGCACACGAAGTCCGACGCGATGGAGACCGTGCAGCACATCGTCAACGACCAGGCGAGCTGGTGGACCCCTGAGGACCCCTCCGACGAGGCGATCCCGGCCCTGCTCCGCGAGCGCGGTGTCGAGTACACCGACCTCGAGGGCTGGCACCACCTCGACACCCACGAGCAGGCGCTCGGTGCGGTCGACGGGCGCGAGCGCATCAAGGTGGTGCCGCGCGACGAGATGATCGAGGTCTCGCTCGGACGCGTCGACACCCCGACGAGCTGACGACCATGACCGACACGCGCCCCGTCCCGTTCACAGCGGTGCGGGGCGCGTCCACGTCAGGGATGCGGCTGCAGGGCGTCGACGTGGCCCGTGCGGTCGCGCTGCTGGGCATGATGGCCGCACACATCGGTGGCATCGCGGAGCAGCTCGACTGGACCGACCCGGCCACCTGGACCGCCGTCGCCCACGGGCGCCCGTCCACGCTGTTCGCGGTCCTCGCCGGCGTCTCGATCGGTCTGACGAGCGGCCGCACCGACCCGCCCGGCCCGCCCATCATCGGCCGCATCCGTGCCCGGCTCGCGATCCGCGCCGTGGTGGTCGTCGTCATCGGGTTCGCCCTGATGGCGCTCGACACCCCCGTGTACGTGATCCTGCCGACCTACGGGGTGCTGTTCCTGCTCGTGGTCCCGGTGCTCCGCGTCCGCCCGGCGGCGCTGCTCGGCATCGCCGCGCTCTGCGCGGTGCTGTCGCCGCTCGCCGCGCTGACGATCGCGCCGGCCTACGCGGACGCCGGCATGATCGGCGTCCAGCTCGGCCTGGTCTACCCCGTGGTCACCTTCCTGGCGTACGTCCTGGTGGGGCTCGCGGTCGCCCGGGCCGACCTGGAGGAACGGGGCCGGCAGGTCGCGCTCCTGGTGGCAGGCGCACTGGTCGCCGCCACCGCGTACGTCGCCGGTTCGGTGCTCGCCCCGCTGCCGGACGACGCGGCCCTGGCGTTCCCCGGGGTCCCGTACGCGGGCGAGGACTCGACCCCCGGTCAGGCCCTCGCGCAGCTGTTCCTGTCCCCGCGCGACCACTCGTCGTCGGTCGTCGACGTGGTGGGGACGGCCGGGGTGGCGGTCGCGGTGATCGCCCTCTGCCTGCTCGTGTTCGACGGCCGCGGGCGCGTCGCCGAGCGGATCGCGTTCCCCCTGGCGGCCGTGGGGTCGATGCCGCTGACGGTGTACTCGGGGCACCTCGTGGTCATCGCGATGCTGCCGACGTACCCCGAGTCGGCCGAGGCCTGGGGCTGGTTCGCCCTCGGCTCGGTGGTCTTCGCGATGCTGTGGCGGCGGTTCCTCGGCCGCGGCCCGCTCGAGCGGGTGGTCGGGGCCGTGGCGTCCCTCGTCCCGATGCGCTGAGCGCACCTGGCGGACCCGCACCGGCCGCGGAACGCTCACCGCACGGTGCAGGGTTCTCCGTTCGCCGCGGGCTTGCTCGCCGGGTGCCCCGCTGTCGCGACGCACGGTGCGGCCGAGGTCGCACCGGGTGGAGGACGACGCACCGTGCGCGGCGGAGGCGACCCGCGCCTCCCGTCCGCACCGTGCGTGGTTGGTTGTGCGACGCGTGGCGCACGGCATCCTGAACCGGCTCGGAACGCCCCGCACGGTGCAGGGTTGTCCGTTCGCCGCGGGCTTGCTCGCCGGGTGCCCCGCTGTCGCGACGCACGGTGCGGCCAAGGTCGCACCGGGTGGAGGACGACGCACGGTGCGACGGCGCGACGGTGCACGCTGCGACGGGCCTCCAGACGGCTACTGCAGCGCCGCCGTAAGCCGCGCGACGTTGTCGAGCACCTTGGAACGTCGCGGACGGTCGACCCACGCGTCGAGCGTGAGCTCGAAGCTGTGCTCCTTGTAGGAGTCCTGCACCTCGCGCAGGGCATCGACGAAGCGGTGACCGCGCACCATCACGGAGACCTCGAGGTTCAGGCTGAACGAGCGCATGTCCATGTTGCTCGACCCGATCACCGACACCTCGTCGTCGATGGTGAAGTGCTTGGCGTGCAGGATCGTCGGCGCGCGGTACAGCCAGATCCGCACGCCGGCCCGCAGGAGTTCCTCGTAGTAGGAGCGCTGCGCGTGCCAGGTCATCGCGTGGTCGCCCATCTCGCCGACGAACAGCTCGACGTCGACCCCGCGCTGGGCGGTCGTGGTGATGGCGTAGAGCATCGAGTCGTCCGGTACGAAGTACGGCGACGTGATCGAGACCTTCTGCTGCGCCGAGTAGAGCAGCGCGTTGAACAGGCGCAGGTTGTTCTCGCCGTCGAAGCCCGGGCCGGACGGCACCACCTGGCAGTCGAGCGCATCGCCGCGGTCGGCCCGCTGGACGGGGTCGCTCTCACGCAGCAGCAGCTCGTCGGTCTCGCTGTACCAGTCGGTGACGAACAGGGCGTTGAGCCCGGCGACGACCGGTCCCTCGAACCGGGCGAACAGGTCCTTGTAGACCATGCCCTTCTCGATGTGGGACTTGATGTCGTACGACGCGTCGATCAGGTTCTGCGAGCCGGTGAACGCGACCGAGCCGTCGATCACCATGATCTTCCGGTGGTTGCGGAGGTCGGGGCGCTGGAACTTGCCCTGCAGTGGCAGGAGGGGCAGCATCAGGTGCCACTCGATGCCCGCCTGGTCCATGAACGCCAGGGTGTCCTTGTAGCCCGGGTACCCGCGGCTGGCCCAGTGGTCGAGCAGGAACCGCACGGTCACCCCACGGGCCTGCGCCCGCGCGAGCGCCTCGAAGAACGGGCGCGTGGTGTCGTCGAGCGTCGCGATGTAGAACTCGACGTGCACGAACCGGCGGGACTGGTCGATCGCGCGGGTCATCTCGGCGATGGACTCCTCGGAGTCGGGGTAGAGCTCCGCGGAGTTGCCGCCGACCAACGGCATCGCGCCGAGTTGGCGGTTCAGCCGCGTGACGCTCTCGAGCCACGCGGGCCACGGGTGGTCGCGCCGGACCCGCTCGATGCCCTCGGTCTGCTCGAGGATGTACGCGTTGATCTCGGTCTGCTTCTCGCGACGGGCGCGGGGGAGCTTCGTCGACCCGATGACCAGGAAGACGATGAAGCCGATGTAGGGGATGAGGAAGATCGCGAGCAGCCACGCCGTCGCGGTCTGCGGCTTCCGGTTGATCGGGACGTAGATGATCGAGAAGACGCGGATCGCCAGGTCCAGCAGGACGAGCAGGACGGTGATGACGACGCTGAGCCAGTGCTCCACGGGGTGTCGGGTGTCGTTCGCAGGGGCCGCGGGTCAGCGGAAGTTGATGAACTGCAACGGGACGTCGAACTCTTCACCCTTGAGGAGCTGGATCGTGTTCTGCAGGTCGTCACGGCTCTTCGACGAGACGCGGAGCTCGTCACCCTGGATCTGGCTCTTCACCGTCTTCGGGGCGTTGGCCCGCAGGAACGCGCCGATCTTCTTCGCCACGTCCTGCTCGATGCCGTTCTTGAACTTCACCTCGATGCGGTACTCCTTGCCCGAGGGGTACGGGTCGCCGGCGTCGAGGCTCTTCAGGCTGATGTTCCGCTTGATCGCCTTGCTCTGCAGCACGTCGAGGACCGCCTTGGCGCGCTCTTCCGAGTTCGCCTTGATCAGGACGTCCTCGCCGCTGAACGCGACCGAGGCGTCGGCGCCCTTGAAGTCGTACCGCTGCTCGATCTCCTTGGCCGCCTGGTTGAGGGCGTTCTCCGCCTCCATCTTGTCGACCTTGCTGACCACGTCGAAGGAACTGTCTGCCATGCCGACAGCCTAACGGCGGACGGGAGGCCGGGTTCGGCCCCCGTGCGCGGGCCCTGGTGGGTGCGTGGTCGCGTCCAGGGCCGATGGTCACGACCACCGTCAGCCATCCGCTATGCTTTTGTGCGCGCCTTCGGTTGGTGATCACACCGGCTGGGTGCGCATGGCAAGTTACCCAAGCGGCCAAAGGGATCTGACTGTAAATCAGCCGGCGTAGCCTTCGGGGGTTCGAATCCCTCACTTGCCACCATCTGATCGGCCCCGTCCACTGCGGACGGGGCCGATGGTGTTTCCGGGAGGATGGGTGCATGGCATCCGACCTCACCCCGTCCCAGTTCGCCGACCTCGCCGAGTCGATCGCCCGTGACGCAGCGGCGCTGGCCGCACGCCGCCGCGCCGAGGGGGTCGAGGTCGCGGACCGGAAGTCGAGCATCGTCGACGTGGTCACGGCCGCCGACCGTGAGGTCGAGGCGCTCATCCGCGCCCGCATCGCCGAGGCCCGACCGGACGACGCCTTCCACGGCGAGGAGTCCGGGTCGGCTTCCGGTGCCTCGGGCATCACCTGGGTCGTGGACCCGATCGACGGCACGGTCAACTACCTGTACGGCAGCGCCGAGTACGGCGTGAGCATCGGCGTCGTCCGCGGCGCACCCGACCCGATGACCTGGGAACCGATCGCGGGCGTCGTCGTGGCGCCGGCGACGGGTACCGTCTTCCGCGCGGCCGTCGGCCAGGGTGCGACCCGTGACGGGGAGCCGTTGTCCGTCGCCACGCCCGGTTCGCTCGCCGAGACGCTCGTCGCCACCGGGTTCGGGTACACGGCCGACCGTCGCCGCGAGCAGGTCGCGGTGCTCGCCGGGCTCATCGGCGAGGTGCGGGACATCCGCCGTGGGGGAGCGGCGTCGCTCGACTGCTGCGCCGTCGGTGCGGGCGTGGTGGACGCGTACTACGAGCGCGGGATCAACCCGTGGGACATGGCGGGCGGGGCCCTCGTCGCGCAGGAGGCCGGCGCGACGATCCGCATCTGGGAGGCCGGGGGGACCCGCTCCTTCCTGTTCGCGAGCTCCGCCGTCGCCGACGAACTCGAGGCCCTGGTGCGTGGGCTCGAGGCCGGTGCGCTCGGAGCCGTGCGGGCCTGAGGACGCGCCGGTCCCCAGGTCTGGGGGCGCCGGGAGGACATCACCACGACTGGCGACCTGCGACCTCGCCTGCTAGCGTGCTCAGGTCCCGTTATCTGCTCGTTACCAACGAGTGAGCCCTTCTCTGATCAGGATCGCCACCGCACGCATGCCCCGTACTCCTCTGTCGTCCGCTCCCACCGACGGTTCCGTCGACGCCGCCACCCCGGTCGTCCACCAGACCCGACGCGCTCGGATCGAGGCGGAACGAGCAGCGGCGAAGGGCTCGAGCGTGGTGCAGGAGGCGCAGGGCTCGGCGGGGCCGAGCTTCGACGACGTGATCGGTGCGGTCACGCCGGGAACCCCCGCGGCCCCCGTGTCACCGATCGACCTCGCACCGGCGTCGCCCGCGCGCCCGGCGTCCCGCATCGTGACGCCGCCGGCCCCCACCTCGCCCGTCGTGCACGCGCAGCCGGCCGCTCCCGCCGCCTCGGTGTCGCAGCCGCGTCGGGTCGCTGGGCAGGTCCCCGCGTCGCGTCGTCGCACCAGCCGTCCGGCCACGAAGACCCCGGTCGACCGCGCGACCCGTCACATCCGTTCCAGCACCCCCGTCAGCGCACCGGCCCCGAAGCGTGGTGCGTCGTTCCGCCGGTCGGCCTCCCGTGTGACCGCGGTCGGTGCCCTGCTCTTCGCGGCCGGCCTGGTCGTCTCGACCTCGCTGCCGGCCCAGGCGCTCTGGGTGCCCGAGTCCGGCTCGACCGCGGCCCGTGCCAGCTCGGGTGCCACCCAGTCGATGCAGGTCGGTGCCGCTGCTGACGGGTCGACCGCTCGCGACCAGTTCACGGTCTCGGACGCCACGCAGTACGCGAACGTCGACTCCTCCAGCTTCACGAACGACCCGACCGGCACGATCCAGTGGCCGTTCCTGACCGGTGTCCCGATCACCTCGGGCTTCGGCGGACGCCAGGTCGCCGGGTGCTCGTTCTGCTCGACGAACCACATGGGCGTCGACTTCGCCCCGGGCGGGGGCACCCCGATCGGCGTCATCGCCGCCGGCACCGTCATCAAGGTGCAGGCGAACGACGGCGGCTTCGGCAACGACGTCTGGGTCGAGCACGACGTCGACGGCAAGCAGTTCGTCAGCGTCTACGGCCACATGGAGGACAACTCCTTCAAGGTGGTCACCGGCCAGCACGTCGAGGTCGGCGACATCCTCGGTCTCGTCGGCAGCACGGGCAACTCCACGGGCCCGCACCTGCACCTCGAGGTGCACGTCGACGGGGTCCCGGTGGACCCGCTGGCGTGGCTCAAGACCAACGCGAACTAGGGGCCCGCGACGCGGCACGCCCGGGCGTCTCGTCCGGTTCCGGAGCAGCGTCGGAGGTCTGCTATCCTCGTGTGGTGCCGCTCGCGGTACATCGCCCCGATAGCTCAGTGGTAGAGCACCTCCATGGTAAGGAGGGGGTCGTCAGTTCAATCCTGACTCGGGGCTCCGACCCGGTGCGCGTGCCGCTCCGGATCTCTGGCGGGGTAGCTCAGTTGGTTAGAGCACACGACTCATAATCGTGGGGTCGCGGGTTCAAGTCCCGCCCTCGCTACACGCAAGGCCCTCTCGTCCAGGATCCCCTGGGTCAGGGGGCCTTCTCTGTTGCCGGCCCCACTTCGATTGCCGGGGCCCACCCGTCGCGCGTTCAGTCCGCCGCCGGCACGTCGGCCGTGACGTTCTCCTGCGGGGCGAACTGGGTGCGGTGCAGCTCCTCGTACCGGCCATCCGCGGCCAGCAGTTCGTCGTGCGTGCCCCGCTCCACGATCGAGCCGTCCTCGACGACGAGGATCACGTCCGCGCTGCGGATCGTCGAGAGCCGGTGCGCGATCACCATCGCCGTCCGTCCCTCGAGCGCCTCGCCGAGCGCTGCCTGCACCGCTGCCTCGGACGTCGAGTCGAGCGCCGCCGTCGCCTCGTCGAGGATGACGACGCGCGGCTGGGCGAGCAGGAGCCGGGCGATCGTCATGCGCTGGCGCTCGCCCCCGGAGAGCCGGTAGCCGCGTTCACCCACCATGGTGTCCAGCTGGTCGGGGAGGGACCGGATGAGCGGCTCGAGCCGTGCGCGGCGGACCGCGTCCCACACCTCGTCGTCGGACGCCTCGGGCCGGGCAAACCGCAGGTTGGAGCGGATGGTCTCGTGGAACAGGTGGCCGTCCTGCGTCACCATGCCGAGGGTGTGCCGCATCGAGGCGAAGGTGACGTCGCGGACGTCCGTCCCGGCCAGGCGCACGGCGCCGCTGTCGACGTCGTACAGGCGCGAGAGCAGCTGCGCGACCGTGGACTTGCCGGCCCCGGACGAGCCGACCAGGGCCACGGTCTGCCCCGGTTCGATCCGGAACGACAGGCCGTGCAGCACCTCCTCGCCGCCGCGGGTGTCGAGCGTCGCGACCTCCTCGAGCGAGGCGAGCGACACCTTGTCGGCGGACGGGTACGCGAACCGGACGTCGTCGAACTCGACGGAGACCGGGCCGTCGGGGATGGTGACCGCGTCGGGCTGCTCCTGGATGAGTGGTTCGAGGTCGAGCACCTCGAAGACGCGCTCGAAGCTGACCACGGCGCTCATGATCTCGACCCGGGCGTTCGCCAGGCTCGTCAGCGGGGCGTACAGCCGAGTGAGCAGGAGCGCCAGGGTGACGACCTCGCCGGTGTCCAGCCGGCCGGCGAGCGCGAGGAAGCCGCCGAGCCCGTAGACCAGCGCGAGGGCGAGCGCGGAGACGAGCATGAGCGCGGTGAAGAAGACGAACTGCAGCATCGCGGTCCGGACCCCGATGTCGCGGACCCGGGCAGCGCGGACACGGAACTCCTCGGCTTCCTCGTCGGGTCGGCCGAACAGCTTGACGAGGGTGGCGCCGGGAGCCGAGAAGCGCTCGGTCATCTGGGTGCTCATCGCGGAGTTGTGGTCGGCGGCCTCACGACGCAGGGCGGCGAGGCGGCTCCCCATACGGCGCGCGGGGACCAGGAACACCGGGAGCATGACGACGGCGAGCACCGTCACGAGCCACGAGGTGCTGAGCATGACGATCAGGGTGAGGACCAGCGCCACGAGGTTCGTGACCACGCCGGACAGCGTGCCGCTGAAGGCCTGCTGGGCGCCGATCACGTCGTTGTTGAGGCGGCTCACGAGCGCACCGGTCCGGGTGCGGGTGAAGAACGCGATGGGCATCTTCTGCACGTGGTCGAAGACGGCGGTCCGGAGGTCCAGGATCACGCCCTCGCCGATCCGCGCCGAGTACCACCGCGTCGTCAGCGACACGGCGGCGTCGGCCACGGCCACCAGGGCGATGACCACGGCCAGCCGGACGATCGTCGCGACCTCACCGCGGGCGACGATGACGTCGACCACCTGCCCGGCGAGGACCGGCGTCGCGACCGCGAGGAAGGCGCCGACGACGGACAGGCCGATGAAGACCAGCAGCTTCGCCCGGTACGGCACCGCGAACGTCAGGATCCGCCGGACGGACGCGCGGGAGAACCCGTGCTTGCCGCCCTGCGCGGACGACATCTTGTACAGCGAGCTCCAGGCTGCGCTCTCCATGCTCATGGCGGTTCCTTTCCGGGGCCCCGGGCCCAACCTAGATGGCTGGCCGGGTCCCCGGTGACCGCTCCCGTGGCGGTGCGCCGCGCGGCCACCCGCCGGAGGCCGTCCGGCCGCCTACTGCGTGCGGTGGGAGCCGGTGTCCGTCCGCGTCGCGAGCACCCCGGCCGCACGGAACGCGTCCTCGACCGCGGCGGTGACCTGCTGCCAGGCGGCCCGTCGCCGGTTCGCTCCGATGCTGCCGCCCGACACGGCCGTGCCGTGCCCGGCCCGGCGCAGGGTGATCGTGGTGGTGGCACCGTCCACGACGGTCGACAGCTCGTACCGGCGGTACTCCCGGGCCGGCTGGACGAGCGCGCCGAGCAGGATCGTGAGCGTCCGGCTGCCCGCCGTCGCGGTCATCGTGCCACCCGTCGACTCGACGTGGTGGCCCGTGCGGCGCAGCGCGGCGGCCGCGACCTCCATGGCGGTGCACCGGTCTCCCGTGTGCACGGCGAACTCCGTCGTGGTGTCCATCGGCCCTCCCCGTCCCGAACGAACCCGTGCCGCACGGCACGCCCCGATTCCCCCGAATCGGTCTCAGACAGTCTAGCTGAAGCGTTCTCATCGATCACCGGCCCCCGGACGGGCCTCGGTAGACTGCCGTGGTGTCAGTGAACCCCGAGCTCGTCGGCAGGACGTTCCCGCCGGCCCAGCCCTACCTGGTCGGCCGCGAGAAGGTGCGCGAGTTCTCGCGTGCGGTCTTCGCGACCAACCCCGTCCACCACGATCCGGACGCCGCACGTGCCGCCGGGTACGCCGACGTGGTCGCACCCCCGACGTTCGCCGTGGTCGTGCAGGAGGCCACGCTCGCGCAGCTCCTGAACGAGCCCGACGCCGGCATCGACTTCTCCCGCGTCGTCCACGGCGAGCAGTCCTTCACCTACGACCGGCCGATCGTCGCCGGTGACGAGCTCACCGCGACCCTGACGGTCACCAGCGTGAAGACCCTCGGCGGCAACGCGATGGTCACCGCCCAGAGCACCATGAACGACGCCGAGGGGGAGCACGTCGTCACGGCGACCTCCACCCTCGTGGTCCGAGGAGACGACGCATGACCGCCGCACCCGCCACCGCGCTCGAGGTCGGCACCGTCGTCGCCGAGCGCGACGTGCACATCACGCGCGACTCGCTCGTCCGGTACGCCGGCGCCTCGGGCGACTTCAACCCGATCCACTACCGCGACGACGTCGCCGCCTCGGTCGGCCTGCCCGGTGTGCTCGCCCACGGCATGCTCACGATGGGCATCGCCGTGCAGCCGGTCGCCGAGTGGCTCGGTGACAGCGGCTGGGTCGCGGGCTACGGCGTCCGCTTCACGCGCCCCGTCGTCGTCGACCCGGAGCAGGGTGCCACCGTCGGCATCGTCGCGAAGGTCGGCACCGTCGACGAGGACGGCCGGCCGAAGCGCATCGACCTCACCGTGACCGCCGCCGGGCAGACCGTGCTCGGCAAGGCGCAGGTCACGGTGGTGTTCCGCTGACCGTGTCCGAGCCGGTGCTGGCCGACCTGACGACGCTCCGCGTCGGCGGGGCCGCCACCCGGCTGCTCACGGCCGAGACGACCGACGAGCTCGTCGCCCACGCGCTCGACGCCTTCGACGACCACGAGTGGCTCGTCCTCGGCGGCGGCAGCAACCTGCTGGTCGCCGACCAGGGCTTCGACGGCACCGTCGTGCTGGTCCGGACGACGGGCGTCGACGCCGACCGCGACGCCGACGGCGTCACCGTCCGCGTCGCCGCGGGGGAACCGTGGGACCCGTTCGTCGCCACGACCGTCGCGAACGGCTGGACCGGCCTGGAGGCCCTCAGCGGCATCCCGGGCACCGTCGGTGCGTCCCCGGTGCAGAACATCGGCGCCTACGGGGTCGAACTCGCCGACGTGCTCACCCGCGTCGAGTTCCTCGATGCGGCCACGGGGGAGCGCGCGTGGCTCCCGGCAGCCGAGCTGGCGCTCGGCTACCGCACGTCGACCCTCAAGCACGGTCGGCGCGGTGTCGTGCTGACGGTCGAGTTCCGACTCGGGCTCGCGGGGGAGCACGGCGTGCCCGTGCGGTACGCGCAGCTCGCCGGTTCGCTCGGGGTCGAGCTCGGTGCGCTCGTGCCGCCCACGACCGTCCGCGACGAGGTCCTGCGGCTGCGCGGCTCGAAGGGCATGGTGCTCGACGGGGACGACCACGACACCTGGAGCGCCGGGTCGTTCTTCACGAACCCGATCGTCTCGCCGGCGTTCGCCGAGACCCTGCCGACGGATGCGCCTCGCTGGCCCGCGGGCGACGACGTCAAGCTCAGTGCCGCGTGGCTCATCGAGCACGCCGGCGTGCACCGCGGGTACGCGGTGCCGGGCTCCCGTGCGGCGATCTCGTCGAAGCACACCCTCGCGCTCACGAACCGCGGCGGGGCGACGGCGGCGCAGGTGGCCGAGCTCGCACGGTTCGTGCAGGTGACCGTGCTGAACCGCTTCGGTGTCTCGCTCGTCCCGGAACCCGTCGTGGTGGGGGACCTGCTCGGCTGATCGTCCGCGCGACGGGACGGACGAGCACGACGCACCACGGGCCTTTCGGAAAAGCAGAACGGACCACCTCGACGAGGTGGCCCGTTCTGCGTTCCGCGGGGTCTGGTGTGCGCGGGCTCTACGCGAAGAACTCCGCCAGTCGAGCGACGCCCTCGGCGATGTCGTCGTCGCCCAGCGCGTACGACAGGCGCAGGTAGCCGGAGGGGCCGAAGGCCTCACCCGGCACGACCGCGACCTCGGCGTGCTCGAGGATCAGGTCGGCCAGCTCGAGCGTGGTCGTCGGGGTGGTGCCGGCCCACTCGCGACCGAGCAGGGCGGTGACGTCCGGGTAGACGTAGAAGGCGCCCTGCGGGGTCGGCGTACGGAAGCCCGGGATCGCGTTGAGGCCGTCCACGATGGCCTTCCGTCGGCGGTCGAAGGCCTCGCGCATGGCGGCGACGGGCTCCTGCGGACCGGTCAGGGCGGCGATCGCGGCGCGCTGCGACACGTTCGAGACGTTCGACGACAGGTGCGACTGCAGGTTCGACGCGGCCTTGACGGCGTCGGTCGGGCCGATGAACCACCCGACGCGCCAGCCGGTCATCGCGTAGGTCTTCGCGACGCCGTTCACCAGGATCGTGGTGTCGGCGAGGGCGGGGACCTCGGCCAGGATGCCGGCGAAGCGGACGCCGTCGTACACCAGGTCCTGGTAGATCTCGTCGCTGATCACCCAGATGCCGTGCTCGAGCGCCCACTCGCCGATGGCCCGGGTCTGCTCGGCGGAGTACACGGCGCCCGTGGGGTTCGACGGCGAGCAGAACAGCAGCGCCTTGGTCGCCGGGGTGCGGGCGGCCTCGAGCTGCTCGACCGTCACCAGGTAGTCCTGGTCGCTGCCGGCGAAGACCTCGACGGGCTCGCCGCCGGCCAACCGGATGGCCTCGGGGTAGGTGGTCCAGTACGGCGCGGGCAGCAGGACCTCGTCACCGGCGTCGACGATGGTCTGGAACGCCTGGTAGACCGCCTGCTTGCCACCGTTCGTGACGATGACCTGCGACGGCTCGACGGTGACGCCGGACACCCGGGCGGTCTTGTCGGCGATGGCCTGCTTGAGTTCGGGCAGGCCGGTCGCGGGCGTGTAGCGGTGGTTCTTCGGGTCCTGCGCGGCAGCGACGGCCGCGTCGACCACGTGCTGCGGGGTCGCGAAGTCCGGCTCACCGGCGGCGAACGAGATCACCGGACGGCCGGCGGCCTTGAGTGCCTTGGCCTTCGCGTCGACCTTGAGCGTCGCGGACTCGGCGATGGCCGCGATGCGGGACGCGATGCGCGGACGATCGACCGGCGCGGTGGCGGGGGTGTCGACGGACACGTGGGCGGTGGACTCGGGGCCTGGGGCTGCGGTGCTCACGGGGCCCAGCCTACCGGCGCGGCACGCCGTGGAAGGGGCCAAGTGGACACCGTGTGACGGACTCCCGTAGACTCGTCCACCGGAACGCGGATCGGTGACGAACCGTGTCCGAAGGGCGGTGGCTCAATTGGTAGAGCAGCGGTCTCCAAAACCGCAGGTTGCAGGTTCGAGTCCTGTCCGCCCTGCAACTCTGGAAGGGTAGAAGTTGGCGAGCAAAGACATGGAGACGACGGCGGACGACGTCGTCGCCAAGGCGAAGCAGGACCGGGCCGAGCGCCGCGGGCCCATCGCTGCCATCGTGCTCTTCATCCGCCAGGTGATCGGCGAACTGCGCAAGGTCGTGACGCCGACCCGCAAGGAACTCTTCAGCTACACGGGCGTCGTGCTCGTGTTCGTCGTCGTCATGATGATCCTGGTGTCGATCCTCGACTTCGTGTTCGGTCTCGGCGTCGGGTACGTCTTCGGCAACGGGCCCACGGCCTGACCCCGACGTCGACTGCCGTGTGCGGTCGTTTTCGAGGAGTACGGTCGCCCGAGACGGCGTCGATCGTGACGGCGTCGCTCGTGACCATGAACGAACGCCACCCCGACCCGAACCACCGAACGGAAAGAATCGACTGTGTCTGACAACTCCCGCGATGACATCGACCTCGCGACGGCTGCCGAGCAGTCCTCCGAGGTCGAGGAGAACCAGGAAGGCGACGTCGAGACCGGCGAAGGACGCTCCGTTGAGTCCGCTGAAGAGCGTGCGATCTCGATCGAGGGCGACGACGACGAGTCCCTCGGCCTCAGCTCCGAGCCCGACGACGGCACCGTCGACGCCGGCCTCGACGAAGCACTGACGGCCCTGCAGGAAGCCCGTGACCCCGAGGCCGACGCCGTCGTGGACGACGCCCTCGAGATCGACTCCACCGACGAGGCCGAGGCCGCCGTCGAGGCCGTCGAGGACGAGGAAGAAGTCGAGCTCGAGTCCGAGACCGCCGCCGAGGCGAACGAGACGCTCGCAGCGGACGAGGCACTCGACGCCGAGGACGAGGACGACGAGCCCGCCGAGGTCGACCCGTACGAGGCCTTCAAGGCCGAGCTGCGGATGAAGCCGGGCAAGTGGTACGTCATCCACTCCTACGCGGGCTTCGAGCGCCGCGTGAAGTCGAACATCGAGAACCGCATGGTCTCGATGTCGATGGAGGACTACATCTACCAGGTCGAGGTCCCGATGGAGGATGTCGTCGAGATCAAGAACGGGCAGCGCAAGCTGGTCACCCGCGTCCGGATCCCCTCGTACGTGCTCGTCCGCATGGACCTCAACGAGGACTCGTGGTCCGTCGTCCGGCACACCCCGGGCGTCACCGGCTTCGTCGGCAACGCGCACAACCCGACGCCGCTTCGTTTCGACGAGGCGTTCGGCATGCTCAAGTCCCTCGTGCAGGTCGCCGAGGCCGCCCCGACCAAGGGTGGCGCGAAGGGCAGCGGCCTGCAGGCACAGCCCGCAGCCGAGGTCGACTTCGAGATCGGCGAGACGATCACCATCAAGGAAGGCTCGTTCGCGGGCCTGCCGGGTTCGATCTCGGAGATCAAGCCGGAGAGCGGCAAGCTCACCGTCCTCGTCTCGCTGTTCGAGCGCGAGACCCCGGTCGAGCTCAGCTTCGACCAGGTCACCAAGCTCTAGCGACCACCCAGCTGTAGCGATCACCGAGATCGACTACACTGAACGGGTTTGGGCCCGCGCGCCTCGTGCGAGCGGGCCTTCACCGCTGTCCGGAACGGCCGGACCAGCGGGAGAGTGCACGGATCCCCGTGTGTTCGATTCCAGGAGGAAGACAAGTCATGGCACCGAAGAAGAAGGTCACGGGCCTGATCAAGCTGCAGATCAACGCGGGAGCCGCCAACCCGGCCCCCCCGATCGGTCCGGCGCTCGGTCAGCACGGCGTCAACATCATGGAGTTCTGCAAGGCGTACAACGCGGCGACCGAGTCGCAGCGTGGCAACGTCGTGCCGGTCGAGATCACCGTCTACGAGGACCGTTCGTTCACGTTCGTCCTGAAGACCCCGCCGGCCGCTGAGCTCATCAAGAAGGCTGCTGGTGTGCAGAAGGGGTCCTCGACCCCGCACACGGTCAAGGTCGCGAAGATCTCGATGGACCAGGTCCGTCAGATCGCCGAGACCAAGCAGGCCGACCTGAACGCCAACGACATCGAGCAGGCCGCGAAGATCATCGCCGGCACCGCACGCTCGATGGGCATCACGGTCGAGGCCTAAGCACCGATCGGGCTCCGGCCCACCACCAGACACCTTTCCGTGGGAGAGCCTCGCCGGCTCGCCAACCACGTATCTCGCAAGGAGACCACCATGGCGAAGAAGTCCAAGGCCTACCAGGCCGCGGCCGCGAAGATCGAGGCCGACAAGTTCTACACCCCGACCGAGGCCGTCGCCCTGGCCAAGGAGACCGGTTCCTCGAAGACCGACTCCACGGTCGAGGTCGCGCTGAAGCTCGGCGTGGACCCCCGCAAGGCCGACCAGATGGTCCGCGGCACGGTCATCCTGCCGCACGGCACGGGCAAGACCGCCCGCGTCATCGTCTTCGCGACGGGTGCGGCTGCTGAGGCCGCCATCGCCGCCGGTGCCGACGAGGTCGGTGGCGACGAGCTCATCGCGAAGGTCGCCGAGGGGTACACCTCGTTCGACTCCGCCGTCTCGACCCCGGAGCTCATGGGCAAGGTCGGTCGTCTCGGTAAGGTGCTCGGCCCGCGTGGCCTCATGCCGAACCCGAAGACCGGCACCGTGACCCCGAACGTGGCGCAGGCCGTCAACGACATCAAGGGCGGCAAGATCGAGTTCCGCGTCGACAAGCACGCCAACGTGCACTTCGTCGTCGGCAAGGCCTCGTTCACGCCGGAGCAGCTCGACGAGAACATCTCGACCGCGCTCGAGGAGATCAACCGCCTCAAGCCGTCGTCCTCGAAGGGCCGTTACGTCATGAAGGGCGCCGTCTCGACGACCTTCGGCCCCGGCATCCCGCTGGACGTCAACAGCATCTGAGTCCGATGACTCGTGGAAGGGCCCGCACCGGCAACGGTGCGGGCCCTTCCTGCATGTCGGGGTCGTGTCCCGCTAGCGTGGAACCGTGCGCACCCTCGTGAACTCGCTCCGACTGATCGCCGTCATCGCCATCGTCGTCGCGGTCGTGGCGCAGTGGCTCGAGAGCTCGCAGACCCCGACCTACTCGTTCTGGAACTTCTTCGGGTACTTCACGATCCAGTCGAACCTGCTCGTCGCCGTGGCCCTCGCGGTGACGCTCGTCGCCGCGGCCCGTCGCAAGCGGGCGGACCTCGCCGTCTCGGTGCTCCGTGGCGCCGCGACGGTGTACATCGCAACGACCGGCATCGTCTACAACACGCTGCTCACGGGCGCGAACGTGTCGGCCTCGGTGCCGTGGTCGAACGACATCGTGCACAAGATCATCCCGGTGTACGCGGTGCTCGACTGGCTGCTGTTCTCGGACCGCGCACGCCTGCTGCTCCGCCACGTGTGGTGGTTCCTGCTCTACCCGGCGGTCTGGACCACCGTGGTGCTCGTCCGCGGCGCGACCGACGGGTGGGTGCCGTACCCGTTCCTCGATCCGGCGCAGGGCTACGGCGTCGTCGCGATCTACGTGGTCGGGATCGCGGTCTCGATCACCCTGCTCGGCATCCTCGTCGTCGGGATGAGCCGGCTGCGGCTGGTGAAGGTCTAGGAGCGGAAACCGCGGAGCTTGTCGAGCACCAGGTCGGCGAGCTGCACGAGCCCGCGGATCTGGTCGTCGTCACGGTCGACCCAGCGGCACTCGGGTTCGTCGGCGACCGGCACGAACCCGTCGTGGCGTTCCCAGACGAACAGGGTGCGGTCGGCGCCGAGCACGTACTGCTGCCACCAGATCTGCCGCAGGTAGTGCCGCGGGATGCTCCGCCAGGCCTTGCCGGTGGTCTTGATCTCGGCCAGCACCACGCGGGACGACTCGTCGACCCCGACGCCGTCCGGGGTGGCGAGGTGGGCGCGGTTCGCGGCGGCGTGGAACAGGTGCGCCGAGGGCTGGATGCCGTGGGTGGCGGCCACCCAGGCGGCGATGACCGGTTCGCGGTCCTTGCCGTGCTCGGTGAACGCGTTGCCGGAGAACCGGGAGCCGTAGCGCTTCTCGGTCACGACGGCCTCGACGGCGCGCAGTGAGGCGAGCCGGGCGACGTCGGTGGCGGTGATGCCCATGGCGCGGGCGCGGAGCCAGGCGACGCGGTCCGAGGAGTGCGCGACGATGCGCTCGGTGTGGCCACGCAGGGCGGTGAACGCGTCACGCGCAGCCGGAGCCGGCGTACCGGGGGCGGGATCCGCCTCCAGACCGGGGTCCAGGTCGCCCCACAGGGTGGGCTGCACGATCGTCACCCGACGATTGTCCCCCCGACCACCGGCAAGACCGAAACCGACGCGCTCACGCGACCGCGGGTGTGCGTCAGGAGACGAGCTCGCGGCCCTCGGCGAAGGCGACCAGCTCGTCGACCCCGGCGGGGGAGAGGGCGTAGCCGATGGCGAGAGCGGCGGCCCCCTGCAGCGCGGCGAGGGACCCGGCGCGGGACTGCACGATGACGAGGTGCTCACTGGCCAGGGGCATCGAACGGGAGTAGACGACCTCGCGGACTCCGGCGAGCAGGTGCTCGCCGGCCTGCGTGATCGATCCGCCGAGTGCGATGACGGACGGGTTGATGAGCGAGATGCAGGTCGCCAGGACCTCGCCGATGTCCCGACCGGCCTGTCGCACGGCGTAGATCGCGTCGAGGTCGGACCGGTTCACCAGGTCGATCACGTCCGCACCCGTGTGCACGTCGTGCCCCTTCGCACGGAGGGCGCGGGCGATGGCCGGACCGGAGGCCACGGCCTCCAGGCAGCCGGTGTTGCCGCAGTGGCAGGGGACGTCGCCGGCGCGGGAGACCCGCACGTGGCCGATGTCACCCGCGGTGCCCTGGGCGCCGCGCTGCAGCCGGCCCTCGGAGACGATGCCGGACCCGATGCCGGTGGCGACCTTCACGAACAGCAGGTGGTCGACGTCCGGCCAGCCGTGCTCCCGCTCACCGAGGGCCGCGATGTTCACGTCGTTGTCGAGCAGCACGTGGGCGGCGATGTGCTGGCGGAGCCACGAGGGCACGTCGAAGCCGTCCCAACCGGGCATGATCGGCGGGTTGGCCGGGCGGCCGGTGGAGAACTCGACCGGCCCGGGGACGCCGATGCCGATCGCGATGACGTCCTGCCTGCTGCGCCCGACCTCGGCGAGCAGGTCGTCGATCGTCTCGACGAGCCAGGACAGCGTCGGTACCGGACCGGCGGCGATGTCGATCCGGGCCTCGCGGGTGGCGAGCGGTGCCGCGACCAGGTCGGTGACGGCGACGCGACCGTGCGAGGCGCCGAGGTCGGCGGCGATCACGAGCCGGGCGCGGGGCTTCAGCGCCACCTGTGCTGGCGGACGGCCGCCGGTGGAGACGGCGGTGTCCACCGCGCCGACCAGTCCGATGTCGATCAGGGAGTCGAGGCGCACGCCGATGGTGGAGCGTGCGAGTCCTGTCAGTGCGGCGAGCTCGGCCCTGGTGCGCGGCACGCCGTCGCGGAGGATCTGGAAGAGCTCGCTCGTCCCGACCGGAGGCGACGCTGCCGTCCGGTTCAAGTCGACCATGTGGGGAGTGAAGCACACATCGTTCGCGCCACGCAATGAAGTCCGTCGACATTCCTCGGACTTCTGCTTGACCGCCGACAAAAGTGCTCGTAGTGTGACGATCGGTCAGTGACGACCGCACCATCTCGACGAGGAGAACCCCTGGTGACCCAACCGCTCTCGGTCCAGCTCTACACGGTCCGCGATGCCCTCAGTGCCGATCTGCCCGGCACCCTGCAGCGCATCGCCGACATCGGCTACACGAACGTCGAGGCCTTCGGCTTCGTCGACAACGCCGACGAACTCGCCGCCGCCCTCCGCGACGCCGGCCTCGCCGCCCCGAGCGGCCACGCCCGTCTGCTGGACGCCGGCGAGCAGGACCTCGAGCGCATCTTCCACGCCTCCACCACCCTCGGCTTCGGCACCCTCATCGACCCGCACATCGACGAGTCCCGCTGGACCACCCGCGAGGACGTCGAGGCGATCGCCCGCGAACTCAGCGCCCTCGCCCCGCGCGCCGCCGACCACGGTCTGGTGCTCGGCTACCACAACCACGCGTTCGAGTTCTCGAACCGCATCGACGGCGTCAGCGCCTACGAGGTCTTCGCCGACGCCCTGTCCGACGACGTCGTGCTCGAGCTCGACACCTACTGGGTGCAGGTCGGCGGGGACGACCCGGTCGCGGTCATCGGCAAGTACGGCGACAAGGTCCAGTTCCTGCACGTCAAGGACGGCGACGGCTCGCACGACGACAAGCAGCAGGTTGCCGTCGGCAACGGCATCATGCCGATCCGCGACATCATCGTCGCGGCGCCCGACGCACTGCACGTCGTCGAGCTCGACGACCACGAGGGTGACGTCTTCCAGGCCGTCGCCGACTCCTACACGTTCCTCGAGGGGGCCCGCGCATGACCGACACCACGACCGCCGCTGCGACGGCGACCGACAGCACCACCCGCACCGGCCCGGTCGGCGTCGGTGTCATCGGCGCCGGGGTCATCTCGGACCAGTACCTGTCGAACCTCACCGTCTTCCCCGACGTGACCGTCCGCTTCATCGCCGACATCGACCTGCCGCGCGCCGCCGCCCAGGCCGAGAAGTGGGGCGTCCCCGGATCGGGCACCGTCGAGGAGCTCCTGGCCGACGACGACATCGAGATCGTCGTGAACCTGACGATCCCGGCCGCCCACGTCGAGGTCGCGCTGCAGGCCCTGGCCGCCGGCAAGCACGTCTGGGGCGAGAAGCCCTACGCCCTCGACCGTGCCAGCGCCGCGGAGCTCCGAGACGCCGCGGCCGCCGCGGGCAAGACCGTCAGCGTCGCCCCGGACACGTTCCTCGGTGCCGGCCTGCAGACCGCGCTCCGCACCATCCGCGACGGCCGCATCGGCACGCCGCTGAACGGCCTGACGCTCTTCCAGAGCCCCGGGCCCGAGTCGTGGCACCCGAGCCCCGAGTTCCTCTTCGCGTACGGTGCCGGTCCGCTGTTCGACATCGGCCCGTACTACATCACCACCCTCGTCCAGACGTTCGGACCGGTGAAGAAGGTCACGGCCACCGCGTCGAAGTCCCGCGCCACCCGCACCATCGGCTCCGGGCCGAAGGCCGGCACCGAGTTCCCGGTGGACGTCCCGACGAACCACTCCGCGCTGATCGAGTTCGAGAACGGCGGGAGCGCGCAGAGCGTCTTCTCGTTCGAGTCCGACCGCGGCCGCACCGGCTTCGTGGAGATCGCGGGGGAGACCGGCACCGTCGTGTTCCCCGACCCGAACAACTTCGACGGCGACACCGAGCTGTACGCCCTCGGTTCCGAGGAGCCCGAGACGATCCCCGCGGTCGGCTCCACCTACTCGCGCGGCACCGGCGTGGTCGACCTGGCTCGCTCGCTGCGGGCCGGCGACGAGAACCGCGTCCCCGGTGCGCTCGCCTTCCACGTCCTCGACGTGATGGTCTCCATCGCCGAGGCGGCAGAACGTGGCGAGGCGGTGCTCGTCGAGAGCACCGTGTCGCCCTCCCCGACCCTCCCCGAGGGCTGGGACCCCGCGGAACGCACCCTGGCCTGACCGCCAGGGCGCTGCCCGCAACCCACAGCAGCACCCGACCAGCACCATCCGCAGCACCAGCTCCACCTCTGCACCATCCCCTGCACCATCTCAACGACGAGAAAGTAGAGAGTCATGCGCACTGCCATCCGCGCACTGGCCATCACCGCGGCCGCCGCACTCACCGTGTCCGGCCTCGCAGCCTGCTCCTCCGGATCGTCCGGCGACTCCGGCGATTCCAAGACGCTCACCTACTGGGCGTCCAACCAGGGCACGTCCCTGCAGAACGACAAGGAGGTGCTGACCCCCGTCCTCAAGAAGTTCACCAAGGAGACCGGGATCAAGGTCGACCTCCAGGTCATCGGCTGGAACGACCTGCAGAACAAGATCCAGACCGCCGTCACCTCGGGCCAGGGCCCGGACGTCGTCAACATCGGCAACACCTGGGCGACCTCGCTCCAGGCCACCGGCGCCTTCCAGGAGTTCGGTGACGCCGAGATGAAGGCGATCGGCGGTGAGGACAAGTTCGGCAAGGTCGCCCTGTCCACCGGTGGCGCGCCCGACAAGACGGTCACGAGCGTCCCGCTCTACGGCCTCGCCTACGGCCTGTACTACAACAAGAAGATGCTGTCGGACGCCGGCATCACCCCGCCCACCACGTGGGAGGAGATGGTCTCCGACGCCGAGAAGCTGACCAAGGGTGACACCTACGGCTTCAGCCTCGCGGGTGGTTCGTACACCGAGAACTCGCACTTCGCGTTCATCAACTCGGCGCAGAACGGTGGCGAGTGGTTCGACAAGGACGGCAAGCCGACCTTCACCTCGAAGGCCAACGTCGACGGCATCAAGCGCTACCTCGACCTCATGCAGGACTCGAAGGTCGCCAACCTGTCGAACGCGCAGTACGACAACGCGACGCAGTCGACCACGGACTTCGCGAAGAAGAAGGCCGCGTTCATCCTCAACCAGAACAACGCGAACGCGACCATCGAGTCCCTCGGCATGAAGTCGTCCGAGTACGGCGTCGTGGCGCTGCCCGCCCCGAGCGGTGGCGAGCAGATCGCCTCGTTCCCGGCTGGCATCAACCTGTCGGTCTTCAAGAACACGAAGAACAAGGACGGCGCGCTCAAGTTCGTCAAGTACATGACGAGCATGGACACGCAGACGACGCTGGACAAGCCGTACTCGGCTCTGCCGGTGCTCGCCGAGGCTGCTGACTCCGTCACGGACGAGCAGACGAAGACGTTCCTCGACATCTACAACAACAAGGCGAAGCCGCTCCCGCTGGTGCCCGCCGAGGACCAGTTCGAGTCCACGGTCGGCAAGGCGATGAACGACATGTTCGCCAAGATCGCGACCGGTTCCAAGGTCTCCGAGGCCGACATCAAGTCGGCACTGCAGACCGCCCAGGACCAGGTGTCCCAGGCCGCCGGTTGATCCACCCTGGAGGCCCGGGCGCGTCCGACGGACGCGCCCGGGCCTCCACCCCTGACGCTCCAGGGCCGACCACCCGTCGGCCGTGAGGCACACGCCCCGGAGCCGACCACGCGTCGGCCGTGCGGCTGACGCCCCACGCACCCCGCGCCTCCCGGCCGCTGCCACGGCCGCGCGGACCGCACCTGCACGCCCCTCCTGCCGAAAGGCCCCACCAGATGTCCACGACGGTCCTGCCCGACTCGGAGCGCATCGACCTGACGCACACGAAGGCCCCGACGATGTCGGGCCGTCCGCCAGGTCGCAAGCGCAAGACCCACTGGCTGCCCTACGCGCTCGTCGCGCCGGCCATCCTGTTCGAGCTGCTCATCCACATCGTCCCGATGCTCACCGGCATCTGGATCTCGTTCATCCAGCTCACCAAGTACTTCATCGCGAACTGGGGTGCCGCGCCCTTCGCCGGGTTCCGGAACTACCAGGTCGTCGTCGACTTCGACCAGGCGATCGGCCGCGGGGTCCTCAACTCGTTCCTCATCACGTGCGCCTTCACGGTCCTCGTGGTCGGGCTGTCCTGGACCTTCGGCATGGCCGCAGCCGTCGCGCTGCAGAAGCCGTTCGCCGGACGCGGACTCTTCCGCACCCTGTTCCTCGTGCCCTACGCGCTGCCGATGTACGCCGGCGTCATCACCTGGAAGTTCATGTTCCAGCGTGACTCGGGGGCCCTGAACCACCTGCTCGTCGACCAACTCGGGCTGTTCGGCGGCAACGCCCCGTTCTGGCTCATCGGCAACAACGCGTTCGTGGCCGTCGTCGTCGTGGCGATCTGGAAGACCTGGCCGTTCGCGTTCCTGATGCTCATGGCCGGCCTGCAGTCGGTGCCGAACGACGTGTACGAGGCCGCCTCGGTCGACGGTGCCAAGCCGTTCCGCCAGTGGCGCTCGATCACGCTGCCGATGGTCCGCCCCGTCAACGTGACGCTCGTGCTCGTGATGTTCCTGTGGACGTTCAACGACTTCAACACGCCGTTCGTGCTGTTCGGCTCGACCGCGCAGCCGCCCGCCGCGGACCTGCTGAGCTTCCACATCTACAACGCGTCGTTCATCACCTGGAACTTCGGCTCCGGTGCCGCGATGAGCGTCCTGCTCCTGCTCTTCCTGCTCGTCGTCACCGGCATCTACCTGGCCGTGACCAACCGGAGGTCCGTCCGTGCGTGAGACAACTGGCGCCAAGTCCTTCAAGATCATCACCCTGGTCGTCCTGACGCTGTTCACGGTCGTGCCGCTCTACGTGATGATCACCACGGCCATCAAGCCCCTCGGCGACGTGCAGGACAACTTCACGTGGATCCCGTCGCGGATCACCTTCCAGCCGTTCATCGACATGTGGTCGACGGTGCCGCTCGGTCGGTACTTCATCAACTCGCTCGTGGTCTGCACGGTGGCGACGGTGTTCTCGCTGATCATCGCGACGTTCGCCGCCTACGGTGTCTCGCGCTGGAACTTCAAGGGCAAGAGCACCTTCACCACCGCGGTGCTCTCCACGCAGATGTTCCCCGGCGTGCTGTTCCTGCTGCCGCTGTTCCTGATCTTCACGAACCTCGGCAACTCCCTGGGCATCCAGCTCGTCGGGTCGTGGCTCGGCCTGATCATCACGTACCTGACGTTCACGCTCCCGTTCTCGATCTGGATGCTCGCCGGGTACTTCGAGACCATCCCGCGCGAACTCGACGAGGCCGCGATGGTCGACGGTTCGGGCCCGATGGGTGCGCTGTTCCGGGTCATCCTGCCGTCGGCCCGTCCGGGTCTGGTGGCGGTCGGGATCTACTCGTTCATGACGGCCTGGGGTGAGGTCCTCTTCGCCTCGGTCATGACGAACGGCCTCGGTTCGACCCTGGCGGTCGGTCTGCAGCAGTACTCGACGCAGACGAACGTGTACTGGAACCAGGTCATGGCGGCGTCGCTCGTCGTGTCGATCCCGGTCGTGGCCGCGTTCCTCGTGGTCCAGCGCCAGTTCGTCGCCGGCCTGACCGCGGGTGCCGTGAAGTAGGCAGAGCCTTTCCGCAAGACACCGGTGTTCACGCTCGACGCCCCCGCATCACGGGGTGTGCAGCGCGAACACCGGTGTTTTGCCGTTCCCCACCCGACGACCCACCGACCCCGACCAGCCGACGACCGACAGGATGGAACCATGAGCGACGAGACCCGCGGGCGGCAGCTGCTGCCCGGACAGACCAGCCGCGTGCACGTGTACGACGTCGAGTCCCGCACCTCGCGGCTCGTGTTCGAGTCGGCGACGGTGCTCGTCGAGGCGCCGAACGTCCTGGACGCCGAGACCCTGGTGCTCAACGGCGACGGCGACCTGTGGCTGCTGCGACTGCCGTCGGCCGACAGTGGCACCGGCACCGTGCTCGACGAGACGGCGCTCGTGCCGGTGCCGATGGACGGCGTCGACGAGATCAACAACGACCACGTGCTCGACCCGTCCGGCAGCTCCATCGCGGTGAGTGCCCGCGACGGCGAGCTGTACCGCGTCCCGCTGCCCGAGGGCGGCCCCGCGACCCGGATCACCGACGTCGAAGCGGCCCTGCCCACCAAGCGCAAGTTCTACCTGCACGGCATCGCCCCCGACGGGAGCGCCCTCGCGGCGATCGTGGGGGAGCTGTCCGAGGACGGCGTCTGGACCACCGACGTCGCGATGGTCGACCCGGAGACCGGCGAGCCGACGTTCGTCACGCGGGACGAGCACCCCGACGACGGCTGCACCATCAGTCCGGCCGGCGGGATCCTGCTCTGGAACACCGAGCGGTTCACCCCCGGCACCGCGCAGCTGGCCGTGCGCTGGCCCGGGCACGACAGCCCCGTCCGCCTGACGAACGACGACCGGGTGAACTGGTTCCCGCACCTGTCCCCGGATGCCGCACACCTGCTCTACCTGTCGTACGAGCCCGGCGTGCAGGGCCACCCGGCCGACCACCGCGTCGAGCTGCGCCTGCTGCCGGGGTCGCTCGTCCGGGGTGCCCGGATCGCGGTCCAGCCCGAGACCCTGGTGGCCCTCGACGGCGGGCAGGGGACGGTCAACGTGCCACCGTGGGCCCCGGACTCGACGTGGTTCGCGTACTGCGACTACCCGGTGGCGGGGTAGCGGGAGCGGTGCCGGCGCCGGCGGCGGGATCGGTGGCGAGCTCACGCGCTGAGCGACAGTCCACGCGCCGCCGGACGCGTGGACTGTCGCTCACCGCGAAACGCGGGCGGACGCCCCGCGCCTGCCCGCGCGTGCGCCAGCCCAGCTAGACCTCGCGCACCTGCCCCTGCTTGATGTGCAGGCGCCGCTCGGCACGCTTCGCGACCCACGAGTCGTGCGTGACGATGACGACGGTCAGCCCGCGCTCCCGCCACTGCTTCTCGATGAGCGCCATGATCTCGTCGCGGGTCGACTCGTCGAGCGCACCCGTCGGCTCGTCGGCGAGCAGCACGCTCGGGTTCTTCGCCAGCGCCCGGGCGATCGCCACGCGCTGCTGCTGACCGCCGGACAGCTCGGCCGGCAGGTGCTCCATCCGCTCACCCAGACCGACCTCGCGGAGCGCGGCGACCGCACGCTCGCGGACCTCGCTCCGCGACCGGTTCGCGAGCGACCCCGCGAACGCCGTCTCGACGTTCTCGAGCGCCGTCAGCGTCGGGATCAGGTTGAAGCTCTGGAACACGAAGCCGATCTCGGTCGCCCGCAGGTCGGTCAGCGCGCCGTCGCCGAGCTTCGCCACGTCGCGGTCGCCGCCGAGGTGGATCGACCCGGCACTCGGCCGGTCGAGCGCTCCGAGCATCTGCAGCAGCGTCGACTTGCCGCCGCCGGTCGGCCCCTGCACGGCCACGAGCTGCCCCTGCGGGATCGTCAGGTGGACGTTCGTCAGGGCGGTGACGGTCCGGTTCTTCTGCTGGTAGGTCTTGCTGACGTTCGTCAGCCGGTACATCGGACTGGAGGCACGGCTCGCCTCCGCCTCGCCGGTCGCGGTGTCGGTGCTGGTCACGGTTGCTCCTGTCGTCGGTTCGGTCGTGTCGGTGCGGCCGGGCATCAGGCCACGCTCCGGAGCGCCTCGGCCGGACGGAGCCGGCTCGCACGCCAGCCGCCGAGCGCGCCGGCGATGAGGCCGCCGAGGATCGCGAGGCCGATCGCCAGCAGGATGATCTCGACGGTCACCGGGGCGTGCAGGACCACGTCGGTCGTCGACGCGGTGCTCGCGCCGCCGCCGAAGCCTCCTGCCGGTGCACCGCCCGTCGTGCCGCTGCCCGCGGCCGCGGTCGCTGCGCCGCCGGGCATGCCACCACCGCCACCGGCACCCCCGCCGGTCGTGCTCGAGGCGCTCGCCGAGATCGTCGGACTGATGACGTTCACGACGAGGATGCCGATCAGGCCGGCCGCGGCGCCGAGCACGCCGCCGATCAGGCCCTGCACCAGGGACTCGCCGGCCACCTGTCGGGTGATGCGGCCGTTCGACCAGCCGATCGCCTTGAGGGTCCCGAACTCGCGGGTGCGGCGGGTCACGCCGGAGATCGTGAAGAGGATCGCGATGAGGAACGCCGCGGCGAGCACGACGATCGACAGCCACTTGCCGAGGTTCGAGACCAGGCTCGAGGCGGTGCTGAGCGACCCGGACACGCTCGAGGCCAGGTCGGCCTCGGTGGAGACGGTGGCGCTCGTCAGCTTCGCCTGCAGTGCGGACTTGATCGTGCTGACGTCGGACGAGGACTCGGCGGAGACGTAGATCGAGGTGACCTTGCCGTCGAGGTCGGCCAGCGCCTGCGCGGTGTCGAGCGGGATGTAGGTGTTCGAGCCCGTGGTCGAGGCCGAGCCGGTGGAGCTGACGATGCCGATGACGGTGAAGTCGGTGCCGCCGATGTCGACGGTGTCGCCGACCGCCTTGGACTCGCTCTTCGCGTACGACGCATCGAGCACGACGACGTCCTTGCCCGCGTCCTTCGCGGCGAAGGTGCGCCCCTTCGTGAGCTCGGTGCTCGTGAGCGGACCGACCGTCGCGCCGGACACCGGGATGCCGGTCACCGTGAACGAGTCGACGCTGAACGACCCACCGCCGAACCCGCCGCCACCGCCGGTGTCCCCGCTCGGCGGGCCCTGCTGGGTGGTGCTGTCGCTGCTGGAGTCGCTGCTGCTGCTGTCCGTGCTGCTGTCGTCGGTCGACTGCTGCTGGACCTGGCCGGAGAACGTGCTGTTCTCGAGGGTCAGCACACCGGTCGCGGCCTTGACGCCGTCGGTGCTCGTGATCGTGGACAGGTTCGCGGCGTTCAGGGTGCTCGTGCCGCGCGCGACGGCGAGCCGCGACTGCGACAGGTCGGTCGAACCGCTGTCGTCGTCGCTGTCGCCCTGGCTGCCGAAGTCGAAGCTCGGACGCCCGCCGTTCGTCGACGCCGTCGCGGTCTTGGTGACGGTGATGTCGGTGCCGACGCCGTAGACGGACTGCAGGACGCTCGACTGCGCTGCCTGCACGCCACCCGAGATCGACGACACGATCACCACGAGGGCGATGGCCAGGGCCATCCCGATCGCGATGATGACCGTCTGCTTCTTGCGGTTCGTGAGTTCGCGCCTGAGGTAGGTCAGGAACATGGTTCTCCTCGGTGGTGGCCGGCTGGGGTCACCGGCCGCGCAGAGCACGCGGCGGGGCCGACGGAGGAGAAGCTAGGCACGCTGTCGATGACCGACCCATCGCGCACCTATGAGGCGACTAAGGCCGGGTCAGCCGACGTCGCCGTACCGCTGGCGCAGGTGCTCCGCGTACCCGCCGGGGGTCCGGCCGGCGAAGCGCCCGCTCGTCACCACCGGCAGGTCGACGGTGGCGTCCACCCGGAAACCGAGCGCCCGTGCCCGGGCCACCAGCCGCGCGTCCTCGTGCTCGGGCACGGGGTCGAACCCGCCGAGGCTGACGTACGCCGCGGCGAGCACGCCGAGGTTCGCGCCGTGCACGTGGCCGAGGGCAGCACCGGGCGGGTGCGCCCGCGTCCAGCGGTCGAGCACCGCGGGCGCCAGGTCGTCCGGGTCGGGGACGACGGCGCCGACGAGCACCTGCGCGCCGGACGCCAGGGCGTCGGACTGCTGGACGAGCCACCGTTCGTGCACCCGGGAATCGGCGTCGGTGTGGGCGAGCCACCGGGCCGCCGGGTCGCCGTCGTGCGCACGGAGGGCGTGCGTCGCCCCGATGGTCCGTGCCCGACCGACTCCGACACGGTCCGTGGTCAGGACGTCGACCGGGTACCGCGCGACCACCGGAGCGGTGCCGTCCGTGCAGCCGTCGAGCACCACCGTGACGGCGGCGTCGACCCCGGGTCGCTCCGCGGCGAGCCGGTCGACGGCCACCAGGAGCGCGTCGAGGCACGCGGCGATCCGGTCCGCCTCGTCGTGCGCGGGCACGACGACGTCGATGCGTGCACGCGGTTCCGGTCCGGTCACCGGATGATCCCCTCGGCCCGGGCCACCGAGGTGACCGCCGGGCCGGGAAGGACGCTCAGGACGAAGTCCTCCTCCACGTGCCGGAGCAGAGCGGGACGCGGCCACCGTTCGGTCAGCCGCGCGTCCACCGCGTCACCGCTCGACACGGCCTCGTCGTCGGGATGCCGCCAGTGGCAGGCCACGAGCACGCCGTCGTCGGCGAGCGACCCGAGCACACGGTCGATCGTCGCGTCGAGGTCGGCGGGCGACAGGTAGTACCCGACCTCGGACATCACCACCAGCTCCCAGCGCCCGTCCGGCCACTCCGCCGGCAGGGCTGCCTGCACGAACCGCGCGGTCGGGGCACGGTGGGCAGCACGCTCCAGCGGCGCCGCCGAGATGTCGGTGCCGAGCACGTCGTCCGCGCGTTCGGCGAGGGCGGCCGTCAGGACCCCGGTGGCACAGCCGAGCTCGAGCGCCGACCGGTAGCGCGGGCGGGGGAGCGCCGCCAGCGTCACGGCCCGCTTGCGCTGCTCGTACCAGGACCCGTCGAAGTCCCACCCCTCGGGCTTCCGGTCGTAGTGGGCGTCGAACGACTCGCGCGACCGCGACGGTGCGGGCCCCGGCGCGAAGAACCACTCCGTCGTCCGCAGGTGGTGGGCGGCGTGCCGGTCGTCGACGATCGCCTCGTCCCCCGGTGCGGGCGACAGGGGCCGGGTCTGCGACGGGTATGCGTCGAGGGCGGCACGCTTCCGGGCGACGAGGTCGTCGGGCAGCGACAGGGCCCGGACGTCGTCCCACGGGGCGACGGAGTGGTCCGGGTCGTCCCAGTGCCAGGCCCAGACCGGGTACGCGAGCAGGCCGACGTCGGCGGCGCTCGCCGCGGCGGCCTCGGCGACCTCGCCGGCGATGCGGTGGTCGCGGTGCCCGTCGCCGCGCCACGGTGCGACGAGCAGCACTGGGCGGGCGGCGCCGGCGAGCACCGTGTCGAGGGTGTCGACGACTCGGTCTCGGTGCTCGCGGGTCTCGCCGTCCGGGATCCCCACCGAGGTCGACGTCACGTCGGCGTGCAGGGTGCGCAGGGCCGCCACGAACTCGTCGTCACGGGCGGCGGCGAGCGCTTCCGGGGTCGTCGTGGGGGAGTCCGGGTGGGAGCGCTCGCCGCGGGTGAGCAGCAGCACGTGCACGGGGACGCCGGCCGCTGCAGCGGCCGCGATCAGCCCACCGGCACCGAGGGTCTCGTCGTCGGGATGGGGCGCGACGACCACCACGGTCCCGGTACCGGCCAGGTCGATCGCCGGTGCGTCCAGGCCGTCGAGGAACCCCGTCCACGCCGCCGGGTCGGTGCCCGGCTCGCGGTGGTCGAAGCTCACCACGCGACACCGCCCCGCTCGAGCACCATGCGGCCGATGCGGGCGAGGTCGCGGGCTCCGTGGTCCTGCAGGACGTAGAGCTCGAGGTCGGCGACCCGCGCGGCGACGGCGGGGTCGGCGGTCAGCGGAGCCGGGCCGATGGTGGCGACCACCCGCTCGCGCACGGCGTCGACCGAACGGCGCACCCGCGACCGGACGGTCTGGGCGAGCAACCGCCAGTCGGAGTCGTCGGAGGCCGGGTCGGAGTCGTCGATCCGGGCGGCGGCGTCGGCGAGGGCGTCCTCCGCGTCGGCGAGGTCGGCCACGGTGGCGCCGAGGGCGGCCTGCAGCAGCTCGGACTCCGGGTGCGCCGACGCGGTGTCACGGAGCACCCGGGCGAGCCCGACTGCACCGCCCCACCAGCAGGCCGCGACGCCGATGCCGCCCCAGGCGAAGCCCGGGCGTCGCAGGTACCAGCCGGGCGCCCCGACGGGTCGTGCCCGGACGCCGTCGAAGTCGACCGGACCGCTCGGCACGTCCGGCATGCCTCGTGCGGCCCAGGCCTCGTCGTGCGCGGTGACCCCGGGCTGTCGCAGGTCCACGGCGACGAGGACCCGCTCGTCGCCCAGGTGCGCGGTGACCAGGGCGTGCGAGAGCGTCGAGGCGAGCGAGCACCACGGCTTCGTGCCGCGCAGCAGGACCGTGCCGTCGTGCTGTGGTGCGGCGTCGAGTCGGAGGCCCGGCCCCTCGGCCGCGAAGACGCCCCAGGTCGAGCCGTCCGGGGCGTCGACCCCGGCCTGCGCGAGGATCCCGAGCGCGTCCAGGTGCGGCTCGACGGTGCGGGCGGTGGCGACGTCCGCCGCGGCGACCGCGGCGAGCGTGCCGAAGAACCCGCCGGCCGTGCCGGCGGACAGGGGTGGGGTGGTGGCGGCGACCGCCCGCGCGACCGCGAGGCGGTCCGTCGGTGGCGAGCCGGGCCTCCCGGTCGTCCGTTCGATCCGCGCGGTGTCCAGGTGCCGGGCCGACGGGGGCCAGGCTGCAGATCGCAACATGCTCCCAACGTACGGAGCGGCAGACGTGGACGTGTCCTCGATCCACAGAACGCACTGGGCCGCGCCACAGACGACTCATAGGAACTTCTCGATACTCGAAGACGTGACCATCTCCCAGCCCGCAGCAGCCCCGCGCCTCACGCGTGCCGACGGAACCCCGTTGCGCATCCTGGTCGTCGATGACGAAGCCAGCCTCACCGACCTGTTGTCCATGGCGCTCCGCTACGAGGGCTGGGACGTCAAGAGCGCGAACGGCGGGCAGGACGCCCTGACGACCGCGCGGGAGTTCAAGCCCGACGCGATGGTGCTCGACGTGATGATGCCGGACCTCGACGGGCTGCAGGTGCTGAGCCGGCTGCGGCAGAACAACGACGACACCCCGGTGCTGTTCCTCACCGCGAAGGACTCGGTCGAGGACCGCGTGACCGGGCTCACCGCGGGCGGCGACGACTACGTCACCAAGCCGTTCTCCCTCGAGGAGGTCGTGGCGCGGCTGCGTGGGCTCATCCGCCGCTCGCAGATCTCGATCTCCGAGGCCGGGGACTCCCGCATCGTCGTCGGCGACCTGGTGCTCGACGAGGAGTCGTACGAGGTGCACCGCGCCGGCCGCCCGGTCGAACTGACCGCCACCGAGTTCGAGCTGCTCCGGTTCCTGATGCGGAACCCCCGCCGCGTGCTCTCGAAGGCGCAGATCCTGGACCGGGTGTGGTCGTACGACTTCGGCGGCAAGTCGTCGGTCGTCGAGATCTACATCTCCTACCTGCGCAAGAAGATCGACGCCGGTGAGACCCCGATGATCCACACGGTGCGCGGCGTCGGGTACGTCATCAAGCCGACCTCGTGACCCTGCGGCGCCGGCTCGTCCTGAGCATCGTCGCCCTCGTCGTCGCCGTCAGCGCGGTGATCGGCGGGGCGAGCCTCATCGCGCTCTTCTCGATCCAGACCAGCGCGATCGACAAGCAGATCACGAGCGCGACCCACCGGGCACAGCGGTACCTGCAGCAGAACCAGTCGGGGCAGCCGAGCATCGACCTGTCCCGGCCGTCCGGGCAGGCCGCCGGCACCCTGACGGCGTACTTCGTCGACGGGCAGGTCGTCATCGCGAACGTGCTCGACGACTACGGCCGTCCGAGCGGGATCCCGCAGGCCAGCGCCGAGGCACTGGGGTCCGTCCGCGTGGACGCCGACCCGGAGACGATCGACCTCGGCTCGGATGTCGGGCGGTACCGCCTCGCCGCCGTCAACGTCGGCCCGGCCGTCCTGGTCGTGGGGCTCCCGATGGCCCCCGTCTACGACAGCGTCTGGAAGCTGTTCGCCGGGGTCCTCTCCGTCCTGGCAGCCGCACTGGTCGCCGGTTCGGTCGTCGCGGCGTTCGTGGTCCGGCAGTCGCTCCGGCCGCTCGAGCGCGTCGCCGAGACCGCCTCCACCGTCGCACGCATGCCGCTCGATCGCAGTGACGCCCTCGACGGTGTCCGTGTGCCCGACACCGACCCCCGCACCGAGGTCGGCCGGGTCGGCAGCGCCTTCAACCGCATGCTCGGGCACATCGGCAGTGCGATGCAGGCGCGGGAGCGCTCGGAACAGAAGGTGCGGCAGTTCGTCGCCGACGCCTCGCACGAGCTCCGGACACCGCTCGCCTCGGTGCGCGGGTACGCCGAACTCACCCGGCGCATGGGCGGCGACCTGCCGAAGGACGTCGTCTACGCGATGAGCCGCATCGAGTCCGAGTCCATCCGGATGACCTCGATGGTGGAGGACCTGCTGCTCCTCGCCCGGCTCGACGAAGGCCGCGAGATCCAGTTCGCCGAGGTCGACCTGACCGGACTGGTGCTCGACGCCGTGAACGACGCCCACGCCGCGTCCCCCGAACACCCGATCGAGGTCGACGTCCCGCCGGAGCCGGTCACCATCACGGGGGACGCCGCACGCCTGCACCAGGTCATCGTCAACCTCGTCACGAACGCCCGGACCCACACGCCCGAGGGCACCCGCATCACGGTGGGCCTCGCCCCGGTCGACGGCGGCGTTGACCTGACCGTGCGCGACACCGGCCAGGGCATCGACCCGGAGTTCCTGCCGAAGCTGTTCGAGCGCTTCGCCCGGGCGGACAGTTCGCGGTCCCGCACGGTCGGATCGACCGGCCTGGGGCTCGCCATCGTGGACGCGGTCGTGCAGGCGCACGGCGGCCGGGTCGAGGTCACGAGCGAACCGGGGGACACCGTGTTCACGGTGCACCTGCCCCGCGACCCGGCTGCGGCTGCGGCTGCCGCCGGGGCCGGGGCCGGGGCCGGGGCTGTCGCGTCGTCGTCGGCTGACCCTGCCGGGTCCGCGGACTGGTCGGCGACACCCGCTGCGGTGGACCGTACCCACTGACGGACGGGAGGCGCGGGGCGGGCCCGCCCCGCGCCTCCCGACCGCTGTTTGGTCTCGTCCACGGCATCTGCTACTGTTCTCGAAGCCAAAGACCGCCGGATGTCGTGCTGCTCGCAACGTGTTTGTGAACATCGTGACCGAAGGTCCTCACTCGTGAGGCATCCCGCGCAGGTGTTCCGAACCACTCCCACCATCTGGTGAGAGCAGCTCCGAGCCTCTGCGCCGGAGCTTTTTTCGTTCGTGGACCTGGGGCTGCCGGCAAGACCCCCAAGGAGAACCATGGCGAACAAGGAAGCTGCGGTCGCCGAGCTCACGGAGTCCTTCCGTAGCTCGAACGCCGTTCTGCTCACCGAGTACCGCGGTCTCACGGTCGCGCAGCTCAAGGAGCTCCGCAACTCGATCCGTGAGCACGCCACGTACGCCGTGGTGAAGAACACGCTGACCAAGATCGCGGCGAACAACGCCGGCATCTCGTCGTTCGACGACGAGCTCGCCGGTCCGTCCGCTCTCGCCTTCGTCCACGGTGACACCGTCGCCGTCGCGAAGTCGCTGCGTGCATTCGCCAAGGCGAACCCCGAGCTCGTGGTGAAGGGTGGTTACTTCGACGGTAACCCGCTCACCGCGACCGAGGTGGACAAGCTCGCCGACCTCGAGTCCCGTGAAGTGCTGCTCGGCAAGCTCGCCGGCGCACTCAAGGCCTCGCTGTTCGGTGCTGCGTACCTGTTCCAGGCACCCCTCTCGCAGGCCGTCCGCACCGTGGACGCCCTTCGCGAGAAGCAGGAGTCCGCGGCCTGATCAGGCTCGCGTTCATCAACCACACGTACTAGCTAGTAGTAGGAGAAAATCATGGCGAAGCTTTCGCAGGACGAGCTCATCGAGGCCTTCAAGGAGCTCACGCTCATCGAGCTCTCGGACTTCGTGAAGAAGTTCGAAGAGGTCTTCGAGGTCACCGCGGCCGCCCCGGTCGCCGCTGCCGCCCCCGCCGGCGCAGCTGCTCCGGCCGAGGCCGCTGAGGAGAAGACCGAGTTCGACGTCATCCTCAAGTCCGCTGGTGACAAGAAGATCCAGGTCATCAAGGAGGTCCGTGGCCTGACGTCGCTCGGCCTCGGTGAGGCCAAGGCGCTCGTCGAGACCGCCGACGCCAAGATCCTCGAGGGTGCGAACAAGGAGACCGCCGACAAGGCGAAGGCGACCCTCGAGGCCGCTGGCGCCACGATCGAGCTCGCGTAGTCTCGACCGTTCCGGTCACGAAGGCCGCTGCCCCTCGGGGCGGCGGCCTTCGTCGTGTGCTGGGGTGTGTGCGCTTCTTCTTGTCGCTTTCCCCAAAGCGACAGATGGGCCCGGAAAGAGCACAGCTTCTTGTCGCTTCAGCGCCTCTGACGGTGCCCACTTCCGGAGAATCGTCGCTTTGGCATCGCCGCACGACCGCCTGGAGGCGCGTGGATTCTCCACAGATCGGCGAACGTCGCCGACATCGGTTGCGCTGGGCGACAGAGTGCTGCCATGCACCCCGCCAACGCCATCGCACTGTTCCGGACGAACAGACTCGACCGCGCGGACGCTCGACAGCTGCAGCGCCGCAAGCTGGCCGGTGAACTCGTCCGCGTGCGACATGGCGTCTACGTCGACCGCTCGGCGTGGGACGCGCTCGACGGCCGGAGTCGACACCTCGTCCGCATGCGGGCCGCTCTCCCGCTGCTCCGCGGAGGCGCTGTGTGGTCGCTCGACTCAGCGGCTGCGATCCTCGGGGCACCTCGTCTCGACCCGTGGCCGGAGCGCGTCCATGCGAACCTGCCCGCACTGGAGCACGACCTCCGACGTACCGGGCTGACGATGCACGCCGGGTCCTCGCTCGTGTCGGGGCACCGTTTCCACGGCGTCGAGTACACCGCTCTCGCGCAGACGACGATCGAGCTCGCCCGTCGGGGACCCCTGGCTGCAGCGGTCGTCGGGTTGGACCACGCGCTCCGCAACGGAGTCCGGCACGAAGACCTCGAGCACCTGGCGCTGACTGCCGGTCCGTGGGGCGCGGTCCGCCTTGAGCACGCGTTGGAGATCTGCGATGTCCGCCACGAGTCGGTGGGCGAGTCCTACTTCGCAGCGCGTGCGGCCGAGCTCGGGTGCCCGGACATGGAACCGCAGCACGAGTTCGCCGGCGTGGACGGCGCCGTTGACCGGGTCGACTTCTGGTTGCCGAGGCAGGGGATCGTGATCGAGTTCGACGGGCGGCAGAAGTACGAGGACCGCGAGATGCTGCGGGGGAGGAGCGGCGCCGACGCCGTCTGGAGCGAGAAGCGGCGCGAGGACCGGGTCCGTGCTCGCGGCGAGGTCAACGGGTTCGTCCGCGTGTACTGGGAGCACCTCGTCGTGCCGGAGCGCCTCCGAACCCTGTTCCGTCAGCACGGTGTGCCGTGCCGATGACGTCCTGGCTTGTTGGTGCTGCCAGAGCGACACTTCTCGCGGGAGGTGAGTCATGCCTCCCGGCAGAGCGACAGAGTGCCGCGAATGTTCCGCGGGCATCCGTCGCTTTGCGGGAGTGAGCGCGTGAGGTCGGCGCGGCGGGCGGGCGGGGCGGCGTGGCGCGCGCGCGTCAGCGCAGGGTGCTGTGGCGGCGGCCGTAGGCCAGGTAGAGCAGGGCACCGGCGACCATCCAGATGCCGAAGGCGATCCAGGTGGTGGCGCCGAGGAACACCGCGAGCAGCACGCAGCTCAGGGTGCCGAGGACCGGCACGACGGGGAACAGCGGCACCCGGTACGAGCGCTCCAGGTCGGGCTGCGAGCGGCGGAGCACGATGACGGACACGTTCACCAGGGCGAATGCGACGAGGGTGCCGATGCTCGTGGCGTCGGCGAGTTCCCCGAGGGGCACGAGCGCGGCGACGATCGTCACGGCGATCCCGATGATGAGCGTGTTCGCGATCGGGGTGCCGGTGCGTCGGGAGACCCGGCCGAAGACCTTCGGCACCAGACCGTCGCGGGACATCGTGAGCAGGATGCGGGTCTGGCCGTACAGGACGGTGAGCACGACGCTGGCGATGGCGACGACGGCGCCGATCGAGAACACGAGGGCGACGAGCGGCTGCCCCGTGACGTCGACGACGATGCGGACGAGCGACGCCTCGGACGACGAGAACGCGGTCCACGAGCGGGCCCCGACGGCAGCGATCGCGACGAGGATGTACAGCGCGGTGATGAGCGCGATCGAGCCGATGATCGCCCGGGGCAGGTCGCGGCGGGGGTTCTTCGCCTCTTCACCGGCGGTCGAAGCGGCGTCGAAGCCGATGTACGAGAAGAAGAGCCGTGACGCGGCGGCGGTGACCCCGGCGGCACCCATCGGGGCGAGCGGTTCGAAGTTCTGCGCCCGGAACGCCGTGAACGCCACGACGACGAAGAAGACCAGCAGAGCGATCTTCACGATCACCATGACCGTGTTCACCCAGGCGCTCTCGCGGGCACCGGGCAGCAGCACGGCGGTGGCGAGCAGGACCAGGACCGCCGCGGGCAGGTTGACCACGCCGCCGTCGACCGGGGGAGCGGCGAGTGCGGTGGGCAGGTGCAGTCCGAACACGCGCAGGGTCTCGTCGACGTACTCGCTGGCACCGACGGCGACCGCGGCCACCGAGACGGCGTACTCGAGCACGAGGCACCATCCGCAGATCCAGGCGATGCCCTCGCCCATCGTGGCGTAGGTGTACGAGTAGCTGGACCCCGAGGTCGGGACGGCGCCCGCCATCTCGGCGTACGACAGCGCGGACAGCAGCGCGGCGATCCCCGCGACGACGAACGAGATCCAGACGGCGGGACCGGCGAGCGGGACCGCGGTGCCGAGGACGACCAGGATGCCGGTGCCGAGCGTGGCCCCGACGCTGATCATCGTCAGCTGCCAGACCCCGAGCGACCGACGGAGCGGTTCCCCGTTCACACCGCGGGAGGCTTCGGCCTGCAGCTGCTCGATCGGCTTGCGGCGGGCGAGCTGCGCCCCCAGGGACGTGGGACGTGACGGCGCGGACGACATGGGACCTCGGTGGTGCGGGGACGGGGACGGCACATGCTCGCACGCCCCCTGAACGGGGTCAAATACTGCGGGGCTGTGGACAGGGCGGTCGATGTCCGAGCGCGGGGCTACGGTGGCTCCATGAGCATGGGACACGGCGGGCGAGGCGGCGGTCCGCGCGGGGGTGGGCGCATCTCGAGCGGCGACTTCCGCGCGCAGAAGGCCGCCAACGCCGAGGCGCCGAGGATCCCGCACCTGGTCCGGCGCATCGCCGCACTGTTCGAGCCGCACCGTCGGGCGATCGTGCTCACAGTCGTCCTCGTGCTGATCGGTGCGGCCATCTCGGTCGTGCCGCCACTGCTCACCCAGCAGGCGTTCGACCGTGGGTTGTTCCCGCCGTCGGGTCGCCCCGACGTCCCGGTGCTGGTCGAGCTCGTGTCCGCGATGGTCCTGCTCTGGATCGCGAGCGCCGGGGTCGGCGTCTGGCAGACGTACCTGACCGCGACGGTCGGCAACAAGGTCATGGGTGCGATGCGGATGCGCCTGTTCGCGCACCTGCAGCGGATGGAGCTCGCGTTCTTCACCCGCACCAAGACCGGCGTCATCCAGTCGCGCCTGCAGAACGACGTCGGTGGCGTGGCGAGCGTGCTGAACAACACGATCTCGTCGGTGCTCGGCAACACCGTGACCGTGATCGCCGCCGTGGTCGCGATGCTCCTGCTGAGCTGGCAGATGACGCTGGTCGCCGTGGTCCTGCTGCCGCTCCTCGTGATCGCGCAGCGCCGCGTCGGCCAGGTCCGCGCCCGCATCGCCGCGCAGACGCAGGAGTCGCTGTCCGACATGACGGCCATCACCCAAGAGGCGTTGAGCGTCTCGGGCATCCTGCTGGCGAAGAGCTTCAACCAGCAGGCCAGCGAGACCCGCCGCTACGGGGACGAGAACCGCAACCAGATCACCCTGCAGGTGCGCCAGCAGATGTCCGGGCAGTGGTTCTTCGCGATCGTGCAGATCTTCCTGTCGATCATCCCGGCGATCATCTACGTCGTCGCCGCGTACCTGATCATCGGCGACGTCCCGATCACGGCCGGCACGATCGTCGCGTTCACGACGGTGCAGTCCCGGCTGCTGTTCCCGACGGTCGGGCTGCTGCGCGTGGTCCTCGACCTGCAGACCTCCGGTGCGCTCTTCGCCCGCATCTTCGAGTACTTCGACCTCAAGCCGGCCATCACGGACTCGCCGACCGCCCGGCCCGTGGACGAGTCGAAGGTCGGCCACGTCGCCTTCGAGGACGTCGTCTTCACCTACCCCGACGGCGAAGCTGACAAGCCGACTCTGCGCGGGGTGTCGTTCGAGCTCCGCCCCGGGCAGTTCGCGGCCTTCGTCGGCCCCTCCGGCGCGGGCAAGACGACGGTGTCCTACCTGGTGCCCCGGCTGTACGAGGCGACCGAGGGATCGGTGCGGTTCGCCGGGCAGGACGTCCGCGACCTGGTGCACGAGGACCTGATGCGGCACGTCGGCATCGTCAGCCAGGAGACGTACCTGTTCCACGCCACGATCGGCGAGAACCTGCGGTACGCCAAGCCGGACGCCACCGACGACGAGCTCGAGCGTGCGGCCCGTGCGGCGAACATCCATGACACGATCGCGTCGTTCCCGGACGGCTACGACACCGTCGTGGGGGAGCGCGGCTACCGCCTGTCCGGTGGCGAGAAGCAGCGCATCGCCATCGCGCGGGTCATGCTGAAGGACCCGCCGGTGCTCGTCCTCGACGAGGCCACCAGTGCACTCGACTCCATCTCGGAACACGTCGTGCAGACGGCGCTCGACACTGCGGCGGCCGGTCGGACCACCATCTCGATCGCGCACCGGTTGTCGACGATCCGCGACGCCGACGTCATCTTCGTCCTGGACCACGGGCAGATCGTCGAGCAGGGCACGCACGACGAACTCCTCGCCCTCGACGGCACGTACGCCCAGCTGCACCGGCAGCAGAACACGTCGGCGGACGTCGTCCGGCCCTGACCGGTCGTGGTCGCGACCGGGCGCCGGACAGGAGGCCCGTGGCGGCGTCCGCACGGGCCTCCCGTCCGGCGCGCAGCGCGACCAGGGCACGTCGCCCGCCGCGGGATCACGGTGCGTTGTCCGCGCACGACACATCCCAGCGGGACGCGGGGACCGCGTCCTAGACTCGACGCCGTGCGTTACGCGAACTCCGTCGTCGACCTCGTCGGCGACACCCCGCTCGTCAAGCTCAACCGGGTGACCGAGGGGGTGCGGGCGACCATCCTGGTGAAGGTCGAGTACCTGAACCCCGGTGGGTCGTCCAAGGACCGCATCGCCACCCGGATCATCGACGCGGCCGAGGCCTCCGGTGACCTGCGCCCCGGCGGCACCATCGTCGAGCCGACCTCCGGCAACACCGGCGTCGGTCTGGCCCTGGTCGCACAGCAGCGCGGCTACCGGTGCGTCTTCGTGCTGCCCGACAAGGTCGGCGAGGACAAGCGCAACGTGCTGACGGCGTACGGCGCCGAGATCGTCGTGACCCCGACCGCGGTCGCGCCGGAGCACCCAGAGTCCTACTACTCGGTGTCGGACCGGCTCGTGCAGGAGATCCCCGGCGCCTACAAGCCGAACCAGTACGCGAACCCGAACGGTCCCCGCAGCCACTACGAGACCACCGGTCCGGAGATCTGGCGCGACACCGAGGGGCAGATCACCCACTTCGTCGCGGGCGTCGGCACCGGCGGAACTATCTCGGGCACCGGACGGTACCTGAAGGAGGCGTCCGACGGCGGCGTCCGCATCGTCGGGGCCGACCCCGAGGGCTCCGTGTACTCCGGCGGCACCGGTCGCCCGTACCTGGTCGAGGGCGTCGGCGAGGACTTCTGGCCGAGCGCGTACGACGCCGGCGTGCCGGACGAGATCATCGCCGTGTCGGACGCCGACTCCTTCGCGATGACCCGGCGCCTGGCGCGCGAAGAGGGATTGCTCGTCGGCGGTTCAAGCGGCATGGCCGTCGTCGCGGCGCTCCGCGCGGCCCGTGACCTGACCGAGGACGACGTCGTCGTCGTGCTGCTGCCGGACGGCGGCCGCGGCTACCTCGGCAAGATCTTCAACGACCGGTGGATGCGCTCCTACGGCTTCGCCGAGACCGACGACGAGCGCACCGTCGGCTCGCTCATCGCCGGCAAGGACGGCCGCCTGCCCGACCTCGTGCACGCGCACCCGGCGGACACCGTGCGCGACGTCGTCGACATCATGACCAAGTACGGCGTCTCGCAGATGCCCGTGCTCAGCGCGGAGCCGCCCGTCGTCATCGGCGAGGTCGTCGGCGCCGTCGAGGAGAAGGCGCTGCTCGAGCAGGTCTTCACCGGCACCGCGAAGATGTCGGACGCGCTCACCGGCTTCGTCGGCGACCCGCTGCCCCTCATCGGCGTCGGCGAGTCGGTCTCCGCGGCGCGTCGTGCGCTCGAGTCGGCCGACGCGCTCCTCGTCGTCGCGGACGGCAAGCCCGTCACCGTGCTGACCCGGCACGACCTCCTCACCTACCTCTCCGAGTAAGGAACCACCGAGCATGACCGAGTTCAGCACCCGGGCCGTCCACGCCGGCCAGGAGCCCGACGAGACCACCGGCGCCGTCATCCCGCCGATCCACCTGACGTCGACGTACGTGCAGGACGGCGTCGGCGGCATGCGCAACGGCTACGAGTACTCGCGCGCCGGCAACCCGACGCGTGACTCGCTGCAGGTGCTCCTGGCCGACCTCGACGGCGGCGTCGCGGCGTCGTCGTTCGCGTCCGGGCTCGCTGCCGAGGACGCCCTGCTCCGCGCCGCGCTCGTCCCCGGTGGCCGCGTCGTGATGGGCAACGACGTGTACGGCGGCACCCACCGCCTGGTGAGCCGGCTGCACGTGCCGTGGGGCGTCGAGCTCGTCGTCGTCGACATGAGCGACCTCGACCAGGTCCGCGCGGCGCTGCAGGGCGCACCGGCCACCACCGTGCTGTGGGTCGAGACGCCGACGAACCCGCTCATGAAGATCGCGGACATCGCCGCGCTCGCGACCCTCGGGCACGAGTCGGGCGCCCTGGTGGTCGTGGACAACACGTTCGCGTCGCCGTACCTGCAGCAGCCGCTGTCGCTCGGTGCCGACGTCGTCGTGTACTCGACCACGAAGTACCTCGGCGGACACTCCGACGTCGTCGGCGGAGCCGTCGTGCTGGCGGACGAGGAGCTCGCGGCGAAGGTGCAGTTCCTGCAGTTCGGCGCGGGTGCGATCTCGTCGCCGTTCGACGCCTACCTGACCACCCGTGGCATCAAGACGCTCGCGGTGCGCATGGAGCGGCACTCGCGGAACGCGCAGGCCGTCGCCGAGGCGCTCGTCGTCGCGCCCGGCGTCGAGCGCGTCTACTACCCGGGCCTGCCCGACCACCCGGGGCACGACGTCGCCGCCCGCCAGATGCGCGGCTTCGGCGGGATGCTCTCGGTCGCGCTGTCCGGCGGCGCCGAGGCGGCGAAGCGGTTCGCGGAGTCGACGGAGCTGTTCGCCCTGGCCGAGTCGCTCGGTGGCGTGGAGTCGCTCATCGGGTACCCGAGCGAGATGACCCACGCGTCGGTGAAGGGCACCGAGCTGGCCGTGCCGGAGAACGTGGTCCGCCTGTCGGTGGGCATCGAGGACGCCGGCGACCTGGTGGCGGACCTGGAGCAGGCGCTGGCGCGCTGAAGCGGGCCCTGCTGCCGCGGTGACGCGGGCACTGCTGACGCGGGACGCTGGACATGGGACGCGGGACGCGGGACGCGGGACGCGCCACCGTGTCGTCGGCGCCCGCCCCTACGATGATCGGGTGAGCACAACGGCGTCGCGGACCAGCCTGCTGAGCGGGCCGTACGCCCTCGCGACGATCGGCATGGTCGCGATCGTCGGCGTCGCGGCGTTCCAGAACCTGGCGATGACGACGATCATGCCGGTGATCAGCCGCGACCTCGACGGCGAGACCCTGTACGCGCTCGCCTTCGCCGCGCCACTCGCCGCCGGGGTGCCCGGCATGGTCCTCGCCGGCAACTGGGCCGACCGCGCGGGCGGACGGATCGTTGCCTGGGTGTCGGCGGTCTTCTTCGCCGTGGGGACCGCCGTGGTGATGCTCGCGCCGACCATGGAGGTGTTCCTGGCGGGGCGCCTCATCGAGGGGTTCGGCGCCGGGGCGATCGACGTGGTGCTGTACGTGCTGGTCGCCCGGATCTTCCCCGCCGAGCTGCACGGACCGGTGTTCGCCGGGTTCGCCGCGGCCTGGGTCGTCCCCGCGCTGATCGGTCCCGCGCTGGCCGGCATCGTCACCGACACCTGGAACTGGCACTGGGTCTTCGCCGGGGCCCTGGTGATCGCGCTGGCGGCGTTCGTCCTGCTCGTGCCGACCCTCGGCCGGTTGCACGCCCCGGCCGCGTCGCTCCGCCCGCCGTGGCAGCGGGTCCGGATCGGGTGGTCGGTGGCGGCGGCCGTGTCGATCCTGCTGCTCAACGTGGCCCCGGACCTGACCCCGTGGGGCATGGTCGCGGCGGTCGTCGTCGGGCTGGTCGGCACCTGGTTCGCCCTGCGGCCGCTGCTGCCGACCGGGACGTTCCGCGCCGCGGCCGGGCTGCCGTCGGTCGTGCTGCTGCGCGGGCTCGTCGCCGCGTCGTTCTTCGGGAGCGAGGCGTACGTGCCGTTCCTGCTGCAGGCCGAACACGGGTTGTCGCCGTCCGCTGCGGGGCTCGCCCTGACGGTGGCGGCACTCAGCTGGGCCGCGTCGAGCTGGGCGCACGGCCGCCTGGGGGAGCGGCGGCTCACCGCCCGTCGCACCTTCGGGGTCGGGCTGACGCTGGTGCTCGTCAGCCTGGTGACCGCGCTCGCGGTCGCGACGTTCGACCTGTCGTGGTGGGTGCTGGTCGCCGGCTGGTTCGTCGGCGGCGCGGGCATGGGGGCGATCTACCCGCGCGCCTCGATGCTGACCCTGCGGTTCTCCGGCGAGGGCGACGACGGGTTCGCGAGCTCGGCCCTGACGATCGCCGATGCCGCCGGCAGCGTGATCGGTCTCGCGGTGACCGGCCTGCTCTTCACCGCGACCGGTGGCGCCGACGGCACCGTGTCGTTCCCCCTGGTGTTCGCGGCGATGATCGGGTTCGCCGCGCTGGCGATCGCGGCCGTCCGACGGCTCGGCCCCGTGCCTGCGCCGGTGACGACAGCCCCGGCAGGCCCGGGCGGAACAGTCCCGTCGCGGACTCCGTCGTCGCACGGCCCGGCCGCCGGGTAGCGTGGCAGACCGGACCGAAGAGGAGACCACCGTGCTGCGCATCGTCGCCGTGACCGTTGCCCTGGCGGCGGCCCTGACCCTGGCCGGGTGCCAGGGCACGACGTCGGCTGCCCCCACACCCGTGCAGAGCACCGACCTGACGAGTTCCGACGGGGGTTTCGACCAGCAGGCCGTGATCGGTGTCGTCCTGGTCCACGACGACGCGGCCCTCGCCGACCGGCTCCGCACCGACCTGACCGATGCCGGGTTCCGGCCGGACGTCCGGGTCGCTCCGGCATCGGGTGCAGCGGCGTCCCAGCGGACCGCGGTCGCCCAGCTCGTGCGGAAGGGGGCCAAGGCCCTGCTCGTGCACGCCGCCCGACCGTCCGCGCTGACCGGCGTGATCCAGACCGCCCACGACGCCGGGGTCGTCGTGGTGTCCCTCGGTGATCCGCTGCCCGCGACCGGCACCGGTGGCGACGGGGTGTCCGCCGACTACCGCGTGCCGTCGGGGGGCGACGACGCCGACACGGCGGCGACGGCGGTCGACGTCGTGCAGTCCCTGCAGCGCGGCGAGAAGCCGGAGACCGACCCGACGGACGGCGACACGACCGACGCCGAGTAGGAGCGGTCCGCTCAGCTCCACCACGCCGGGAACGACAGCGTGATCGTCTCGACCAGCGCCTTCCGCGACCGGCGGGGCCCGGCGAGCCAGGCCTCGATCGCGCCGACGAAGCCCTGCGCCACGAACCCCGCGGCGACGTCGTCGAGCAGCTCGGGCCGGCGTGCGGGATCGAGCTCGCGGATGTGCAGGGCACTCGACACCGTGAAGTGCTCGACGAGCAGCCGGTGCAGCGACGCGTCGTTCGGGTCCGGCAGCGCCTTGCCGTAGATGTCGCGGTGCGTGGTCACGTGCTCGACAACGGCGTTGATGCCGCGCCGGGTGATGGCTGCGAGCTCATCGGCCCCGGCGCCCCGGTCGGCGGCGGCCCGGCGCTCGTCGGCGTCGTCCTGCCGGATGCGGTCGAGTTCCGGCGTCAGGACGTCGGCGAGCAGCGACCCGGGGGAGACGGCGTGCGAGTAGAACGTGGCCCGGTTGATGCCGGCGGCACGCGTGACGTCGGCGACGGTGATCTCCGAGACCGGTCGGTCCGCGGCGAGTCGCAGGATCGCCTCGCGCAGCGCTGCAGTGGTGTGCAGGATCCGGGCATCCACCATGACGCCCACCCCCTTCTGATCCGCTTCACCCGGAAGGCCCCCGAGCAACCCGACGCTACCGCATGGTCCGCGCCGGGCCGAGGGGCAGCACCAGCCGCTTCACGCGGGCGGCCCGCACCGGCGGCGCCGAGCACGCACCGGCGACCGTAGGATGGTTCCGCGGACGAATCGATTCGATCGACCCGCGATCACCCCCCGCCCCCTCATCGTCGAAGGACTCCTGTCTCGTGACCGCGCCCGCCACCACCGGTTCGCTCCGGGTCGTCCTGCACCCGGGAGACTCGCTCTCCCGCGGGCAGCGGCTCGTCTACGTCTTCGTCCTGGGCGCCCTCACGGCGCTCGGTCCGTTCACGATCGACCTGTACCTGCCGGCGTTCCCGGCGATCAAGGACCAGTTCAGCGTCACCGACGGCGCGGTCCAGCTGACGCTCACCGCGACGACGCTCGGCTTCGCCATCGGGCAGCTCCTGGTCGGCCCGTGGAGCGACAAGGTGGGCCGTCGACTGCCGCTGATCATCGCGACGACGGTGCACATCGCCGCGTCGATAGGCGCCGCGACCGCGCCGGACATCGAGCTGCTCGCGGTGTTCCGCGTGCTGCAGGGCATGGGCGCCGCAGCCGGCGGTGTCGTCGCGATGGCGACGGTGCGTGACCTCTTCGGCGGCAAGCCGCTGGTCCGCATGTTGTCCCGCCTGGCGATGGTGAACGGCCTCGCACCGATCCTCGCGCCGCTCATCGGTTCGCAGATGCTGCAGTTCACCAGCTGGCGCGGCATCTTCGTCTTCCTCGCCTGCTACGGCCTGGCGGTGGTCATCGCGTCGATCCTGCTCATCGTCGAGACCCTGCCCCCGGCCCGTCGGCACGAGGCCGGACACTCCACCATCGGCCAGCGTTACAAGGCGCTGTTCTCCGACCGGATCTTCGTCGGCGTCGCGCTCATCGGCGCCATGGTGTTCAGCGGACTGTTCTCGTACCTCAGCGCGTCACCGTTCCTGTTCCAGCAGGTCTACGGGCTCGACGCGCAGCAGTACGGGCTGCTCTTCGCCGTCAACTCGGTCGGGGTCGTCCTCGGCGTGCAGATCTCGTCGCGGCTCGCCCAGCGGGTCGGTCCGCAGTGGATCCTGGCGTGCTCGACCGCGACCCTGCTGCTGGCGTCGCTCGCGATCATCGTGCTCGACCAGCTCGGGGCCGGTCTGGTCGGCGTGCTCGTCCCGCTGTGGTTCTTCATCGCCGCGTGCGGGTTCTCGTTCCCGCTCGTGCAGGTCATCGGTCTCGCCGCCCACGGGAAAGAGGCGGGAACAGCCGCCTCGGTGCTCGGCGCCCTGAACTTCGGCGTCGCCGGGCTCATCTCGCCGGTGGTCGGCTGGCTCGGCATCACGACGGCCACCCCGATGGCGATGGTGATGGCGTCGACCGCCGCCGTCGCGATCCTGATGCTCTGGTTCGTGGTCCGACCGCGGACGGTCCCCGCGCTGACGCACTGACGACCCGGACCGCCGCGGGCTCCGGTCCCTAGGCTGTGCCCATGAGCGACGCGACGGAGCGGGCACGAGCGGCTGCCGAGGCAGCGAGACAGGCCGCCGACGAGGCACGTCGGCTCGCCGACGAAGCGGCGCGGCGAGCCGAGGAGCTCGCCGCCGCACTGGCGGCGGAGGAGCAGGCTGTCCTCACCGCGGACGCGGAACCCGCGGTCGTCGGGTCCCCGCCACCCACCGGCCTGGAGGCGCGGCTCGCGCCCGACGCGGAGCCCGCCCCTGCGGCCGCACCGGCTCCCACCACCCCTGCCGCGGCGGTCGACGCGACCGCCCCGGATCCGGTGGCGACGGCGGCGACCGGCACCGTGCCTCCCGTCCGTGCCGAAGCTGGCCCGCTCGGACCGGACGCGGTCGCGGCCATCCGTGACGGCTACGCCGTCGACGGAGGCGCGATCGAACTCGGTGCCCTGGTCAACGGCGCAGCGGTGCCCGAGGTGCAGGTCCGGATCCCGCTCGCGATGCTGACCCGGCACGGGCTGGTGGCCGGGGCGACCGGCACCGGCAAGACCCGCACGCTGCAGGTGCTCGCCGAGCAGATCGCGGCGAACGGGGTGCCGGTGTTCGCCGCCGACGTGAAGGGCGACCTGTCGGGTCTGGCCGTCGCGGGGCATGCGAACGACAAGCTGCTCGACCGCACCGCGGGCATCGGCCAGCAGTGGCAGGGTGTCGCGAGCCAGGCCGAGCTGTTCTCGCTGGGCGGGCAGGGCACCGGCGTGCCGATCCGCGCCACCGTCTCGGGCTTCGGGCCGCTGCTGCTGTCGAAGGTGCTCGGGCTGAACGACACGCAGGAGTCCTCGCTCGGTCTGGTGTTCCACTACGCCACGCAGCAGGGTCTCGCGCTGGTGGACCTCGACGACCTGCGGAGCGTGCTGACGTTCCTGGTGAGCGAGCAGGGCAAGGGGGAACTCGCCGAGCTCGGGGGCCTGTCGAAGCAGACCGCCGGGGTGATCCTGCGGGAGCTCGTCACCTTCGCTGACCAAGGTGCCGACCAGTTCTTCGGCGAGCCCGAGATCGACACGCAGGTGTTCCTGCGGACGGCGGCGGACGGGCGGGGGATCGTCAGCCTGCTCGAGGTGCCCGGTGTGCAGGACCGGCCGGAGGTCTTCTCGACGTTCCTGATGTGGCTGCTGGCGGACCTGTTCAACGAGCTGCCGGAGGTCGGCGACCAGGACGAGCCGAAGCTGGTGTTCTTCCTGGACGAGGCGCACCTGCTGTTCACCGGGGCGTCGAAGGACTTCACCGAGCAGATCGTGCGGACCGTGCGGCTCATCCGGTCGAAGGGCGTCGGGGTCTTCTTCGTGACGCAGACCCCGAAGGACGTGCCGAACGACGTGCTGGCGCAGCTCGGGTCGCGCATCCAGCACCAGCTCCGCGCCCACACCCCGGACGACGCGAAGGCGCTCCGGGCGACGGTGTCGACCTACCCGACGAGCGACTACGACCTGGGCGAGGTGCTCACGTCGCTCGCGACCGGCGAGGCCATCGTCACGGTGATGAACGAGCGGGGCGCGCCGACCCCCGTCGCGTGGACCCGGCTGCGCGCACCCCAGGGGTCGATGGACCCGATGCCGGCCGACGAGATGGCCGCACGGGTGCAGGCCTCACCGCTCCTGGCGACCTACGGCACCCGCGTCGATCCGGACTCGGCCCGCGAGGTGCTCGCGCGCCGGATGGAGGCGGCGGCCGCTGCTTCCGACGCCGCCGCTGCAGCCGACGAGGCCGCCGCCGCCGCGGCGGACGCGTCGGCGGATGCCCAGCAGGAGTACGAGCGGCAGCAGCGGGAATTCGAGCGGGCCGAGCGAGCGTCGGAAGCGCGGCGTTCCGATCGGTCCGGCGGCTCCGGCCGGTCGGGCGGGACGCGGCGATCCGGGACCCGACGATCCGCGGGGGACCCGCTGTCGGACCTGCTCGGCTCCGGGCTGGGCGGGACCATCGCGAAGGAAGTGGTGCGCGGGATCTTCTCGACGCTGCGGCGTCGGCGCTGACGGGTCCGCCGGTGGGTCAGCGGGCGTTGAGGCCGGCGAACTCGACGGCGAGCAGCCCGCCGACGACCAGCACGACGAGGCCACCCACGAGCAGGAACGCCGACCGCTGCTCGTACCAGGCGCGGCTCGTCGGGTAGCGCTTCGCGAAGGTGCGGGCGGAGACCGGCCGCGACTCTTCGACGACCTGCACGCCGAGCGCGTCGACGACCCGGTCGAGCCCGTCGTCGCCCCACACGTCGGCGCGGAGCCGGAAGAGGTGGGTGCCGGTCCGGTCGAACGCGACGAGTTCCCGGACGGTCCGGTCCACCGACGAGCCGAAGGTCGTGGCGAGCACCAGGCTGTGCACGCGCTCGCGGGGGATCCGCCGGTGCGCCGTGAGGACCCCGCGGATCGTCAGGCCGTCGTCGTCGATCCCGATGAACGCGGTGTGCAGTCGGACGAACACGATGCCGACGGCCGCGGCCATCGCGACGACGATCCCGGCGAACACGGCCCACGTGCGGAACGGGAACGAGACCCAGACCAGGGCGACGGCGAGCGGCACTGCCGAGAAGGCGATGCTCAGCGCGGTGGAACGGACGAGGGACCGGCGCGGGCGGAGGACCGTGTCGAAGACGGCGGGCCGCACGGGCACTGCGGGCACGGTGGTGTCCCCCATGGCGCGTCTCCTCGTCCCCTCGGGTGTTCCGGGCACGCTGATCAGCACGCCCTCCGAGCGACGCCCCTGCCGCTCGATGCACCGCGGTCGGCTCGTCCCGGAGCCGTTCGCTCGGCCAGCATAGGCGACCGGCGGGTACCGGGGACAGCCCGTTCCACCCCTGGTCGGCGTTTCCCGGCCAACCGAGGGGGAACAGGGCACGCGCTCGTCCGCAGGGTGGGGGACCGATCGACTGTGGAACGACGAAGGACCCGCACCGATCGGTGCGGGTCCTTCGTGGTGGTTCGGTGTTGCTCGCTGCGGAGAATGGGGGATTCGAACCCCCGAGGGCTTGCACCCAACACGCTTTCCAAGCGTGCGCCATAGGCCACTAGGCGAATTCTCCTGACACCGTCTCGCGACGGCGACACCCAATGGTACAGGTTCTCCGAGGTGCTCACGACCGCGTGTCGTCGGCGACGGTGCTCCCAGATGTCGTGACATGTGCGGCGACTACCCTGGGCCTCGTGTCGACCCGCATCTACATCACGTCAGCAGAAGGGCACACGGGCAAGAGCACCGTCGCCCTCGGTGTCCTCGAGACCCTCGCCCGGTCCGTCGGCCGCGTCGGCGTGTTCCGGCCCGTCGCCAGATCGGTCGTCGAACCCGACTACGTGCTCGAGCTGCTGCTGCAGCACACGGCCGTCGGCATCTCGTACGACGACGCGGTCGGGGTCACCTACGACGACGTGCACGCCGACCCCGAGGCGGCGCTCGGCACCATCGTCACCCGATTCGCCCAGGTCGAGCGGCAGTGCGACGCCGTCGTGGTGCTCGGGTCCGACTACACCGACGTGGGCAGCCCCACCGAGCTGTCCTTCAACGCGAAGGTCGCCGCGAACCTCGGCGCTCCGGTGCTCCTCGTGCTGGGTGGCCGCGACGCCGCCGAACGTGCGGCCCGCACCCCCGAGGGCATGGCGCAGGTGGCGGACGTCACGACGAGCGAGCTGCGGGCGGCACACGCGCAGCTGTTCGGTGTCGTGGTGAACCGTGCCGACCCGGACGCCCTCGCCGCCATCGTGACGAGCGTCGAGCAGGCCGTGCACGACGACCACCCGGACGTCCCGGTGTGGGCGATCCCCGAGGACCGCGTGCTCGTCGCCCCGACCGTCCGTGCCCTGCTGCAGGCCACCGGCGCCACCCTGGTCCGCGGTGACGACGCCCTGCTCGACCGCGAGGCCCTCGGCACCGTCGTCGCGGGAATGAGCATGGAGAACGTGCTGCCCCGGCTGATCGAGGGCGGCATCGTCGTCGTCCCGGGTGACCGGAGCGACGTCCTCATCGCCACGCTGCTCGCCAACCAGTCCGAGACGTTCCCGAGCCTGGCCGGCGTCATCCTGAACGGCGGGTTCGAGATCGCCCCGCAGGTGTCGCGGCTGCTCGAGGGCCTGTCGAGCTCGCTGCCGATCGCGCAGAACGACCTCGGCACGTACGACACCGCCCTCCGGATCACCCAGACCCGTGGCCGCCTGGCCGCGGACTCGCCCCGGAAGGCCGACCTCGCGCTCGCCCTGTTCGAGCAGCACGTCGACGCCGAGGCCCTGCGCGACCGCCTGCAGCTCGCCCCGTCCGGCGTCGTCACCCCGCTGATGTTCGAGCACGGCCTGCTCGACCGCGCCCGCAGCTACGGCAAGCGCATCGTCCTGCCCGAGGGCGAGGACGACCGCATCCTCCGCGCCGCCTCCACCCTGCTGCAGCGCCAGGTCTGCGAGCTGACGATCCTCGGCGACCCGGCGGCGATCCGCACGCGGGCGACCGAGCTCGGCCTCGACCTCGAGGCCGCGCAGCTCGTGTCCCCGTTCGACCCAGAGCTCCGGGAGCGCTTCGCCGAGGAGTACACCCGGCTCCGCGCCCACAAGGGGATGTCGATCGAGCTCGCCCGTGACACCGTCACCGACGTCTCGTACTTCGGCACGATGATGGTGCAGCTCGGGCTCGCCGACGGCATGGTCTCCGGCGCGAAGCACACCACGGCGCACACGATCCGCCCGTCGTTCGAGATCATCAAGACCCGTCCGGACACCTCGATCGTGTCGAGCGTGTTCCTGATGGCGCTCGCCGACCGCGTGCTCGTCTACGGCGACTGCGCGGTGATCCCGGACCCGACGAGCGAGCAGCTCGCCGACATCGCGATCTCGTCCGCCGAGACCGCGACCCAGTTCGGCATCGACCCCCGCGTCGCGATGCTCAGCTACTCCACCGGCGACAGCGGCTCCGGCGCCGACGTCGACAAGGTGCGCGCCGGCACCGCGTTCGTGCGGGAACGCCGACCCGACCTGCTCGTCGAGGGCCCGATCCAGTACGACGCCGCAGCCGACCCCACGGTCGCGTCGACGAAGATGCCGGACTCCCCGGTCGCCGGCCGCGCAACGGTGTTCATCTTCCCGGACCTCAACACCGGCAACAACACGTACAAGGCCGTGCAGCGCTCGGCCGGCGCCGTGGCGATCGGCCCGGTCCTGCAGGGCCTGCGCAAGCCGATCAACGACCTGTCGCGCGGCGCCCTGGTGGGCGACATCGTGAACACCGTCGCGATCACCGCGATCCAGGCCGGCACCGCGACCGACGCGGCCTGACCGCCCGACCCGCACCGCGCCTCCAGGCCCGACAGAAAGTGACCACCCCGTGACCGCAGCCCTCGTCGTCAACTCCGGCTCGAGTTCGTTCAAGTACCAGCTCATCGAACTCGAGGACGAGCGCACGCTCGCCTCCGGGCTCGTCGAGCGCATCGGCGAGTCCGCCGGGGCCTGGAAGCACACCAACGCGCTGACGGGGGAGTCGTCGTCCAACGACGCCGCGTCGGTGCCCGACCACGCGGCCGGGTTCCAGGCGATGATCGACGCGTTCGCGAAGGTCGGGCCGTCGTTCGACGAGCACCCGCCCGCCGTCGTCGGCCACCGCGTCGTGCACGGCGGCACCACCTTCGACCGTGCGACGGTCGTCACGGACCAGGTCGAGCAGCAGATCGAGGACCTCAACAGCCTCGCGCCGCTGCACAACCCCGCGAACCTCGAGGGGATCCGCGCCGCGAAGCAGGTCTTCTCGGACGTCCCGCACGTCGCCGTGTTCGACACCGCGTTCCACCAGACCATGCCCCCGCACGCGTACACGTACGCGATCCCCGCCGACCTGGCCGCCGAGTACGGGATCCGCCGCTACGGCATGCACGGCACCAGCCACAAGTACGTCTCCGAGCAGGCCGCGGAGTTCCTCGACCGGCCGCTCGCCGAGCTCAAGACGATCGTGCTGCACCTGGGCAACGGCGCCTCGGTCGCGGCGATCGACGGCGGCAAGTCCATCGAGACCTCGATGGGCCTCACCCCGCTCGAGGGGCTCGTCATGGGCACCCGCTCCGGTGACCTCGACCCCGCGGTGCTCATCCACCTGCACCGCGAGGCCGGGATGACCTTCGACGAGCTCGACACCATGCTCAACAAGCGGTCCGGCCTGCTCGGCCTGACCGGCAACGGTGACATGCGCGACGTGCAGGACGCCGCCACCAAGGGCGACGAGCAGGCGGAGGCGGCGCTCGCCGTGTACCGCCACCGCATCCGTCGGTACGTGGGTGCCTACACGGCGCAGCTCGGCGGGCTCGACGCGGTCGTGTTCACCGCGGGGGTCGGCGAGAACAACGCGCTGCTGCGGCGGCGCGTGCTCGCGGGGCTCGAGCACCTGGGCATCGAGATCGATCCGGACCGGAACGAGCTGGCATCGCGGGACGCCCGCCGCATCTCCACCGACGGCTCACGGGTCGCGGTGCTCGTGATCCCGACGAACGAGGAGCTGGAGATCGCCCGGCAGTCGGCTGCGGTCGCGCTCTGACGCGTGGCGCCGTGCCGCCGCGCGGCGCGGCGGTGCGGCGTCGGGGCGTTGCGACGGCACGGTGCGGTGTTCGTGGGCTGGTGCGGGGTTGCCTGGTGGGTGCGCGCTTGCAGCGCGGCACGGGGCGCGGAAGTCCGCACGGGGTGAGCAGGTGCGCACGGTGCGGACGGGAGGCGTGGGGCGGGCTGGCACCGTGCCTCCCGTCCGCCCGTGGGTCGCGTCCGGCGCATGGTGCGGGGCTGCCTGCTGGGTGCGCGCTTGCAGCGCGGCACGGGGCGCGGAAGTGCGCACGGGGTGAGTAGGTGCGCACGGTGCGGACGGGAGGCGCGGGGCGGGCGGGCTCCGTGCCTCCCGTCCGCCGGTGGGTCGCGTCGCGGCGCACGGTGTGGCGTTCGTCGGTGGGTGCGGGGTTGCCTGTTGGGTGCGCGCTTGCAGCGCGGCACGGGGCGTGGAAGTCCGCACGGGGTGAGTAGGTGCGCACGGTGCGGGGGCGCCTGTTGGGTGCGCGCTTGCAGCGCGGCACGGGGCGTGGAAGTCCGCACGGGGTGAGCAGGCGCGCACGGTGCGGACGGGAGGCACGGGGCGGGCTGGCGCCGTGCCTCCCGTCCGCCCGTGGGTCGCGTCCGGCGCATGGTGCGGCGTTCGTCGGCTGGCGCGGGGTTGCCTGGTGGGTGCGCGCTTGCAGCGCGGCACGGGGCGCGGAAGTGCGCACGGGGTGAGCAGGGGCGCACGGTGCACGGCCCGGCACCTTCGGCGAGGAGCTCGCACGGTGTGACGAAGCGCGCACGGTGCGCGACGCGCGGACCGGTCAGGTGAGCGCGTTCAGCGCCGCCGGGATCGGGGTGTCGCCGCTGGTGACCTCGAACTGCACGCCGACCGCGGCGTCGTCGAGCAGTGCGTGCAGGACGACGGTCGCGACATCCGCGCGGGGGATCGAGCCGCGCGGCACCGTCCGGCCGACGTGGACCGTGCCCTGCGGCGGCGTGTCGAGCAGGCCGCCGGGACGCACGATCGTCCAGCGGAGGCGTCGGGCCCGCAGGTTCGCGTCCGCCTCGGCCTTCGCCCGCAGGTAGACCTGGAACACCGCGGCGTCGTCCTGCGCTGGCACGACGGCGAGCTCGGGGTCGTAGGTGTCGGCCGCCATCGCGGAGATCATCACGTACCGCTCGATGCCAGCACGCTCGGCGGCGTCGGCGAGCAGGATCGCACCGTCGCGGTCGACGGTGAGCTTCCGTTCGGCGCCGCTGTTCGGCCCGGCACCGGCGGCGAACACCACGGCATCGACAGCGCGCAGGCGGAGCGCGAGGTCGTCGTCGCCGAGCTGCTCCAGGTCTGCGACGATCGCACGCGCCCCCTGTTGCTCGACGTCGGCCACGTGCGCGGGGTTGCGGACGATCGCGACGGCATCGTGGCCGGCGTCGGTGATCTGGCGGGCGAGGAGCAGGGCGATCTGGCCGTGTCCTCCGGCGATGGCGATCTTCATGTGTTCGAGTCTGCCCGTCGCGTCCGGTAGACTTCTCGGCGGCTCCTCACGTGACGCCATCCAGGCCAACTCCCCCAGGGCGGAAACGCAGCAAGGGTAACCAGGCTCTGGCGGGTGCGTGAGGAGTCTTCTTCGTTCCGGGTCGAGTCGGCTCCCCGGTGTCCCCCCCCCGTTCGGGAGGTCTCGCGTCCTTTTTCGTCGATGCTTGCGGACAGCTTCCTGATCATGTGTAAAGATCTGCCTCAGGAATCCCCAACCAGGGTTCCGACCCTCCACCGCCTCACCAGCGGAGGAGCCTCCGCCGCCTCACCAGCGGTGGATTCCGAGGATCAGGTGGCGGGCGCGCCCGCCAGGAAAAGAGACACGCATGCGCAGGCACGCGTCGCTGCCCGGTACCCCCGTATCCTCCGCAGCGGACGAACGGACACGACGGATCACCCGCGCCGACGGCCGAGCTCGAGGACGAGCGACGGACGGTCGGCGGTTCCTCCTGCGCGGCGGCGTCGTCGCCACGGTGACGGCGCTCATCGCCGCCACCGTGGCGATCCAACCCGCTGCGGCCGCCCAGACCGACGTCGCCGAGGCCGAGGGGCTGCTGCTCAGCGGCTCCGGCATCGTGAACGCCGACGCGGTCGCCCAGCTCGGCGGCGCGTACTCCGCGCGGGGTGCGACCTCGGGCGGCGGCACCACGAACCAGCCGCTCAACCTGACGGCGCTCAACGCGGTCGGGGTGGACCTCGGCAACGACATCAACCTGCTGGGCCCGAACGGCATCCTGACCCTCGGCGTCGACGGTCAGTACGCCACGACCTCGGCCACGGGTGCGACCGCGTCGTCGGGGCTCCTGACGAACGACGGCGGCATCGGGGTCGGCACGGGGTCCGGCACCGGCGCCGCGACGCTCGACCTCAACCCGCTGTTCTCGCGCGTCGGCGCCGACACCACGGTGCTGTCGAACGCGCAGCTGCGGGTCGGGGCCCTGGCGTCCCGGATCCAGGCGACGCGCGGCACCACGGTCGGGACGACGACGGACTACCGGATCGCCGGCGCGGACCTGAACCTGACGAGCCCGGCCATCGCCGGACTCAGCACCGCGCTCCGGAACGACCTGCGCACCTTCTCGGGCACGGTGAACTCCGCGGTCGGCGCGAACGGTGCCCTCTCCGGCACCACGACCGCCCTGACCGCCGACATCCAGCGGCTGCTCCGTGGCACGACCCTCGGCCTGGTGAACGTCAACGGCACGAACGTCACCGCGACCGTGGACCTGAACCTCGACGACACCCTGACCCGGGTCCTGCAGGAACCCCTGACCGACGGCGCCGTGACGATCACACCGGCGACGGGCGCGATCACGGTCGACCTCGACCAGCTCACCACGCTGAACGGCCAGCCGGCGAACACGTCGGTACTGACCAAGGCGGCCGTGAGCTCGATCAACCGGAGCATCACGACGATCCTCGGCACCCAGCTGCCGACGGCCCTGCAGACCGCGGTCGTCAACACGATCAACTCGACCGCCGTGCGGGTGAACGTCACCGCGAACGTCAACGCGGCCGGCCTCCCGCTCGCCGGACTCGCGCTGCGCGCGGACACCACGCTCGGCGCCCTCGCCGGCACGTCCCCTGCCACTGCGACGGTGACCGCGACCGGTGGCCCCCTCGGCCTGAACGCGCTCGGCACCCTGCTCGCCCCGGCGGTCAACACCGTCGTCGTCCCGGCACTGCAGACCATCGTGCGTCCCCTGGTGACGGGGACGGCCCTGACGAACCTCGGCACGACGCTCACGGCGACGACCTCGGCCGTCTCCACCCTGCTGAGCCCCGTCGTGCTGCTGCTCCGTCAGGTCGTCGACCTCACCGTGAACGCGCAGGACACCACGGGCTTCCGGGACCCCCGCGGGTACGACACCGGATCGCGGAGCGTGCACGCCCTGCGGCTCTCCGTGCTCCCCGGGGCGAACGTCGCCACCGTGGACCTCGCCACCTCGACCGTGCGCGCCACGGCGTTCGCGGCTCCGACCATCACGGCGCCCACGGCCGGACAGCAGTTCACGGTGCCGTCGGCGACCTCGACCCGCAGCGTCGTCGTGAGCGGGGCCGGAGAGCCCGGCGCCAGCGTGGCCGTCAGCCTCGGCGGGGACCGGACCGGCACCGCGACCGTCGCTGCCGACGGGACCTGGACGACGACCATCGCCGACGTCCCCACCGGTGCGTACACCGCGACCGCGACCCAGACGGTCGGCGGCACCGCGGCGGGCACCGCGACGCAGGACTTCTCCGTCGTCGCCCAGCGCGCCCTGACGATCACCACGCCCACGGCCGGTCAGACCTTCACCACCACGGGGGAGACCGCCCCGGTCACCCTGACGGGCACCGCGACGGCGAACGCGCGCATCAGCGTCGACCTGGGCGACGGCGTGACCGCGACGGGCACGGCGGACGACGCCGGCGCCTGGAGCGTCACCGTCCCCGAGGTCCCGGTGGGCGAGCAGACGGCGAGCGTCACGCAGACCGTCGGCGACACGACCTCGGCACCCGTGACCCGGTCCTTCCGGGTCGTGGCCGCGGCCGGCCTGACCGTCGACACCCCCACGGCGGACCAGGACTTCCCGCTCGCCGGCGACACCCGGTCCGTCCCGTTCTCCGGCAGCGCACAGGCCGGGGCCCGCGTGGACGTCGACCTCGGTGACGGCCTGACCACCACCACCCGCGCGAACGCCGACGGCACCTGGTCGACGAGCGTCACGGACGTCCCGGCCGGGGAGTACTCCGCCGAGGTCACCCAGACCGTCGGCGGCACCACGAGCGCCCCGGTCACCCGGGACTTCACCGTGACGGCTGCGCCCGGGCTCACCATCGACGAGCCGGCCGACGGCAGCACCATCACCGTCGCCGACGAGAGCTCGACCACCCCGGTGACGGTGTCCGGCTCGGCCGCCCCGAACGCCCGGGTCACCGTCGGCATCGGTGGTTCCTTCACCGCCGCGGTCACCGCCGACGAGGACGGCGCGTGGACGACCACGTTCGTGGGGGTCCCGGTCGGTGAGCGCACCGCGACGGCGCGGCAGAGCGTCGACGGCACCACGTCCGGCCCGGTCGAGACCACCTTCACCGTCGAGGCGGGCGAGCCGCTCGCGATCACCTCGCCGGAGGACGGCGACGTGGTCACGGTCCTCGACGCCGACACCACCACCGACCTCGACCTGGCCGGCACGGCCGAGGCCGGCGCCGAGGTGCGGGTCTCGCTCGGCGACGGACTGACCGCCACCACGACGGCCGACGACGACGGCACCTGGACGCTGACCGTCACCGACGTCCCGGTCGGTCGGTACACGATCTCGGCGACGCAAACCGTCGGCGGGACCACCTCGCCGGCCGTCCGCCAGGTCGTCACGGTGCAGGCGGGCGCTCCGCTCGCCGTCACCGCTCCGGCGCAGGACGCCACCGTCACGGTCGCGACCGACGACTCCGTCGTCGACGTCACCGTGCGGGGCACCGCGCAGCCCGGTGCCCGCATCGAGGTCGTCCTGGACGACGGCGACGCGGTGTCCACCACCGCGAACCCGCAGGGCACCTGGTCGGTGGTCCTCACCGACGTCGGCACCGGCGACCACACCGCGACGGTCACCCAGACCGTCGACGGCGCGACCTCGGCACCGGTCGACCGTGACTTCGCGGTCGAGGCCGGCGACGAGCTCGTCATCGTGGCACCGGGTGACGCCCAGCAGGTGCCCGCCGGCACCGGTGGGCAGGCCAACGTGGTCGTCCGCGGCACCGCGGAGCCCGGCGCGACCGTCGCCGTCACGATCGACGAGGGCGACCCCGTCGAGGTCGTCACGGACACGGCCGGCAACTGGGAGCTCCCGACCACGCAGCTCGGCATCGGTGAGCACACCGTCGAGGCCGTGCAGACCGTGAACGGCACCGAGGGCCCGGTGGTCACGCGTGACTTCACCGTGGTCCCCGGCAACGCCATCGTCATCGACACCCCGGCGAGCGGCGCACGCTTCGTCGTGGTCGACGCCGACGCCACCGCGACCGTCCGGATCACCGGCACGGCCGAGCCCGGCGCCGCGGTGACCGTCTCGGTCGGCCCCGGCACCCGGTTCACCACCACGGCTGACGACGACGGGCGGTGGGCGGTCGACGCCACCGGTCTCGCCCCGACCGGCGTGTACACGGCGTCCGCAAGCCAGGAGGTCGAGGACGTTGTGACGAGCGCCGTCCCGATCACCTTCGAGGTCGTCACGGCCAACGCGCTGACGATCACCGGTCCGGCCACGGACCCGATCACGGTCGCCGGACCGGACGTCGTGCGCGACGTCACGGTCACCGGCACCGGCCAGCCCGGCGCCGCGGTCACGGCGACCCTCGCCGGCTCCGAGGACCAGGAGACGACGGTCGGTGCCGACGGCACGTGGTCGGTCACGTTCCCCGACCTCGGTGTCGACGAGCACCAGGTCACGGTCACCCAGACCCTGGCCGGCACCGTCTCCGACCCGCGCACCTCCGACCCCGTCGAACGCACGGTCACGATCGAGGCTGCCGACGCCGTCACGATCACCGCACCGGGGACCGAAGTGGTCCTCCTCGTGCCGGACGCGGACGCGACGCGCGACGTCGTCGTCACGGGTTCGGCGGAGCCGGGCGCGCCGGTGACGGTGCGACTCGGCGACGACGAGGCGACCACCACCGCGGACGCGGACGGCGACTGGACGGTCACGTTCGGCGGGGTCGGTGTCGGCACCCCGACGCTCACCGCCAGCCAGACGGTCGGCGGGACCACCGCCTCCAGTCCGGACCAGACCGTCACGGTGCGGGCCGGGACCGCGCTCGCCATCGTGACCCCGGAGGACGGCGACGTCCTGACGGTCGCCGACACGTCCGGCACCGCCGACGTCGAGGTGACCGGTCGGGCGCAGCCCGACGCCGAGGTGACGGTCCGGATCTCGACCGGCGAGACCGAGACGGTGACCGCGGACGAGGACGGCCGGTGGGAGACCACCTTCCAGGACGTCCCGGTCGGTGACCACCGCGTCACCGCGACGCAGGTCGTCGGCGGGCAGACCTCGACGCCGGTGACAGCGGGGGTGTCGGTCCGTGCCGGAGCCCCGCTCGTCGTGTCCACTCCGCGGGGTGCCACCACCGTCACGGCGGCGGACGACGACGCCACCACCGGGGTCGACTTCGCTGGCACCGGTGAGCCGGGCGCCACCGTCACGGTCGACCTCGGCGACGGCGGGAGTGCCACGGCGACCGTGGACGAGGACGGCCGCTGGGCGACAACGGTCGAGGACGTGCCGACCGGCTCGTTCACGGCCTCGGTCACGCAGGCCCTGAACGGCACCACGAGTGCCGCGGTCGAACGACCGGTGTCCGTGGTCGCCGCCGCGGACCTCACCATCCGTGAGCCCGGTGACGACCCCATCACGGTGGCCGACGGCGACGCGACGACGACCGTGACGGTCGCCGGGGACGCCCAGCCCGGCGCCACGGTGACGGTCACCGTCGACGACCGCGACCCCGTCGAGGTCACCGCCGGTGACGACGGCTCGTGGAGCGTCGACGTGCCGGACCTCGGTGTCGGCGAGCACACCGTCGAGGTGACGCAGACCGTCGACGGCTCGACTTCGACCACCCCGGTCGAGACGACGTTCGAGATCGAGGCGGGTGCGCCCGTCGTCATCACCGAGCCGACGGCCGACCAGGAGTACACGGTCGCCGACGGGGACGGCACGACGACGGTCGACGTCGCCGGCACCGCCGAGCCGGGCGCGACCATCGTGGTCGACCTGGGCGACGGTCGCACCGAGTCGACCACCGCGGACGACGACGGCGCGTGGAGCGTCTCGGTCCCCGGTGTGCCGGCCGGCACGACGACCGTGAGCGTCACGCAGCGCATCGACGGCACCGAGTCCGCGCCGGTGACGGTGGACGTCCGCGTCCTCGTCGCCGACCCGATCACGATCGCCACCCCGGCGGACGGCACCACGATCCGGGTCGCCCAGCGCGACTCCGTCGCGACCCTCACCGCCGCGGGGGCCGCCGAGCCCGGTGCCGAGGTCCGTGTCACGATCGACGGCGGCGACGCCCGGACCGTGACCGCGACCGACGCCGGCACCTGGAGCGTCGAACTGCCGGACACCACCGTCGGCGAGCACACGATCCGTGCGACCCAGACGGTCGACGGCTCGACGTCCGCGGTGGTGCGCAGCACCTTCACCGTGGCACCCGGTGCCGCGCTGACGGTCACCGCCCCGGCCGACGACACCACGTTCACCGTGCCGAGCACCGACCCCACCGCGACCGTCCCGGTCGGTGGCGAGGGTCAGCCCGGCGCGACGGTCCGCGTCGTCCTCGACGACGCCGACCCGGTCGTGGTCCGTGTCGGCACCGACGGGCGGTGGGAAACCACGCTGACCGACGTGCCGGCGGGGGACCACACGCTCGTCGTCACCCAGGTCGTGAACGGCACGACGTCCGATGCGATCGAGCGCGACGTGACCGTCGTGGCCGCCGCCGCGGACGCGATCGTCGTGACCAGCCCGGCCGACGGCACCGACCACCGGGTGCTCGGCGGTTCGACCGACGTGCGGGTGACCGGCACCTCGGCACCGAACGCCGCCGTCTCGGTCCGCATCGACGACGGCACCGCGGTCACCACGACCGCGGACGACGACGGTACGTGGTCCGTGACGGTGCGGGACGTCGACGAGGGATCCCACACGATCGCCGCCAGCCAGACGGTCGACGGTGTCACCACCGACGCTCCGCAGGTCGGCTTCACCGTGACGGCCGCGACGCCGGTCGTCATCTCGAGCCCGACCGACGGCCAGGCGTTCCCGACCACGGGGTCGACGACGTCGGTCCCGGTGAGCGGCACCGCCGAGCCCGGTGCGACCGTCACGGTCGACCTCGACGGCCGGACCGCCACGACGACCGCCGGCGACGACGGTTCGTGGACGGTCACGATCGGTGGCGTGCCGCTCGGGGACCACACCGTTTCGGTGACGCAGACGGTCGGCGGTCGGACCTCCGACCCGGTGACCGCCGACGTCACGGTCGTCGCTGCGCAGGAGACGGGCATCGTCATCACGAGCCCCGACCCCGGGCAGCTGATCCAGGCGGACGGCTTCGGAGACACCGGCTCGTTCACGGTGACCGGTCAGGCCACCCCCGGCGCCGCGGTGACGGTGACCCTGTCCACCGGGCAGGTCCGCACCACCACCGCCGACGACGAGGGTGCATGGAGCGTCGTGTTCGAGCGCGTCCCCGAGGGGGAGTGGACGATCAGCGCCACGCAGTCGGTGAACGGCACGACCTCGGCAGCGCCGCAGGTGCCGATCGTGGTCGACACCCTGGAGCCGCTCGCGGTCACCTCGCCGACACCGGGTTCGCAGTACATGGCCGACGAGGACGGTGACCACGACCTGATGGTCACGGGCACCGCCGAGCCCGGCGCGACCGTCACCGTGCAGCCGATGGGCCGCGACGCCGTCGCCACGACGGCCGACGAGGACGGCGAGTGGTGGGTCATGGTGGCGCTGCCGGTCGGCGGTCACATGCTGCGCGTCACCCAGTCGGTCGGCGGGTTCACCTCGCAGGCGCAGATGCTCCGCGTCATGGTGATGGACGACGCCGTCGACCCGGAGGAGCCGGGCACGCCCGGCACCCCGGGGACGCCCGGAACGCCTGGGACGCCCGGGGCCCCCGGAACGCCTGGGACGCCCGGGACCCCCGGAACGCCGGGTGCACCCGGGACGCCGGGAACCGGCGGCGGCTCCGGCACCGGGACCGGCACCGGCATCGGCGGTGGCTCCGGGAACGGCTCCGGCGCCGGGATCGGTGGCTCCGGCAACGGCACCGGTGCCCTCGCCTGGACCGGCGCGGACGTCGTCCCGATCGCCGGCACCGCGGCGGGCCTGGTGGCCCTCGGGTTCCTGCTGCTGGGGCTCTCCCGCCTCGCCGGCAGGCTCCGTCGCCGCACCCGCGGCTGAGTCCGCACCAGCGTCACACACCGCGCCTCCCGCCCGTCGACCAGACGGACGGGAGGCGCGGTGCCGTCCGGGCGCTCGGCCCACCGCCGACGGGTGGTCCGGCCCGGCAGGACGACCTGTGGACGGGCACGCGGGTTGTCGGTCGTGACGGCTACCCTTGTCGCGTGGTCACCGCCCTGTATCGCCGTTACCGGCCCGAGAACTTCGCCGAGCTGATCGGGCAGTCGCAGGTCACCGACCCGCTCCGCACGGCGCTCCGCACGAACCGCGTCAACCACGCCTACCTGTTCAGCGGCCCGCGTGGCTGCGGCAAGACGACGTCGGCCCGCATCCTCGCGCGCTGCCTGAACTGCGCCGAGGGCCCGACCGACACCCCCTGCGGTGTCTGCCCGAGCTGCGTGGAACTCGCCCGCGACGGCAGCGGCTCGCTCGACGTCATCGAGATCGACGCTGCGAGCCACAACGGTGTCGACGACGCCCGTGACCTGCGCGACCGGGCCGTGTTCGCCCCGGCGCGCGACCGCTACAAGATCTTCATCCTCGACGAAGCGCACATGGTGACGCCGCAGGGCTTCAACGCGCTGCTGAAGCTGGTCGAGGAACCCCCGGAGCACGTCAAGTTCATCTTCGCGACGACCGAGCCCGAGAAGGTCATCGGCACCATCCGGTCGCGCACCCACCACTACCCGTTCCGGCTCGTCCCGCCCGCGGTCATGCTCGAGTACATCGAGCAGCTCTGCACGCAGGAGTCCGTCTCGGTGGCCCCCGGTGTCCTGCCCCTGGTGGTGCGTGCCGGCGGCGGATCCGTCCGTGACACCCTGTCGCTGCTCGACCAGCTGATGGCCGGCAGCGAAGACGGTGCGATCGCCTACGAGCGTGCCGTGGCCCTGCTCGGCTACACCGACGCCGCCCTGCTCGACGACGTCGTCGACGCCCTGGCCGTCGCCGACCCGGCGTCCGCGTTCGCCGCGATCGACCGTGTCGTGCAGACCGGACAGGACCCCCGCCGCTTCGTCGAGGACCTGCTCGAGCGCCTGCGCGACCTGATCGTCGTCGCGGCGACCAACGAGAGCGCCGCCGCGGTCCTGCGCGGGGTCTCGCCGGAAGAGCTCGACACCATGAGCCGCCAGGCCGGGGTCTTCGGCGCGACCGGGCTCTCCCGTTCCGCCGACATCGCGAACCGGGCCCTCACCGAGATGACCGGCGCGACCTCGCCCCGGTTGCACCTCGAACTCATGACGGCCCGCATGCTCGTGCCCGAGGCCGACGACACCCAGCGCGGAGCCCTCGCCCGGGTCGAGCGCCTGGAACGTCGTGTCGGGGTGGGCGATGTCGATGGACACGACGCCGGTGGACACCAGGCCGGCGCCGGCGAGCAGTCCGCTCCCGCCGTCGCCGCTGCACCGCGTCGTGAGCAGCCGGCAGCCGCGGCTCCCGCAGCGGCTGCTCCCTCCCTCGCCCCGACGCCCGCTCCGGCAGCGGCTCGTGCGACGCCCGAGCGTCCCGTCGAGCAGCCCGCCGCGCCGCAGGCCGACTCCGGAGCCGTGGCCCGTGACGCCGCAGCGTCGTGGGCAGCGGTCGCTCCGAGCACTCCTGGAGCGCCCGGACAGACCTCGACCGAGCCCGCGAAGTCCGAGCCCTCGAAGTCCGAGCCCTCGAAGCCCGCGGCCGAGCCGGTCAGCCCGTCGTCCACCGGTCAGGGCACGACGATCGGTGACGAGCCCGCCGTCCGGACCGTCGGTGCCGTCGGCTTCCAGCAGATGCGCGACTCCTGGCCGCAGATCGTCGAGCACGTGCAGCACGCCAAGCGTTCGGCGTGGTCGGTGGTCGTCACGGCGCAGGTCACCGCGCTCCGCGACGACGTGCTGACGCTGACGTTCCCGAGCCAGCAGGACGTCGCCTCGTTCAAGGAGATGTCCGACCCCTCGGCGAGCGTCAGCGAACTGCTCCGCGCCGCCATCGTGGACGTCCTCGGGCTCCGGGTGAAGTTCGTCGCCCGCGGGCCCGGACAGCAGCAGCGTCCCCAGCAGCAGCAGCAGTCGGCTCCGGCACCGCAGGCTGCCGCACCGGCCCAGCGTCCGGCGCCCGCTGCCCAGGCGCCCGCCGCCGCCGCCGCGACCCCGGCCCCGGCGCCCGAGTCCGCAGCACCGGAGTCCCCGGCACCGGCGTCCGCTGCGGACCCCACGCCGACGGCTGCCCCTGCCGCCGAGCCGAAGGCCGCGTCGGCAGCACCCGGGTCGACGGCACCTCCTGCGCCGACGGCAGCGCCCGCGCCGAAGTCCGCGCCGGCGCCGAAGTCCGCGCCCGAGCCGAAGGCAGTGCCGACCGCGTCCGCCCCGCAGCGCGACCAGGCACCGGCCGAACCGACCCCCGCTCCCTCGGGAGCGCCGGTGACGGACTGGGCGGTCGCGACGATCCCCGCCAGCGACCCCACCGCCGACGCCGTCCCGGAGTCCGTCGAGCCCAGCTGGGCAGCACCCTTCGGCACCGTGCCGGCGTCCGCGCCGGTCGCCCCCGCCGAGACGAGCACGCCCCAGCCGGCCGAGTCGGCACCGTCGGCCGCACCCGCGCGACCGGGCGCTGCCACGGCCGGGCAGCCCGACGGCCCGACCACCCCGGGTCCGCAGGCGGCGTCCGGAGCGGGAGCCGTGCCTCCCGGCGGTCCCGTCGTGCCGGGCGTCCCGGTCGACGACTACCCGCTCGACGACGAACCGTACGACGACGGCGCCCCGTTCCCTGACCCTGGGATCGGACGCGGCGCAACGCCCGCAGCCGCAGCGTCCGCAGCCGCCGCGCCGGCAGCCCCGACGCAGCAGGCCGCCCCGCAGCGTGCGGCCCAGCCCGCCGCCGCTCCCGCGCGCACCGCACCGCCCGCACGCCGCGCCCCGGTCGCCGGCCGGTACGGCGAGGCCGTCGTGCGTGAGATCCTCAACGCCCAGTTCATCGAGGAGACCGCTCTCCACCAGGACGGTGCCTGATGTACGACGGGATCGTCCAGGACCTCATCGACGAGTTCGGTCGCCTGCCCGGCATCGGCCCGAAGTCGGCGCAGCGCATCGCCTTCCACATCCTGCAGACCGAGTCGTTCGACCCGAGTCGTCTGTCCGAGCTGCTGGCCGACGTCAAGGAGCGGGTCCGCTTCTGCGAGATCTGCGGCAACGTCACCGAGAACGTCCAGTGCAGCATCTGCCGTGACCCGCGCCGCTCGCCGGCCACGATCTGCGTCGTGGAAGAAGCGAAGGACGTCGCCGCGATCGAGCGCACCCGGGAGTTCCGTGGGCTGTACCACGTGCTCGGCGGGGCGATCAGCCCGATCGACGGCATCGGACCGGACGACCTCCGCATCCAGCAGCTCATGACGCGCCTGGCCGACGGCACCGTGGCCGAGGTCATCATCGCGACCGACCCCAACCTCGAGGGCGAGGCGACGGCGACCTACCTCAGCCGGCTGCTCGTCCCGATGGGCATCCGCACCACGCGGCTCGCGTCGGGGCTGCCGGTCGGCGGCGACCTGGAGTACGCGGACGAGGTCACGCTCGGTCGTGCCTTCGAAGGGCGCCGCGTCGTCGGCGGCTGACCCCCACGCAGGATCCTTGCGTCGGGGCCCGCTCGCACGCAACATCCCCGAAACACCGACTACCATTGTGAGACCGCGTGACCTCGCGGTGTCGCCGTCTCCGGGAGTACCAGCCAGTGGCCTTGATCGTGCAGAAGTTCGGTGGTTCATCCGTCGCGGACGCCGAGAGCATCAAGCGCGTGGCGAAGCGGATCGTCGAGACGAAGAAGGCCGGCAACGACGTGGTCGTGGCGGTGTCGGCGATGGGCGACACCACCGACGAACTCGTCGACCTGGCGCACTCCGTCACGCCGATCCCCGCCGGCCGTGAGCTCGACATGCTCCTGACCGCGGGGGAGCGCATCTCGATGGCGCTGCTCGCGATGGCGATCAAGAGCCTCGGGGTCGAAGCGTCCTCCTACACCGGCAGCCAGGCCGGCATGCTCACCGACGCCCAGCACGGCAAAGCCCGCATCGTCGACGTCACCCCGAAGCGCGTGCGCGAGGCGCTCGACTCCGGCCACGTCGCGATCGTCGCCGGGTTCCAGGGCTTCAACCGCACCACGGGCGAGATCACCACGCTCGGCCGCGGCGGCTCGGACACCACGGCCGTCGCCCTCGCCGCAGCACTCGACGCCGACGTCTGCGAGATCTACACCGACGTCGACGGCATCTTCACCGCCGACCCCCGCGTCGTGCCGAAGGCCCGCAAGGTCGACCGCGTCACCAGCGAGGAGATGCTCGAGCTCGCAGCCTCGGGTGCCAAGGTCCTGTACATCCGCGCCGTCGAGTACGCCCGGCGGCACGGCGTCACCCTGCACGTCCGGTCCTCGTTCAACAACAACGAGGGCACCATCGTCTACAACCCTGCCGAGGGGGAAACCGTGGAAGAACCGATCATCACCGGGATCGCCGGAGACCTCTCCGAGGGCAAGATCACCGTCGTGGGGGTCCCGGACCAGCCGGGCAAGGCCGCCGAGATCTTCACGAACGTCGCGCGCGCCGGGGCGAACATCGACATGATCGTCCAGAACGTGTCGGCGGCGTCGACCGGGCGGACGGACATCTCGTTCACGCTGCCGAAGGACCAGGGCCAGACCGTGCTGACGGCGCTCGAGGTCGCGAAGGCAGACATCGGCTACGAGAGCATCCAGTACGACGACCAGATCGGCAAGCTCGCCCTGGTCGGCGCCGGGATGCGCACGAACGCCGGTGTCTCGGCCCAGCTCTTCCGCGCCCTGCACGACGCGTCGATCAACATCGAGATGATCTCCACGTCCGAGATCCGCATCTCGGTCGTCACCCGCGCCGACACCCTGAACGAGGCGATGCGCGTCGTGCACAGCGCGTTCGGCCTCGACGCCGACGCCGAGGCCGTCGTCTACGCCGGCACCGGCCGCTGACGCCCGCCTGATCCGCTGAACCACCAGGAGCACCGCATGAGCACCCTCACCGTCGCCGTCGTCGGCGCCACCGGCCAGGTCGGCGCCGTGATGCGTCGCCTGCTCGAAGAGCGCGCGTTCCCGGCCGACCGGGTCCGCTTCTTCGCGAGCGCCCGTTCCGCCGGCACGACGCTGCCGTTCCGGGGCGAGCAGATCGTGGTCGAGGACTCCGAGCTCGCCGACCCGTCCGGCATCGACATCGCGCTGTTCTCCGCCGGGGCCACCGCCTCGCGGGCCCTCGCGCCGAAGTTCGCCGCCGCCGGGGCACTCGTCGTCGACAACTCGAGCGCCTGGCGCATGGACCCCGACGTCCCGCTCGTCGTGAGCGAGGTGAACCCGCACGCCATCGACCAGGCGCCGAAGGGGATCATCGCGAACCCGAACTGCACGACCATGGCGATCATGCCGGTGCTCAAGGTGCTCGACACCGAGTCCGGGCTCCGCCGACTCGTCGCCACGACCTACCAGGCGGTCTCGGGTTCCGGGCTCGCCGGGGTCGAGGAACTCCTGGGCCAGGCGAAGGCCGCGCTCGAGCAGGACACCGCTGCGCTGACGCACGACGGAGCAGCCGTGACGTTCCCCGAGCCCGTCAAGTACGTCCGCCCGATCGCCTTCGACGTCGTGCCGCTCGCCGGCAGCATCGTCGAGGACGGCCTGGGCGAGACCGACGAGGAGAAGAAGCTCCGGAACGAGAGCCGGAAGATCCTCGAGCTGCCCGACCTGCTCGTCGCCGGCACCTGCGTGCGCGTCCCCGTGTTCACCGGGCACTCCATCTCGGTGCACGCCGAGTTCGAGCGTCCGCTGTCGCCCGAGCGTGCGACCGAGATCCTGTCGAGCGCACCCGGAGTCGAGCTCTCCGACGTCCCGACCCCGCTGCAGGCCGCCGGCCAGGACCCGGCGTTCGTCGGCCGCATCCGCGCCGACCAGTCCGCGCCCGAGGGCCGCGGCCTCGTCCTGTTCGTCAGCAACGACAACCTGCGGAAGGGCGCCGCGCTCAACGCGGTGCAGATCGCCGAGACGATCGTCGCGCGCCGCTCCGTCGACGCGTAGCGCGCCCCGAGCGCGACCAGCAGACGGACAGGAGGCCCGTGGCGACACCGCCACGGGCCTCCTGTCCGTCTGTCGGATGCCGCCGGTAGGATCGACGGGTGGCAGAGCAGCAGGTGGACCCCATCGACGTCGTCCTGATCGGCGGAGGCATCATGAGTGCCACGCTCGGGGCCATCATCCACAAGCTCGAGCCCAGCTGGAAGATCCGCGTGTACGAGCGGCTCGGCACGGTGGCGCAGGAGTCCTCGAACCCCTGGAACAACGCGGGCACCGGGCACTCGGCACTGTGCGAGCTGAACTACACGCCGGAACTGCCGGACGGCCGCGTCGACATCGCGAAGGCCGTCACGGTCAACGAGCAGTTCCAGGTCTCGCGGCAGTTCTGGGCGCACCTGGTCGAGACCGGTGTGCTGCCGGAGCCGTCGAACTTCATCAACCCCACGCCGCACATCTCGTTCGTCTGGGGCGAGGCCAACGTCGCGTACATGCGTGCCCGGTACGAGGCCATGCGGAACCACCCGCTCTTCGCGGGCATCGAGTTCTCGGACGACCCGGCGCAGATCCGGAAGTGGGCGCCGGCACTCATCCCCGGCCGCAAGAAGGACCAGCCGATCGCGGCGACCTACTCGGCAGCCGGCTCGGACGTCGACTTCGGGTCGCTCACCCGCCAGCTCTTCGACCAGCTCGAGATCGACGGTGTCGAGTTCGAGCCCTCGCACCAGGTCACCAACCTGACCCGCTCGAAGGTGTCCGAGGGCTGGGTGCTCAACGTGCGCAACGAGATCGGCCGGTCGACGCAGCGCATCGCCGCGAAGTTCGTCTTCGTCGGCGCCGGCGGCGGAGCCCTGCACCTGCTGCAGAAGTCCGGCATCCCGGAGATCCGCGGCTACGGTGGCTTCCCGGTGTCGGGCGAGTTCCTGCGCACCGACGACCCCGAGGTGGTGCAGAAGCACTCCGCCAAGGTCTACGGCAAGGCCAGTGTCGGTGCTCCGCCGATGTCGGTGCCGCACCTCGACACCCGCATCGTCGACGGTGGGTCGTCGCTGATGTTCGGGCCGTACGCGGGGTTCAGCCCGAAGTTCCTGAAGCAGGGTTCGGTCCTGGACCTGTTCCGCTCGATCCGGCCGCACAACCTCCGCCCGATGCTGAGCGTCGCGTTCTCGAACTTCGACCTGGTCCGCTACCTGGTCGGTCAGCTCCTGGCGTCGAAGCACACCAAGTTCGAGGCGCTCCGCGACTTCATGCCGAGCGCCGAGCCCGAGAACTGGCACCGCATCACCGCGGGGCAGCGCGTCCAGGTGATCAAGCCCGACAAGGACAAGGGCGGTGTGCTGCAGTTCGGCACCGAGGTCATCACCGCCGCCGACGGCTCGATCGCCGGCCTCCTCGGGGCGTCGCCGGGCGCCTCGACTGCCGTGCCGATCATGCTCGCGATGCTGCGCCGGTGCTTCCCGGACCGGTGGGACGGCTGGCAGGACGACGTCCGCGCGATGGTGCCGACCTACGGGCAGGACCTCGGGGACGACCCGGCTCTGGCCGACGCCACGCTCGAGCGCACCGCGAAGGTGCTCGGCCTGCACCACTGAGGCCTGTCGTGGTCCGGGCCGGTTTGCGGTCTGTTCGAACGTGTGTTCGAATGACGGCATGCGGTGGAGTGGACAGGCGATCGACGCCGAGCAGAGCGACGCGCTGCCCGGGATGGAATCGAACAGCGGATTCGTCCGGAGCGTGACGACGCCCGAGTTCGCCGGGGTGACCTTCCACGAGGTCCTCGCGAAGAGCGCCCTGAACCGGGTGCCGAGCGCGGACGGGTCGGGCACGTACGGCTGGACGATCAACCCGTACCGCGGGTGCAGCCACGCCTGCGTGTACTGCTTCGCCCGCCCGACCCACACGTACCTGGAGTTCGACGGCGGCGCCGACTTCGACCAGCAGATCGTGGTGAAGACGAACGTCGCCGACGTGCTGCGTCGTGAGCTCGGCAAGCCCTCGTGGGACCGTCACCCGGTGGCGCTCGGCACGAACACCGACCCGTACCAGCGGGCCGAGGGGCGGTACCGGCTGATGCCCGGCGTGATCGAGGCGCTGGCGGAGTCACGCACCCCGTTCAGCATCCTGACGAAGGGCACCCTGCTGCGTCGCGACCTGCCGCTGCTGGCCGAGGCGGCGAAGGTGGTGCCGGTCGACCTCGCCATGTCGATCGCCGTGTACGACGACTCGCTGCAGCAGTCGGTCGAGTCCGGCACCCCGACGACGTCGGCCCGGCTGGCGACCGTGCGGGCCATCCGCGACGCGGGGCTCGACTGCGCCGTGTTCCTGATGCCGGTGCTGCCGTACATCACCGACACCCGGGCGCACCTCGACGACGCCATCGGTCGGGCGACCGCGGCCGGTGCGACGAGCATCATGTACTCGGCGCTGCACCTGCGGCCGGGCGTCAAGCCGTGGTGGTTCGAGTGGCTCGGCCGCGAGCGACCCGACCTGGTGCAGCGGTACCGCGCGATGTACCTCGACAACACCTACGCGCCGAAGGACTACCGACGGTGGCTGTCGGAGCGCATCCGCCCGATCCTGGCGGCGCACGGGGTCGGACTGGGGCGCGTGGACCCGGCGACGGGGTCGATGGGCTTCTCGGAACCGCGAACGCTGCAGCGGGGGATGCCGCAGGGGCTGGGTCCGGGCCTGCCACAGGCGCTGCCGCAGGAGCAGTCGGTGCCGACGGTGTCACCGCTGAAGCGCGCCGACCCCGGGTTCGACCAGCGGCTGCTCCGGCCGACGGCCGCACAGACGCTGTTCTGAGGAGCGTCCGTCCGGGTCGTGTCCGGTCCACGTTCGGGGGACAGCGGGACCCCGGTCCGGGCCGCTATCATCGTGCGGGTCGCCGCACGGCCCCGGATTCGGGGTACACGGCCGCTGCTCCGGTGGTTGGATCGTGGACGGCGCCCTCGCCACCCGGAAGGATCCACCTCGTGCTCGGCATCCCCACGCACCTCGCACCGCGAGTGAACGCGTGGTCGACCGTGCGCGCATTCCACGCCGGCGCCATCGGCTCGCTGTTGGCCGCGGCCATCACGCTCGTGCTCTACGGTCTGTCCGAGCCCGGGGTGCAGGTCGTCGGCACCGTGCTGGCGGTCGTCCCGATGCTCGCCATGATCGGCGTGCACGTGCAGTTCGGCACCCGGGTCTCCGCGATCGCGTTCCTGGCGGTCGGCGGCGTCTGCGCCTGGTGGTTCGCCGTCGGGGTCCAGCAGCAGGTGCCGACCGGGTGGGTGACCTCGTACCTGATGTCCCTCGTCGTGATCCCGCTCATCCTGGTCGGGGGAGCCGGTGCCGTGCCGAGCCGCGTCGTGCTGTGGTCCTTCGTCGGCTTCCTGACCGGACGACTCGCGACCTGGATCGCCATCGTGCAGGCCGACCAGTCGCCCCGTCCACTCATCCTCGCCTGGGTCACGCTGGGTTTCGTGGTCGCGCTCGTGCTCTTCACGACCCGCAGCACGGCGCGGAGCGAACGGGTGCAGCCCGAGCTCCTGCGTTCTGCTCGTGAAGAACACGTGTCCGCGTACCGCGCCGGGGTCGAGGCCGAGGCGTCCGCGATCCTGCACGACACCGTGCTCAACCACCTGGGCGCCATCGCCCTCGCGCCCGACGGCCCGATGGACCCGCACCTCGCCGAGACGGTCGACGCCGACGTCGCGGTGCTCACCGGCAAGGGGTGGCTCGCGCCGGCCGCCCGCCCGCGTCCCGGGGCCGCGGCCGAGGCGTTCGGCGCCATGGTCGACGAGCACCGGACGCTCGGACTCGACGTGACCGTCTCGGGTGACACCTCCGCGCTCGAGCGCCTGGACCAGCGTGCGCTGTCGGCGGTCGTCCGGGCCGTCGGCCAGTGCCTGGCCAACGTGCGGAAGCACGCGGGGACCGACGCCGCAGAGGTCAGCGTGTTCGACGACAGCGCGTCCTGCACCGTCATGGTCGTCGACGACGGTCGTGGGTTCGACGAGGACGCCACCGGAGCCGACCGGATGGGCCTCCGCGGTTCGGTGCGAGAGCGGATCGGCCGGGTCGGCGGTGACGTCCAGATCTGGTCGTCGCCCGGTTCCGGCACGAGCGTGATGATGACCGTGCCGTACGGACCGGTCACCGGCGCGGTCACCGTGCCGGCGATCAGCGACGACCGGGGGACTAAGCGTTGACGGCGATCCGCCAGCGAGAGCGGTCCGGTCCGGGGCCCCGCCGCACCGCGCAGCAGTACGACCCGCTCGGCGCGATGGGGTCGCGGCCCCTGGCCGTCGTGCTCGGTGCCGGCAGCATCGTCTGGGCCCTGCTCGTGTCGATCTTCGACCGTGACGTCGTGGGCAGCCCCACGCTCAGCGCCCTCACCGTGCTGCTCGTCGCGGCCTCGGCGGTGGTGGTGCTCGCCGCCTCGAGCCCGTTCCGTGCGCCGTTCCCACGCTCGGCGTTCGTCGCACACGTCGGGTTGCTCGGCCTGGCCTCGGTCACGAGCGTCGCCGCGCAGTGGGGGCCGGACCGCAGCGCCCTGAACGACTTCATGTCCCTCATCACCGCGACCGGCATCGTGATGGTCGCGCCGTACCGCCCGTGGACCGACCTGATGGTCGGCGGGGTCGTCCTGGCCGTGGTGAACGCCGTGACGTGGGGGGCGGGAGCCGCGGTGTTCCCGCACGAGGTGCCGGTGGCCGTCGCGGCGTTCCTGGCCGCGGCCCCGACGCTCGTGCTCACCGCCGCGTCCGCGGTGTTCGCGTGGACCTTCGCCGGGCTCGCCGAGCGGGTGCAGATCCGTGCCGGCTCGTACTCCGTCGCGCGCGCCGAGCGGGACGGCATCGCGGCGAGCGTGCAGCAGGACCGCTCGACCATCCTGTCCCGCGACGTCGCTCCGTTCTTCGCCGAGCTCCGCACGCGCGACGTCATCACCGACGCCGACCGTGCCCGTGCCCGTGCGATCGCCGACGGCATCCGGGCGTCCATGGTCGCCGACGCCGACCGCACCTGGTTCGAGCACGCCGTCCGGGTCGACGGCGGTCAGGCGCCGGTGGTCGACGACCCCGACGGCCTCATCGCGACGCTCGACACCGACCAGCGGGCGGTCGTCCGCACCTTCGTCCGTGCGGCCCTCCGTGCCTCGACCGTCGACCCGGCCGGCTTCCGCGCGACGGTGCGCCGAGCAGACACCGTGGCGGGCCCGGCAGATCAGGCGGCCCAGACCGGCCCGGCGGACCACGCCGCGCCGGCCCGGGCAGCCCCGACGGCCCGGCCCGCGCAGGCACCCGCACCCGCTCGTGTGTCCGTCGACGTGGAGCTCGCCGTCGCGGACTCCGACATCGGCATCCACCGCACCTTCGACCCCTACTTCGCCGTCCTCCGCGTGACGTTCCCCGACCTCGACGTCGCGGTCCGCCCTTCCGCCCTCGCACTAAGGTTCTCCTATGACCAGCACTGACCCGAACAGGCTCTCGGAGGGGTCGCCGTCCCTCCCGAACCCGGGAGCACGGCGTGTTCGGTTGGCCATCCTCGACGACCACGAGGTGCTGCTGGACAGCCTGTCGAGCTGGATCGCGGTGAACGCGTTCGACTTCGACCTGGCCCTGACCGCGCACACCTGGCTCGAGATGGTCCACAGCGACAGCTTCCCGACCGACCTGGTGTTCCTCGACTTCCAGTTGAAGGAACCGGTCTCCATCGAAGCCCGCGTCCGCACCTGCCGTGCGGCCGGCGCGAAGGTCATCGTGCTCTCGAGCGTCGACAGCCGTGAGTCCCGCGACCGCGCCCTGGCCGCCGGCGCCGCGGCGTTCCTGTCGAAATCGCTCCCGATGCGCGAGGTCATGGACGTCGCGCGGGAGATCATGGGCGTTGCCCGCGAGACCCCGCAGCCCCGGGAGTGGCGTCCGCTGCCGACGGGTGCCGCCGCGCACCAGCGGCCGAAGCTCAGCGCCGGTGAGGAAGAGGCGCTGCGGCTCTACGTGTCCGGCTACTCGACGAACGAGGTCGCCGCGCAGATGAACGTGCAGTACGAGACCGCCAAGACCTACCTGCGTCGCGTGCGCGAGAAGTACAGCAAGGTGGGCCGCCCCGCCTCGAAGAAGTCCGACCTCATCCGTCGGGCCGCCGAGGACGGGTTCCTCGCGTAGTGGCGAAGCTCTACTTCCGCTACGGCGCGATGAACAGCGGCAAGAGCACGGGCTTGCTGCAGGCCGCCTACAACTACGAGGAGCGCGGGCACCGGGTGCTGCTCGCCAAGCCCGCGGTGGACACCAAGGGCGACCGTGAGATCGTCTCCCGCCTGGGTGTCACCCGGACCGTCGACATCGTGTTCTCGCCGGATGCCGACGTGCGCCAGGCGGTCACCGCCGCCGGGGCCGTCGACCCCGAGTCGGACCGCCTGGACGGCATGGTGCGGCCCGTCAGCTGCGTGCTCGTCGACGAGGCGCAGTTCCTCACCCCGCGACAGGTCGACGACCTGCTGCGCATCGCGGTGCTCGACGAGATCCCGGTCATCACCTACGGCATCCGCACGGACTTCCGCACCGAGGCGTTCCCCGGCAGCGCCCGCCTGCTCGAGGTCGCGCACTCCCTCGAAGAGCTGAAGACCATCTGCCGCTGCGGCCGCAAGGCGGTCTTCAACGCCCGGACTGTCGACGGCCGGTTCGTCTTCGACGGCTCCCAGGTCGCGATCGACGGCGTCGACGTCGCCTACGAGTCGCTCTGCGCCAACTGCTACCTGACGGAGTCCGGCGGCCGCCTCGACGGCGCCTGACCGCTCGCGCCGGCGTGCGTCCGGTACGCACCCTGCAGACGGACTGGAGGCCCGTGGCGGCGCCGCCACGGGCCTCCAGTCCGTCTCGTGCACAGGAATGCACGTGCGTCGACGCGCGTTGGTGACCACATGACCGACGACACCCTGCACCTGTCCGTCCTCGACCTGGCCACCCGCGAGTACGGCCAGTCCAACACCGAGGCCCTGCAGGGGTCCATCGACATGGCCGTGCACGCCGAGCAGCTCGGGTACGAGCGGTTCTGGGTCGCCGAGCACCACGGGATGCCGGGCATCACCTCCTCGGCCCCGGCGGTGCTGCTGAGCGCCGTGGGCGCGGCCACCTCGACCATCCGCATCGGATCCGGTGGCGTCATGCTGCCCAACCACGCGCCCCTCGTCGTCGCCGAGCAGTTCGGCACCCTCCGTGCCCTGTACGGCGACCGGGTCGACCTCGGGCTCGGGCGCGCTCCCGGCACCGACGGTGCGACGGCGATGGCCCTCCGCCGCACGGACCGACTCGACGTCGACGACTTCCCGGACCGCCTGGCCGACCTGATCGGGTTCTTCACCGGCATGGGCGCGGAGAACCCGCTGGCCGGCATCCGCGCCGTGCCGGGCTACGGCGACGTGCCGGAGTTCTGGCTGCTCGGGTCCTCCGGCTACAGCGCCCAGGTCGCCGGTGCGCTCGGCATCTCGTTCGCCTTCGCCCACCACTTCGCGTCCGACAACACCGAGGCGGCACTCGCCCTGTACCGCGATTCGTTCCGTCCGTCACGCTTCCGCCAGACGCCGAACGCGCTGATCGGTGTGCAGGTCGTCACCGACGAGGACCCCGCCGTCATCGACGAGCAGAGCGCCCCGGGCATGATCTCGTTCATCCGGATGCGCTCCGGCCGGAAGCCCGAGCCGGTCTCGATGGACGAGGCGCGTGCGTACGAGTTCAACGACCTCGAGCGTCGGTTCATCGCGGCCCGCACCGAGCGTCAGGCGTACGGCAACGCCGAGCAGGTCGCGGAGAAGATCAACGCACTCGTGGCCTCGACCGGGGCGAACGGCGTGATCGTCTCGCCCGGTGCTGCACAGGCGCGGTACCGGCACCAGGCGCTCGACGTCGTGGCCGGGCTGCACGGCGCCGGCAAGCTCGTGCCCGCGGGTGCTGCAGTCTCCGTCTAGTTCGCTTCGTGAGCAGGAATGGTCGGGTGTCCGCTGGGCACCCGACCATTCCTGCTCACGAAGTTCCGTGGTGCCTCAGGTGAGCAGGCCCAGGCGCGTGGCTGCGGCCACCGCCCCGACGCGGGAACCGACGTCCAGCTTGCGGAAGACGTTGTAGACGTGCCGCTTGACGGTGCCGATCGCGAGCTGCAGATCGGTGGCGATCTCGGCGTTGGTGCGCGCGGCGGCGATGAGTCGCAGGACCTCGAGCTCGCGGTCGCTCAACGGTGAGCCGGCACGGGCCTCGGTCACCAGGTCGACGGGGAACGTGACCGGTGCCGCGTCGGCGTGGGCTGCCCGGGCGATCCGGTCGACGAGTTCGCGGCTCGGGGTGTCCTTCGTGACGAAGTCGACCGCGCCGGCATCGAGCAGGGTCCGGCGGAGGACGGCGTCCCGGTGCATCGTGAGCACCACCACCCGGATGTCCGGGCGGGTGCGGCGGACCGTGGCGATCGTCGTCCGAGCCGGGGGTCCGTCCAGCTCGACGTCGAGCAGCAGGACGTCGATGGCGGCGGCCTCGGGGGAGTCGAGCACCTCGGCCGGCCGTTCGCCGTGTGCGACCACGCGGATCGTGGGGACCGCGGCCAGGATGGTCGCGAGTCCTTCGCGGAAGAGCCGGTGGTCGTCGACGATCGCGACGTGGGTGACGGTCACAGGGTGCCCCTCGGGATGGTCAGGCGGACGGTGGTGCCGTGGTCTCGGCTGCCGCGGACGCTCTCGACGTCGAGCCGGGCGCCGATCACCGCGGCACGCTCGCGCATGGTCTGCTGCCCGAGGCGGCCGTCGGCGTCGCCCTCCACCTCGAAGCCCGGACCGTCATCGGCGACCGTCACCACCAGTGCTGCGGGTGACCAGAGGAAGCGCACCGAAGCCGTCGCACCAGGCGCGTGCTTGCTGCGGTTCGTGAGCGCCTCGAGCAGGATCGTCAGCGCTTCCTCGGCCTGCCAGTTCGGCAGGGGACCGGAGACGCCCGTCGACTCGATGGACAGGAGGTCGTCGTCGGGGAACAGGTCGCGCACGTGCCGTCGGAGCGCGTCGTCGAGCAGGGCATCCCCGACCCGGGCGTGCAGGCTCACTGCGAGGTCCTGGACGTCGCCGAGCGCGCTCCGGAGCAACCGCGCTGCGTCGTCGAGCTGGCCGGCTCGTTCGTCCGCAGGCGGGTCCGTCAGCAGGACGAGGTCGAGGCGCTGCAGCCCGGCGAGGATGCCGTGGGCGACGCGGTCGTGCAGGTCCCGCGCGATCTGCGTGCGGGAGTCCAGGTGTGCCGTGGTGAGGCGTTGGCGCAGCGCTTCCGTGTACGCGACCGCCCCGGCCGGGAACCGGCTCCAGATGCCGGCGTGCAGGGCCCTCGTGGCCCGCAGGACCTCGGCGGTGGACTCCGCGCCGACCTCGTCGACGAAGACCGGCAGGTAGGCGTCGAACAGCATCTCCGCCGCGAGCATGGCGCCGGCCGGGTGCTGGGCGTGCTCGGCGTGCAGACTGCCGGTCGCCAGGTGCTCGGGGTCGAGGAACGCGTGGCTCACGACGCTGCCGTCGGTCCCCGCGGCGTAGCGCTCGTGGGCCTCGGCGATCATCGACGAGACGTTCTCGGTGAGACTCTGCGCCAGCACCGGGTCGTCCGCGAGGTCGGGGAACTCGGCGGCGATCGCGGCGAGCACTGCGGCGAGGGGATGGTCGTTCTGCATGGCGCTTGCGAGCGTAGCGGGAGGGGCTGCTCGCGTTGGAGCAGGACCGGCTGACTGGGTCGTGGGACCCATCGGGCGGCCGAGATGCACCCGGGGAAAGCAGAAGGCCCTGGTTCCGGAGAACCAGGGCCTTCTTCGTACTGTCTCAACACAGTGTCGGGGTGACAGGATTTGAACCTGCGACCTCCTCGTCCCGAACGAGGCGCGCTACCAAGCTGCGCCACACCCCGCGGTGTGATCACTCCGTACCGGAGCAACCAGACAATACTATCCGATGATCGGGGATGCTCACGACCATCCGGCGAACTCCCGGGCGCGTCGGCTCAGGAAGCCCGTGCAGTGAGGGTGACCACGACGGCCTCGGGTCGGCAGGCGAACCGGACGGGCGCGTAGATCGAGGTGCCGAGGCCCGCGGAGACCTCGAGCCACGACCAGTGGTTGCGGTGCTCCCACTTGTGCAACCCGCTGGCGTACCGGCGGGGGAGGTCGCTGTTCGTGACGAGCGCGCCGACCCCGGGGACCGCCACCTGACCGCCGTGGGTGTGCCCGGCGAAGATGATGTCGGCACCCTGGGTCACGAAGGCATCGAGCACGCGACGGTAGGGCGCGTGCGTGACACCGATCGCGACCGGAGCGGGGCCGTCCTCGTCCTCGGACCACGGCACGTCGCTGCGCATCTCGTCGACGTTGGTGGGGAGGAGGTCGAGGCGGTCCCAGTCGCGGTGCGCGTCCGAGGTGCCGAACAGCTCGAACCGGGAGCCGCGGAGTTCGATCGCGTGCGCCTGGTCGTTCAGGTCGAGCCAGCCGAGCGACTCGAAGAACGCCGTCTGCCGATCGATGTCGAGACCGACGGGCTCCGCAGCCTTGTGCATCCGGCTCGGCCCCGAGAAGTACTTGAGCGGGTTGCGCGGGGACGGCCCGAAGAAGTCGTTCGACCCGTAGGCGAAGACACCGGGCACCCCGCGGAACGGCTCGAGCGCGTACTCAACAGCAGCGTTCGCGGTCGCGTGGCCGAGGTTGTCCCCGGTGTTCACGATGAAGTCCGGTTCGACCAGGCTCAGGTCGCGCAGCCACTGCTGCTTGTCGGCCTGCCACGGGGCCATGTGGATGTCGGAGAGGTGCAGGACGGTGACGTCACGGGAACCCGGCGGGAGCACCGGGACGGTCTCCCACCGGATCCCGAAGCGACGACGCTCGACGAGCGAGCCCCACGCTGCCGAAGCAGCTCCGACGGCCGCGCCGGCAGCGAGGACACCGAGTGCGGTGCGACCGCGGGTCACTTGCAGTCCTTGGGCGCCTTGCCGTTCTTGTCGCCGTAGAGCTGGATCGTCACGTTGTCGTTCTTGTTCGCCGTCGCGTTGATCGCCGGCTCGACCGCGGCGACCTTGCAGGTCTTGCCACCGCCGCCCTTGGCGTAGCTGTCGGCGAGGTTGACGCTCGTGAACCCGGCGTCGTTCAGTGCCGAGCGGGCATCCCCGAGGGAGTCGCCGCCGATCTCCGGAACGGTCGCCTGGGTGCCGTCGGACGTGTAGACGGTGACGCTCGAACCCGAGGAAAGGAGCGCACCCGCCGCCGGGGACGTCGAGGTCACGGAACCGGGGTTCCCCGGGCCGGGACGCGCACCGCCGTCGACGTAGGTGAACCCGGCGCCCGAGATGGCCGCGCGGGCTTCGTCCGCGGTCTTGCCCTGCAGGTTCGGGAGCGCCTTGGCATTGCCGCGGAGCGCCGAGCTGTTCGGGTCGGTGAACGGACCGGCGGGGTAGATGGCGTTGACAGGGGTCATTGCCTGCCTCCAGACGTCAGCACGTCCGCCGGCGTAGGTGTTGTTCACGCCGTTGCTGAAGTGGCGAAGGTTGTTGAGCTTGCCGTCGGTGTTGCCCTGCCAGTACGCCGTAGCGACGCGCGAGCTCGACCCGACGAGCCAGATCTGGTTCGCGGTGTCGGTGGTGCCGGTCTTCGCGAACAGCTGCGTACCGTCCGGCGTCTGCGCCCCGCGTGCGGTCCCGCTGTTGATCGTGCCCTTCATCGCGTAGACGGCTGCGTGCGCGACCTCGGGGTCGATCGCCTGCTTGCAGTCCTTCGTCTGTCCGCCGAGCTTCTTGCCGGACGGCGAGGTGATCTGGTCGATCGCGATCGGCTTGCAGTAGATGCCGTTGTTGGCGACGGCAGCGTAGGCCGCGGCCATCGTCATCGGCGCTATGTCGTTGGTGCCGAGGACTGCTGACGGGTTGTACTGCAGCTCGCCGCCGTCGGCACGGTGGACGCCAAGGGACTGCGCAGTGTTCCGAATGTCGCAGAGGTCGAGCTTCTGCGCCATATTGAGGAACGCGAGGTTGACAGATTGTGCTGTCGCTGCGGCCACGGTGTAGTTGCCGGTCTCGCCGGGGCTGTCGTTCTTCGGGGTATAGCCGCCCTCGACCGAGACTGGCTGGCCGCAGGCCGTCCATCCGGTCGCCATGTTCCGCGGCGCGCCACTCACCACCTCGTTGAGACCATGACCGGCCTGCAGCCACGCGAGCAGGGTGAAGAGCTTGTACGTCGAGCCCGTCTGGAATCCGCCGGAGTTGCCGTACTTGTAGTCGACGCTGTAGTTGATGCTCGTCGACGTCGGCGCGGACTTGAGAGACTGGTCGTAGTCCTTGTTCTGCGCCATCGTGATGATGCGTCCCGAACCTGCCTCGATGGAGTTGAGCGTCGCGCCGAGGGCGAGGTTCGTCTCGGCCTTGTTGTCGTACGTGTTGACGAGGCGCTTCTGCTCGGCGTTCAGGTCGATGTTCAGCGACGTCTGAATCTTGTAGCCGCCGTTCCGCCACGCGGTGTCACGTGCCTTCTGCGACGACCCGAGCTGCGACATCTCCTTGACGATCTTGACCGCGTAGTCGCAGAAGAACTGCGAGCCGTCGCCGACCGAGGCGCGGCAGCCCTGCGAGGGCTGCGTCAGATGCACGTAGTCCGCCGGCTTCGACTGGCGAGCCGTTCGGTACTCGGCCTCGGTGAGGTTCTTCTGGTCGTACATCGAACGGAGCACGACGTTGCGTCTGGCGACGTTGGCGTCGTACTTCTTCGGGCTCGACAGGTTGCGCGCCTCGGGGTACTGCACGATCGCGATGAGCGACGCGGCCTCGGCCGGGGTCAGGTCGGTCGCGCTCTTGTTGTAGTAGTGCTGCGCCGCGGCCTGCACGCCGTAGGTCTGGTCGCCGAAGTAGGCGATGTTCAGGTAGGCGGTGAGGATCTCCTTCTTGGAGTACTTCTTCGCCAGCCCGATCGCGAGCTTCATCTCCTCCAGCTTGCGCGGGATGGTCTGCTCGACGGCCTCGTTGTAGGCCTTCTCCTGCTCCTTCTTGGTGGGGAGCTCGAGGGCCTGCTGCATCTTGATGTTGCGGACGAGCTGCATGGTCAGCGTCGACCCACCGCCCGAGTCGCCGAGGCCGCCCGCGATGCTGCCCACACCGGCGCGGATGAGCGACGTCATGTCGACGCCGCCGTGGTCGTAGAAGCGCTTGTCCTCGCCGTCGATCGCCGCGTTCTTCAGCTGATCGCTGATCTGGTCGAACTTCAGCTCCTGGCGGTTCTGGTCGTAGACCGTCGCGAAGTGCACGGACTTGCCGCCCGAGTACGCGTACAGCTCGTTGCGCTGCGGCAGGTCACCGATCTCGATGTACTCCGGCAGGGACTCGAACACACCGATCGTGGACGTCGTGGTGACACCGGCGACGGCGATGGCCGGGGTGACCCCGATCGTGACGAGCAGGCCGGCGAGGGCACTGAACCCGACGAATCCGATGAAGGCGCCGACTGCTGAGACGGGCTTGGTCCGCGATGCAGACGTCTTCTGGGCAGACATAGGATGCAGCCTAAACGACACCCCCGACTGAAAGGCTGGCAAGGAACCGCATGACTCGCTGGGAGTACTTCACCACGCCGCTGATGATCCACAACACCACCGCGATCCTCAACAACTACGGGGACGAGGGCTGGGAGCTGGTCCAGATCGTCACCGGACCCGAGGGCGGTCTCGTCGCCTACCTGAAGCGCCCCAAGGCCGACGCATGAGCGTCTCCGACCGGCTCGCCGAACTCGGCCTGACGATCCCCGCGGTCGCCGCGCCCGTCGCCGCCTACGTGCCCGCCGTCGTGACGGGCCAGTACGTCTACACGGCCGGCCAGCTGCCGTTCGTCGACGGCGGCCTGCCCGTGACCGGCAAGGTCGGCACCGACGTCGACGCCGAGACCGCCGCCGCCCAGGCTCGCGTGGCCGCGCTGAACGCCCTGGCCGCCGTGCAGTCGGTCGCCGGTTCGCTCGACCGCGTGGCCCGAGTCGTCAAGGTCACGGTCTTCGTCGCGTCGGACCCGTCGTTCACCGGCCAGCCCGGTGTCGCGAACGGCGCGTCGACCCTGGTCGGCGAGGTCTTCGGCGACGCCGGCGTCCACGCGCGGAGCGCGGTGGGCGTCGCCGTGCTCCCGCTGGACGCGCCGGTCGAGGTCGAGCTGGTGGTGGAGCTCACCGCCTGACGGCAGCGACCGACGGAACGAACGTGAGCAGGGCCTCCAGTCTGTATCTGACTGGAGGCCCTGCTTCCGTCTGGCGGGACTACATGAGTTCCGCGATGGTCGCCATGATCGTCGGGTCGGCCAGCGTGGTCGTGTCGCCGATGCGGCGGCCCTCGGCCGCGTCGCGGAGGAGTCGCCGCATGATCTTGCCGGAGCGTGTCTTCGGCAGCTCCGGCACGATGACGACCTGGCGCGGCTTCGCGATCGCCCCGATGCGCTTGCCGACCCAGTTGCGGAGCTCTGCCGAGGCCGTCTCGCGGTCGACGTCGGCGGCGGCCTCGGCCGTCAGGATGACGAAGGCGACGACGGCCTGCCCGGTGGTCTCGTCGGCGGCACCGACCACTGCGGCCTCGGCGACGCCCTCGTGGCCGACCAGGGCGGACTCGATCTCGGCCGTCGACAGGCGGTGTCCGGAGACGTTCATGACGTCGTCGACGCGCCCCTGCACCCAGATGTCGCCCTCGCCGTCGAGCCGCGCACCGTCGCCGGCGAAGTAGCGGCCGGGGAACCGCGACCAGTACGTCTCGACGAACCGGTCGGGGTCGTTCCAGATCCCGCGCGCCATCGACGGCCACGGCTCGGTGATGGTGAGGTAGCCGCTCTCGCCGGGTTCGGCACGGTTGCCGTCGTCGTCGACGATCTCGGCGACGATGCCCGGCAGGGGCGTCTGCGCGGCGCCGGGCTTGAGCTTCGTGACGCCGGGCAGCGCGGAGATCATGATGGCGCCGGTCTCGGTCTGCCACCAGGTGTCGACGATCGGCGTGCGGTCGTGGCCGATGACCTGGCGGTACCACTGCCACGCCTCGGGGTTGATCGGTTCGCCGACGCTGCCGAGCAGGCGGAGGGTCTCGAGGCTGCGCGCCTCCGGGATCTCGCGGCCGGCCTTCATCGCTGCGCGGACCGCCGTGGGTGCGGTGTAGAGGACGGTGACACCGTACGCGTCGACGAGGTCCCACCAGCGGCCGGGCTTCGGCTCGTCGGGGGTGCCCTCGTAGAGCACCTGCGTGACGCCGTTGGCGAGCGGGCCGTAGACGACGTAGGAGTGGCCGGTGATCCAGCCGATGTCGGCGGTGCACCAGTAGACGTCCTTCTCCGGGTGCATGTCGAACACGTTCTTGTGCGTGTACGCCGCCTGGGTCAGGTAGCCGCCGGAGGTGTGCACGATGCCCTTCGGCTTCCCGGTCGTGCCCGAGGTGTACAGGATGAACAGCGGGGTCTCGGCGGGGAACGCCTGGGCCTCGTGGGTCGGTGCCGCCTTCGCCAGCTCGTCGTGCCACCAGACGTCGCGGTCGTTCCAGGCGATGTCGTTGCCGCCGCGCTTGACGACCAGGACGTGCTCGACCGTGTCGGTGCCCTCGCCGGTCAGCGCCTCGTCGACTGCGGGCTTGAGCGGTGAGACGGCACCGCGCCGCCACCCGCCGTCCGCGGTGACGACGAGCTTCGCGCCGGCGTCCTCGATGCGGGCGCGGAGGCTCTCCGCGCTGAACCCGCCGAAGACGACCGAGTGCACGGCGCCGATACGGGCGACGGCGAGCATCGTCACGACGGCCTCGGGGATGAGCGGCAGGTACACGACCACCCGGTCGCCCTGGCCGACGCCGAGGTCGGTGAGCATGTTCGCGGCGCGCTGCACCTCGGCGGTCAGCTCGGCGTAGGTGATCCGACGCGTGTCGCCGGGAGCGCCCTCGAAGTGGATCGCCACCCGGTCGCCGTTGCCGGCGCGGACGTGCCGGTCGAGGCAGTTCTCGGCGACGTTGAGCGTGCCGTCGGCGAACCACTTCGCGAACGGGGCGCCCGACCAGTCCAGGGTCTGCGTGAACGGGGTGCGCCAGTCGAGCAGGGAGCGGGACTGCTCGGCCCAGAACGCCTCGCGGTCGGCCGCTGCTGCGTGGTGGAGGTCCTCGCCGGCGACCGCGTCGGCCACGAACTCGGGCGGCGGTGCGAAGGTCGCTCCGTCGTCGCCTCGGGGGTCGGTCTGGGTCGGAGTGGACATCGATGTCCTTTCGCGTCGTTGCGGCCTCTGGTGGCATCCGTCGTGGATGCATGCGTGCGTCCGCCGTGGATGCGTGCGTGCATCCGCGGCGGGTGCGTGCGAGCATCCGTCGCCGGTGCCTGCGTGCATCCGGAGACTACCCCTCGGCCGGGTCGGGGCGCGGCACGCCCGGAGGTCGTGTCCGGGGTTGCCCTGGAGGGCCGATCGTGGGGTACAGTAGATCCCGCTGGACTCGTTTCCGGCGGCATCGAATCGGATTCCCCCCAATCCCTCGATGTCAAGGCGGCACCTGTTCCCCCCAACCGGTGCCGCCTCTTCTGTTTCCCGGGGTCCGACTCGAGCGATGGCGGCTCGTCGGGCTCCGCCGTGTGCCCCGATCCGCGCAGGGACGCCGGTCGCGTGGACAGACCGGTCCATGCTCGTGCATGCATTCTGCATGTTCTTGCGTAGCAGGTGCTACGCACAGTCCGGCCGGGGGAAGCGGGGGTGGTGGGCGACCCCGAGCACGTCGGTGTCGCATCATCGACCGGGGTACGGCTTTCCGTTTCGGGGGACAAACCGGTCCGTTGGTGGGGCACTCCGACGTTGTCCACAGAAGTGGGGACCCTCCCGGCTGAGGGCTGACGTGCTCCCTACCGTCGGCGGCATGCCCCTGCACCGTGCTCCACTGCTTCCCCGCGCGTCGGCGCCGTCCGCGTCGACATCCTCTGCGTTCTCGGCACCGGCACCGGCACCGGCACCGGCGCGGGCGCATGCTCCGTCGGCTCCGTTCCTGCCCGGAGCAGCGCCGCCGGCTCGTCGCCGGGCGTCCGTGGTCGTCGAGTTCGAGGAACTCGCCGCCCTGGTGGCCGATGCCACCGTGACGGACGTCCTGGTGGTCGGTGGCGTGGGGACGTGGGTCGACCGCGGCACCGGCCTCGAAGCCGTCCAGCCGCGACTGACCGAGGCGCGTGCCCGCGAACTCGCGACCCGGCTCGTCGCGCTCGGCGGCCGCCACGTCGACGAGACCACCCCGTGCGCGGACGTCCGGCACGGCGACGGCGTTCGGGTCCACGTCGTCCTCGCCCCGGTGTCCGTCGGGGGCACCGCCGTGTCGATCCGACTGCCACAGGTCCATCGACCCTCTCTCGCCACCCTCGAACGCGGCGGGACCTTCGCGTTCGTCCCGCGGTCGGTCGTCGAGGACGCCGTCGCTGCACGCCGGAACGTCCTGGTCACCGGCGCGACCGGCAGCGGCAAGACCACCCTGCTCGCGGCGATGCTCGGGAACGTGCCCGTCGACGAGCGCATCGTGACGGTGGAGGACGTCGCCGAGCTCCGGATCGCCCATCCGCACGTCGTCGCGCTCGAGGCGCGGCAGGCGAACGCCGAGGGGGTCGGCGCGCTCGGCCTCGACCGGCTCGTGCGTGAGGCGCTGCGGATGCGCCCCGACCGGATCGTCGTGGGGGAGTGCCGCGGCGCCGAGGTCCGCGAACTCCTCTCCGCCCTGAACACCGGGCACGACGGGGGAGCCGGCACCGTGCACGCCAACGGCATCGCCGACGTGGCCGCGCGCCTCGAAGCGCTCGGGGCACTCGCCGGCCTCGGTGCCGAGGCGCTCGCCCGGCAGGCCGTCAGCGCCTTCGACCTGGTCCTGCACGTGGAGCGACGCGCAGGCCAGCGACGGCTCGGTGGTGTGGGCACGTTGTGCGTCGGCCCGGACGGGAGGCTCGAGGTGCGCCCGGTGGACGGGCTGCGGTGAGACGACCCACACCCGACGGCCCGGCGCGGGTGGCCGGGGTGCTCGACCGGGTGGCGACGCTGGTCTCGGCAGGCGTCCCGCCGCCGCGGGCCTGGCGGCTCGTCGGCGGGCTGCCCGGGATCGGAGGACCCGCCCAGCAGGACATCGTCGTCGTCCTCCGCGTGGCGGACCGGACGGGAGCGCCCGTCGCGGAGACCCTCCGCGGGCTCGCCGGCGCGCTCCGGCGCGCCGCTGCATCGGACCGGGCGATCCGGGTCGCCCTGGCGGGACCGCGGACGAGCGCCCGGGTCGTGCTCGCGCTGCCGCTCTTCGGGTTGGGGCTCGGTGCTGCCTGGGGTGCCGGTGCCGTCGAGGTCCTGGTCGGTTCACCGGCCGGTTGGGCGTGCTCGTGCACCGCGGCGGCCCTCGTGCTGGCCGGGCGACGGTGGACCGCCCGGCTGGTCCGTTCCGCGACCCCCGACGGCCGAGTCCCCGGGGTGCTCCTCGACGCCTGGGCCGTGGCGGTCGCCGGAGGCGGGTCGTGGACCACCGCCGGGCAGGCAGTCGCCGAGGCGTCCGCAGGAGCCGCCCCGCCCGCCGGGGACGTGCACCGGCTGCGGGAGGTCCTCGACCTCTCCCGGCGTGCGGGGGTGCCCGCCGCGGGGTTGCTCCGCCGCGCCGCCGAGGACGTGCGTGACGAGGCCGCTGCCGACGGGCTCGTGGCGGCGGAACGACTGGCCGTCCGACTGGTGCTGCCGCTCGGGGTCTGCGTCCTGCCGGCGTTCGTGCTCGTGGGGGTGGTGCCCGTGGTGGTCGGGGTCCTCTCCTCCACGGTGGGCGGGGCGGCGTGACCTGTCCACAGATGGCGCCGAGGCCGCTTCGTCGACACCCCAGCCAGGACACGCTGGTCCCACCGAACAGAAAGGACGGACTCCATGAGCACCACGTCATCCCCCGACCGCCGCACCCGTCGGGCCATCTGCCACCACCGTCGCCCGCGTCGCCCCGTCGCCCGGTGGTCGTCGCGGCTGCGGGACGACCGGGGATCGGCCACCGCCGAGTACGCGGTCGTCATCCTCGCCGCCGTGGCCTTCGCCGGTGTGCTCGTCGCGGTCATGCGCTCCGGCGAGGTCCAGACCATCCTCACCGACCTCGTCCGTGGCGCGCTCTCGCTGTGAGCGCGGCGCGGTGACCGTCGAGTTCGCGGTCGCGCTCCCCGTGGTGGCGATCGTGCTGACCGCCCTCGTCGCGGCCGTCCTCGTCGTCGACGCGCAGGGCCGTCTGCAACTCGCCGCAGCCACCGCCGCCCGGGCGATCGGGCGCGACGACGAGCGCCTGGGCCGGTCCGCGGCCGACCGGCTCGCCCCGGGGGCGGCGGTCGTCGTCCGGTCGGACGGTGACCTGGTCTGCGTCGACGCCACGCGCGGCGGGACCGGTCCCTTCGCGGCGCTCCCACTGACCGCGACGGCGTGCGCCGCGGCCCGAGGGGGCTGACGTGACGATCCCCGACGGCCAACGCGGCTCGGCGACCGTGCTGCTCGTGGCGGTCCTCGGCGTTGGGGTCCTCGTCGGGTCCACGGCGCTCGCCGCCGCCGGCCACCGCACGCAGGCCCTCCGCGCCCAGGGCGCCGCCGACGCCGCCGCCGTGGGCACCGCGGCGGCCGCCACCGGGCTGGTACCGGGGGAGCCGTGTGCGGTCGCGACCCGGATCGCCACGGCGAACGGGGCCGCCCTCGACGCCTGCGAACTCGTCGCCACCACGGCCCGCGTCCGCGTGGTCGTGGGCACCGGACCGTTCGTCGTCGGCGCACTCGCGGTGGCCGGTCCGGCAGGCGACCCGCCCGAACACTATGTGTATGGTGTGCCTGTCGGCCCGCGGTCACCGATGTCCCGGTCGACCCGGACACGCTCGTGGCCAGGGCCGATCAGCACCATCGATCAAGGAGACACGTGCCAGGCACGAAGAAGCTCGTGATCGTCGAGAGCCCTGCGAAGGCGAAGACGATCGCGCAATACCTCGGTGACGGATACGAAGTCCAGGCCTCGGTCGGACACATCCGCGACCTCGTCGAGCCGAAGAACCTGCCGCCCGAGCTCAAGAAGGGCTCCCTCGGCAAGTTCTCGGTGGACGTCGACAACGGCTTCGAGCCGTACTACGTCGTGTCCGACGCCAAGAAGAAGACCGTCTCCGAGCTGAAACGCGCCCTCAAGGACGCCGACGAGCTCTACCTCGCAACAGATGAAGACCGCGAGGGTGAAGCGATCGCGTGGCACCTGCTGCAGGTCCTGAAGCCGAAGGTCCCCGTCAAGCGGATGGTCTTCCACGAGATCACGAAGGAGGCGATCCAGCGCGCGCAGGAAGCCACCCGTGAGCTCGACACCGCCCTCGTCGACGCGCAGGAGACCCGCCGCATCCTCGACCGGCTGTACGGGTACGAGGTCTCCCCGGTCCTGTGGCGCAAGGTCGCCCCCGGTCTGTCCGCCGGCCGTGTGCAGTCCGCCGCCACCCGGCTCGTCGTCGACCGCGAGCGCGAGCGCCTGGCCTTCGTGTCCGCCAACTACTGGGACCTCTCCGCCCGGTTCGAGAAGGCCGGCGAGTCCTCCTTCTCGGCGCGACTCGCCCGGATCCACGGCACCCGCGTCGCCTCCGGCCGTGACTTCGACGACCGCGGCACGCTCAGCGGTGACGTCGTCCGGCTCGACGAGGCCGCTGCCGCGTCGCTGACGACGGTCCTCGAGCGCGCCGGTGACGCCACCGTCCGCAGCGTCGACTCGAAGCCGTACACGCGACGCCCCGCCGCGCCGTTCACCACGTCGACGCTCCAGCAGGAAGCCGCGCGCAAGCTCCGTCTGTCCCCGCGACAGACCGCTCGTGCTGCGCAGACCCTGTACGAGAACGGCTACATCACCTACATCCGTACCGACTCGGTCTCGCTCTCGAAGCAAGCCATCGACGCCGCTCGCAAGCAGGCAGCCGACCTGTACGGCTCGGCCACCGTGCCCGACAAGCCCCGCCTCTACGCGAGCAAGAGCAAGAACGCGCAAGAGGCGCACGAGGCGATCCGTCCCGCCGGTGACTCCTTCCGCACCCCGCAGGACCTGCAGGGCACCCTCACCGGTGTCGAGTGGCGCCTCTACGACCTCATCTGGAAGCGCACCATCGCGTCCCAGATGGCGGACGCCAAGGGTTCGACCGCGTCGATCGTGCTCGGCATCTCCTCCACCGAGTCGGTCGAGGGCATCGCCTCGACCGCGAACGGCACGGATGCCGAGTTCACCGCATCCGGCACCGTCATCACGTTCCGCGGCTTCCTCAGCGCCTACGAAGAAGGCCGTGACGAGGACCGCCACGAGTCGTCCGAGCGTGCGGGCCAGGACGTCGCCCTGCCGAACGTGGCCCAGGGCGAACACCTCGCGGTCACCGACGTCGAGGCGAAGGGGCACGACACCACCCCGCCGCCGCGCTTCACCGAGGCGAGCCTCATCAAGACGCTGGAAGAGCTGGGGATCGGGCGTCCGTCGACCTACCCCACGATCAGCCCGACGATCATCGACCGCGGCTACGTCTCGCTCCGCGGCACGCAGCTGGTGCCGAACTGGATCGCGTTCAGCGTCGTGCGCCTGCTCGAGGAGTACTTCGGCGAGCTCGTGGAGTACGACTTCACCGCCGAGATGGAAGAAGACCTCGACCGCATCGCCCGCGGCGACGCCGACCGGGTGGACTGGCTCAAGGGCTTCTACTTCGGTGGCGGCGACGACGACCAGCGCGGCCTGCGGACGGTCATCGACAACCTCGGTGAGATCGACGCCCGCGAGATCAACTCGGTCGAGCTCGCTCCGGGCCTCACACTCCGGATCGGTCGGTACGGCCCCTACATCGAGGTGCCGAGCGACGACCCCGAGAAGCCGCGGCGCGTCAACGTGCCCGAGGACCTCGCTCCCGACGAACTGACCGTCGAGAAGGCGAAGGAACTCGTCGACGCACCGGTGATCGGCGACCGTGTCGTCGGGATCAACCCGGAGACCGGAAAAGAGGTCCTGGCGAAGGACGGCCGCTTCGGCCCCTACGTCACGGAGCGCACCCCGGAGCCCGAACCCACCGTGGACCCGAAGACCGGCGAGGTCGTCGAAGCGCCCGCAGCGGCAGAGGCCCCCGTGGCCGACGCGGCTGCTGCGACCGCGACGAGCGAGACGGCATCGGCGACGGCGACGGCGAAGAAGGCCCCCGCCAAGAAGGCGCCTGCGAAGAAGACGACGAAGAAGGCCGCGGCGCCGAAGGAACGCACCGCTTCGCTCTTCAAGTCGATGGACCCGCAGACCGTCGACCTCGAGACCGCGCTGAAGCTCCTCGACCTGCCCCGCGTCGTCGGCCAGGACCCGGAGACGGGCAACGACATCACGGCGCAGAACGGCAGGTACGGGCCGTACCTGAAGAAGGGGACCGACACCCGGACCCTGCCCGGCGAGGACGCGATCTTCGACATCGACCTGCCCGGTGCACTCGAGCTGTTCGCGCAGCCGAAGTACGGCGGCAACCGCACCGCGAGCGCCGCGCTCAAGGAGTTCGACGCCGACCCGGTGTCCGGCAAGCCGATCAAGATGAAGGACGGCCGGTTCGGCCCGTACGTCACCGACGGCGAGACGAACGCGACCATCCCGAAGGGCGAGGACGTCGAGGCCGTCGACCACGCCCGCGCGGTCCAGCTCATCGCCGACAAGCGTGCCAAGGGGCCGGTCAAGAAGAAGACCCCGGCTCGTCGGACGGCGGCCAAGAAGAAGTGACCGGTCGCTTCATCACGCTCGAGGGCGGCGACGGCGCGGGCAAGACGACCCAGGCGGAGCTGCTCTCGGCGTGGCTCGGTGTGCACGGTCGGACCGTGGTCCGCACCCGCGAGCCCGGCGGCACCGACCTCGGCGTCCAGATCCGGCAGATGGTCCTGCACGAGCGGGGCCACGTCGCACCCCGGGCCGAGGCGCTGCTGTACGCGGCCGACCGAGCCCAGCACGTCGAGACGGTCGTCCGTCCGGCGCTCGCTCGCGGCGAGGTCGTCCTGCAGGACCGCTACATCGACTCGTCCGTCGCCTACCAGGGCGTCGCGCGCGGCCTCGGCGTCGAGCAGGTCCGGTCCGTCTCGGAGTGGGCAGCGGACGGTCTGGCACCGGACCTCACGATCCTGCTCGACCTCGACGTCACCGTCGGACGCGCCCGGGTGGCCGCGGCGCGGGGCGACACCTTCGACCGTCTCGAGTCCGAGGCTGCGGCGTTCCACGAGTCCGTCCGTCAGGCCTTCCTCGCGATGGCCGAGGCCGAGCCGGTGCGCTTCCTGGTGGTCGACGCCTCGGCCCCGACCGACACCGTGCAGGACGCGGTCCGTCGAGCGGTGGCCCCGCTCGTCGGGATCGACCCGGCATGACGGTGGTCACTGACAGGATGGTCCCGTGAGCGTGTGGGACGGCCTGACCGGGCAGGAAGAAGCGGTCGCGTCGCTGCGCAACGCGGCCGAGTCCACCGACGGCACCGGCGGCATGACGCACTCGTGGCTCATCACCGGCCCGCCCGGGTCGGGACGGTCGAACGTGGCGACCGCCTTCGCGGCGGCGCTCGTGGGCAACGGCCCCGACGACGACCACACCCTGCGGCAGATCACCGCGAAGACCCACCCCGACGTCTCGGTGCTCACGACCCAGCGTGTGATCATCACGATCGACGAGATCCGGCAGCTCGTCACCTCGTCGTACTACTCGCCGTCGGTCGGCCGCTACCGCGTCGTCATCATCGAGGACGCCGACCGCATGACCGAGCGCACCTCGAACCTGCTGCTCAAGGCGCTCGAGGAACCCCCGGAGCGCACGGTGTGGATCCTCTGCGCCCCGAGTGAGGCCGACCTGCTGCCGACGATCCGGTCCCGCGTCCGCTCGGTCCGCCTGCGCGTGCCCGGCATCGAGTCCGTCGCCGACCTGCTCGTCGCCCGCACCGGTGTCGACCGTGCCCTCGCGATGGATGCTGCTCGTCAGGCGCAGAGCCACATCGGCATGGCGCAGCGTCTCGCCACGAGCGAGCCGGCCCGTGACCGTCGCCGCCGGACCCTGACGACCGTGCTCGGTGTACGGAGCGTGGGCGATGCCGTCATGGCGGCCGCCGAACTCCTCGCCGTCGCCGACGAGGACGCCAAGTCCATCACCGAGCAGCGCGACTCCGAAGAGCGCGACGCAGCCCTGCGCTCGCTCGGGGTCGAACCCGGCGGGACGATCCCGCCGGCGCTCCGGTCGCAGCTCCGCGCCCTCGAGGACGACCAGAAGCGCCGGGCGACCCGGAGCCTGCGCGACGGCCTCGACCGCATCCTGGTCGACGTCTCGTCCCTGTACCGCGACCTCCTCCTGCTGGGGCTCGGAGCCCCGGCGGAACCGGTCAACCTGGCCATGCAGGACCAGCTCGAACACGCGCTGCCGACGACACCGCCGGCTGCCGCGCTCGAGGTCCTCGACGCCGTGGCCCTGGCGCGCCAGCGCATCGCGGCGAACGTGGCGGCACTCCTGGCGCTCGAAGCACTGCTCGTCACGATCGCCCGCGCCCGCCGCTGAGGCCCGGCGTGCGACAATCACGGCATGCCCGACGCTGAACCCGGCCTGCGCGAACGGAAGCGCCGCGCCACCCGGCGCGCCATCCAGCAGGCTGCGCTCCGGATCGCCATCGAGGACGGCCTCGGCGCGGTGACGGTGGACGAGATCTCCCGGCGGGCCGACGTCTCGCCCCGGACGTTCTTCAACTACTTCCCGAGCAAGGAGCAGGCGATCCTCGGGGACGACCCGCAGCTGCCCGACGACGCGGCGTTGCAGGCGTTCGTCGACGGTGGTCCGAGCGGTGACCTGCTCGCCGACATCGGCACGCTGCTCGTGCACTCCACGCGGGAACTGATCGAGGAGCGCGGGCTCATCGAGGAGCGGCAGCAGGTCCTCCGCGCGAACCCGGAGCTGTTCAGCCGTCGCATGGCGTCCATGAAGGAGTTCCAGGCGGAGCTGCAGACGGCCGTCGCGCGCCGGCTCGAACACGCCGACCCGGAGCTCGCCGCCGACGCCGAGGCACTCCGCCGTCGCGCGGGTCTCGCGGCCATCGTCGCCCTCGCAGCCCTGCGCCACGCGTGGTGGGAGTGGTCGGGTTCCGAGGCCGGAACACACCTGGTCGACGAGCTCGAACGGTCCTTCTCCGAGCTCGGCGTGCTGGTTTCGCGTTCACTCGTCTGAACCTGTATAGTCATTGCTCGTGCCACTCCGGACATGGAGTGTGCGCCGCCTTAGCTCAGTCGGTAGAGCGATTCACTCGTAATGAATAGGTCGTCGGTTCGATTCCGACAGGCGGCTCCGTGAACACCCCGGTCAGGCCCACTCGAAGTGGCTCTGACCGGGGTTTTCGTATTCCGGACGAAACCCGTGTCCCTCGCCCGAGGGACAGACGTCGGGCGCGTTCGCGGGCTACCCTTGTCCGCGAAACGGGGGACACGATGACCGACCACCAGCCCAGCGCTCCACCGGCGGTGACGCCGTGCTGAAGCGTGTCCTGGTCATCGTCGTGGTCGCTGCCACCGCCGGAGCCCTCGCGGTCACCGCGGCAGCCGTGCCCGAGTCCCGTGCCACGTCCGCCTCGACCTCGTCGCCGAGCACCGGTCCGTCCGCGACCCCGACGGCGTCCGCGACCGGCCCCGCGTACCTCGCGGACCGCGAGCCGACCTTCTCCGAGGACTTCGACACCCCCGCAGCAGCGGGCGGCCCCTTCGCCGAGACGTACCGGAACTCGTGGCAGCCGTACCCCGACGGCACGGGCGGCAAGTACTACTCGGACAAGCTCATCAGCGCCCACGACGGCTACCTGGACGTCGCGATGGACGGGGAGCACGGCGCCGCCGGGACGTTCGGCACGCCCACCGGCGCCTGGTCACACGTCGGCGGCACCTTCAGCATCCGTGCGCGGGCGACCGGTGGCGACGGCAACGGGATCGCGGTCATGCTCTGGCCGACGTCGAACGCCTGGGCGGACGGCGAGCTGAACTACCCGGAGGGGCAGTTCAACGGCTCACCGCGCGTCTTCCACCACTCGATGCTCCAGGGGCTCGAGAAGCGGACCGAGCACTACAACACCCGGGTGTCCTGGAACGACTGGCACACCTACACGACCGAGTGGGTGCCGGGGAAGATCATCCGGTACTACCTCGACGGCAAGCTCGTGTTCACGGTGCCGCGCAACGTGCCCACCACCCCGCACCGCTACATGTTCCAGATCGGCAACTGGGGCGACCCCGGGCACGTGCAGATCGACTGGGTCCGCACCTACGACACGGAGTGACCAAACCCCCCGGACGGGGGCTCCGAATCAGTCCGGTCGTACGACCCGACACCCGTGTGCTCGCGTCGATGACCCGAACCTCGACGCGGGTGCGCGGGCGGGAACGATCCCCGTTCTGGGGCTGCCCGACTGCGTCGGTGCGGTCCACGATGAGAGGGAACCCGTTCCGTCGTCACCGAGAGGTCGTCATGCTGCTGTCCCTGGTCTACATGAGCGCAGCGAACGAGGTGTTCGACCAGGAGCGGCTCGACGCACTGCTCGAGCACGCACGGGTCCGCAACACCGCGTCCGGCCTGTCCGGTCTGCTCGTCTACAAGGACGGCCGGTTCATGCAGCTGCTCGAGGGCCCCGAGGCAGCCGTGCTCGAGACGTACCAGCGCATCATCGACGACCCGCGGCACACCGACGTCGGCCTGCTCGTCGAGGAGCGTATCCACACCCGGCGTTTCGGCGAGTGGAAGATGGCGTTCCACCGGGAGGCCGAAGCCGACCTGCCCGACGGCTTCGACTCGTTCCTCGCCGAGGGCGATGCGAGCGCCGACACGAGCCGTGCCCGTGAGCTCCTGCGCTGGTTCCGGAACCACCCGATGGCCGCCCCGGACGCCGCGCTCGGCAAGCACCGCCGCTGACGACCCGAGGCGGGCACCGCCGCTGACCGCCCGACGCGGACCCCGCTGACGACCGCCGCGGGCCGCGCCACACCCCGCGCTGGTAGACAGGACCCATGACGGATCGCTGGGGAGTCATCGGCACAGGCGGCATCGCACGGTCCTTCGTGGGTGACTGCACCGCGGCCGGCATCGTGTTCACGGCCGTGGGCAGCCGCACCCGTGAACACGCCGAGGCATTCGCCGCCGAGTTCGGCATCGAGCGGGCCCACGGTTCCTACGAGGACCTGGTGGCGGACGACGATGTCGACGCGGTCTACGTCGCGACCCCGCACGTCCGGCACGCCGAGGACGCCCTGCTCGCGATCCGCGCGGGCAGGCACGTCCTGGTCGAGAAGGCCTTCACGATGACCGCGGCCGAGGCCCGGACGGTCGTCAACGCCGCGAGGCAAGCCGGTGTCGCGGTGATGGAGGCGATGTGGACCCGGTTCCTGCCCCAGATGGCGATGATCCGCGAGGTCGTCGCCGAGGGACGGATCGGCCGCCCGGTGGTGGTCGAGGCGACCCACCACCAGGCCCTCCCGACGGACCCCGGCCACCGGTTGCGCGACCCGGCACTCGGTGGGGGAGCGATGCTCGACCTCGGGATCTACCCGGTGTCCTTCGCGGTGGACGTGCTCGGGGTGCCGACCGCGCTGGTCGCAGCCGGGACGCTGAGCGAGCAGGGCGTCGACGAGCAGATGGGCCTGGTCATGACGCACGAGGGCGGTGCGCAGTCGATGATCCACTTCGGGATGGACCTGCGGAGCCCGAACACCGCGTCGATCATCGGCGAGACCGGCCGCATCGACCTCGACGCCACCTGGTACACGCCGACCACCTGGCGGATCCGTGATCGCGACGGAGCCGTCGTCGAGGAGTTCGACGGTCGCGAGGAACTCGCCGGCTACGAGCACGAGGCCCGCGCCTTCGAGACGATGATCACGTCGGGCCGCCACGACGGCGGCCCGATGGACCCGGACGAGACCGTCGCGATCATGGCGGTGCTGGACGAGGCACGACGCCAGGTCGGGGTCCGGTACCCGGCCGACGGTCCCGTCACGGCTCCCTGATCCGGCTCCGGTCCGCCACGGATCCCGGATCCGGCCTGGAGGCTCCTGCCGCAGTTCCGTAGGATCGGTCGCGATGTCCGAGCAGCAGCCCACCCCGCGTTCCGTCCCGGAGCGGTTCCGCGCCGCCGTCACCGCGGTGCGCGCCTCCGCCGCGCGACGCCCGGTCCCGTGGATCGCCGGTGGTCTCGCGGCGCTGCTCGTGGTCGGTTCCGGTGGGGCCGTCGCCGTCGCGGCGGCCACGACCCCGGACTCTCGGACTGCTGCGGCGCCGAGCCCGACCCGGACCGCGTCCTCGGCTCCGGACCGGACGACCACCACGAAGCGCCCGACCACGAAGCCGTCCCCCACCCCGACCGCCGATGCCCGCGCGGTGCCGGATGACCTCGCCGGTCCGTCCGCGCTCCGGACCTGCTCGATCGCGACGGCTGCGTCGGCGAGCGGCCTCGGCGACTTCGAGGGGTACGTGATGGACGCGAAGACGGGCAAGGTCCTGTTCTCGAAGCACGGCGAGCGGGCCGCCCAGACCGGCAGCGTCATGAAGACCCTGACCTCGGCGACCGCGCTCTCGGTGCTCGGGGGCGACCACCGCATCCCGACGACCGTCGCACGGGAGTCCGCGAACACCGTCGCCCTGGTCGGCCACGGCGACGCGACGCTGTCCGCCGGCGGTGGCACCGTCTACCCGGGCGCCCCGACCCTCGCGCAGCTCGCGCAGCAGGTGAAGGCGAAGGTCGGCGACACCCCGGTCACCACGATCGTCACGGACGACTCCTACTGGAGCGACGCCGACGCCTGGGACCCCACGTGGCCGGTGTCCGAGCGCACCATCGGGTACCAGCCGGAGGTCACGGCGCTCATGGTCGACGGTGACCGGGCGAACCCCGCAGCGGCGACCTCGCCCCGGTCGGAGGACCCGGTCGGACGCGCGGGCATCGCGTTCCGGACGGCACTGGCGAACGCTGGCGTCGCTGGCGCCTCGTCCGCGCAGATCGTCAAGCGGGCGACCACCGGCACCGAGACGATCGCCACGGTGTCGTCGCAGCCGGTGTCGACACTCATCGGGCAGATGATCCCGAACTCGGACAACACCCTGGCCGAGATGCTCGCCCGGGTGTCCTCGAAGGAGTCCGGCTCGAACGGCTCGGCGGCGTCGCTGTCGTCCGTGTACCAGTCGGCACTGCGCTCTTACGGCCTCGACCCGGCCGGCATCGTGATCAAGGACGGCTCGGGCGAGAGCGCCTCGAACGCCGTGTCGCCGGAGTTCGTCGCACACCTCATGGTGCAGGTCGCCTCCGGCGCGAAGGGCCTCGGCACGCTCGCGAACGCCCTGCCGGTGTCCGGCCAGTCCGGCACCCTGGCCAGCCGGTTCACCGGCGCGAACGCGGTCGCCCGCGGCAAGGTGCACGCGAAGACGGGCTGGATCGACAGCGCCAACACCCTCGGCGGCTACATCGACGCCGCCGACGGGTCGCGGCTGACCTTCGCCTTCTACGCCATCGGTTCACCGCGTGCAGCGGCACTGCCGGCACTCGACGCGGTGACCGCCGCGACCTACTCGTGCGGGAGCAAGCTCACCGGCTCCTGAGCCGACGGGTGTTGGATGGACCCATGGCAAGAGCACTGCTCGTCGTGGACGTCCAGAACGACTTCACCGAGGGCGGAGCGCTCGCGGTCACCGGGGGAGCGGCGCTCGCGAAGCGCATCACCGCGTTCCTCGGTCGGCACGGGGACGAGTACGACCTGATCGTGGCGTCCCGCGACTGGCACCACGGCGACGACGACAACGGCGGACACTTCGCCGGACCCGACGGACCCGACTTCGTCGACACGTGGCCGGTGCACTGCGTCGCCGGCACACCCGGCGCCGATTACCACCCCGATCTCGACACCGCACTGATCGACGTCGACGTCCGCAAGGGGCAGGGCACGCCGGACTACTCGGCGTTCCAGGCCCGGACCGAGGCGGGCGTCCCGCTTGCCGAGGTGCTCGCCGAGCGCCGCGTGCACACGATCGACGTCGTCGGCATCGCGACCGATCACTGTGTCCGTGCCTCGGCGCTCGACGCCCGTGCCGCGGGCCTCGACGTCGCCGTGTACGAGGACCTGGTGGCAGGCGTCGACGTCGAGCGCAGCGCCCGGGCGCTCGACGAGATCCGGGCGGCCGGCGGACACGTCGACCGCAGCGACATGGACGAGGGCCTCGCGAACCCAGGAGGAGCACGACTGTGACCGACACCACCACGAACGAAACCACCACCACCGTCGCCGACGAGCACGTCCGCGTCGAGGGCGTCCCCACCGGACTCTTCATCGGCGGCACCTGGCGCGCCTCGTCGAGTGGGTCCACCTTCGCCGTGCACGACCCGTCGACCGGTGCCGTCCTGGCCGAAGTCGCGGACGCCACCCCCGAGGACGGCATCGCCGCGCTCGACGCCGCGGCCGCCGCGCAGGAGTCCTGGGCAGCCACGGCCCCGCGCACACGGTCGGACATCCTCCGCCGGGCCTTCGACCTGGTGCACGAGCACGCCGACGACCTCGCGGCCCTGATGTCGCTCGAGATGGGCAAGCCGCTGGCCGAGGCTCGCGGCGAGGTCGTCTACGGCGGCGAGTTCCTGCGGTGGTTCTCGGAGGAAGCCGTCCGCATCACCGGCGACTACCGCACGAACCCCGAGGGCACCGGCCGCGCGGTCGTGCTGAAGCGCCCGGTCGGCCCCGTGTACGCGATCACCCCGTGGAACTTCCCGCTGGCCATGGCGACGCGGAAGATCGGCCCGGCCCTGGCCGCCGGCTGCACGGTGGTCGCGAAGCCGGCCGATCTCACCCCGCTGACGACCCTGTTCCTGGTCGAGCTGTTCCGCCGTGCCGGGCTGCCGGACGGCGTGCTCAACGTGATCCCGTCGAGTGACGCCAAGGGACTGTCCGAGCCGATCATCGCCGACCCGCGCCTGCGGAAGCTGACGTTCACCGGTTCGACCCCGGTCGGTTCGGCGTTGCTCAAGCAGGCGGCGGACAACGTGCTCAAGACGAGCATGGAGCTCGGCGGCAACGCTCCGCTGCTCGTGTTCGACGACGCCGATCTCGACGAGGCGGTGGACGCGGCGATGCTCGCGAAGTTCCGCAACACGGGCGAGGCCTGCACCGCCGCGAACCGGTTCTTCGTGCAGGACGGCATCGCCGATGCGTTCGTCGCGGCCCTCACCGCGAAGGTGGACGCCCTGCGCGTCGGCCGGGGCACCGAGGACGGCACGACGCTCGGACCGCTCATCGACGACCGCGCCGTGGACAAAGCTGCCTCGCTCGTCGACGATGCCCTCGGCCGCGGTGCCCGGCTCGTCACGGGCGGCCACCGGATCGACCGCCCGGGCACCTTCTACGAGGCGACCGTGATCGACGACGTGCAGCCCGGCTCGGAGATCATGACGACGGAGATCTTCGGACCGGTCGCCTCGGTCACGCGCTTCAGCACCGAGGACGAGGGGATCCGGCTCGCCAACGACACCGAGTACGGGCTGATCGCCTACGCCTTCACGACCGACTTCCGGCGCGGTCAGCGGCTCGCCGAGCGTCTGGAGACGGGGATGCTCGGGCTGAACACGGGTGTCGTGTCGAACGCGGCGTTCCCGTTCGGCGGCGTGAAGTCCTCGGGCCTGGGCCGCGAGGGGTCGCACGAGGGCATCGAGGAGTACCTCGAGACCGTCTACGTGCTGACCCCGGACCCCTTCGCCGCCTGAGCCAGAGCCAGAGCCAGAGCCTGACCCCGAGCCCGGATCGACGGTACGGCCGCGGTGCACGCGGCCGTACCGGCACTCACACCAGCAGCTGGTGCTTCGCCAGGTCGCGGTAGAGCGGCGTCGACTCCACGAGCTCGGAGTGCGTGCCGCTGCCGACGACGCGGCCGTGCTCGAGCACGACGATCACGTCGGAGTCGACCACCGTCGACAGCCGGTGGGCGATCACGAGCAGGGTGCGGTCCTCGGCGACGGCGTCTATCGCGAGCCGCATCTTCTGCTCGTTGACCCCGTCGAGTGACGACGTCGACTCGTCGAGCAGCAGGATCGGGGGAGCGGCGAGCAGCGCGCGGGCGATGGCCAGGCGCTGCCGTTCCCCACCGGAGAGCATCACGCCGTCCTCACCGACCTGCGCGTCGAGACCGCGGGGATCGCGGTGCAGGACCTCGCCGAGGTTGACCGCCTCGAGCACCCGGACGCAGTCGTCCTCGGTGGCGTTCGGCGACCCGAGCAGCAGGTTGGCGCGGATCGTGCCGGCGAGCACGGGGGCGTCCTGCTCGACGTAGCCGATCTGAGCCCGGAGCTCGTCGCGGTCCATGCCGCGGACGTCGATGCCACCCAGGCGGATCACGCCGTCGGTGGGGTCGTAGAACCGCTCGATCAGCGCCAGGGTCGTCGACTTGCCGGCACCGGACGGACCCACGAGTGCGACTCGCGAGCCGCGGGGCACCCGGAACGACACGTCGTGGAGCACCACGTCGTCGGCCGGACGCTCGTCGTCGACGCGATCCGGGCCTCCTGGACGGTCCGCGGGGTCGGACGCGACCGCGCCGTCGGCACCCGAGGCGTCCGCCTGGGCGCGGTACCGGAACGAGACGTGCTCGAACGCGATGGCGTCGTCGGTGGCGACCGCCGCGGCGGGCCGGACCGACTCGTCGTCCTGGGACTCGGTCGGCAGGTGCAGGATCTCCTCGATCCGGCCGAGCGCGCCGAGCGCCTGGGCGACGGCCACTGCCGCGCCCATCGCCTGGCCGAGCGGCATGATCATCATGAAGAGCAGCAGGATGAACGTGATGAGCGTCGCGATGGTGATGGTGCCGGCCGCGACCTGTGCCCCGCCGACGCCCAGGACGGCGATGAACGCGACCTGCATGACGATGCTCGCGACGGGGACGACGAAGGCGGACATCTTGGCGATGTCGAGGCCGCGCTTGTAGGCCTCGGTCGCGTGGCCGTCGACCTCGCGCACCTCGCGTGCGGTGGCGCCGGCCGCACGGATCGTGCGGACCGCGCCGATCCCGCGTTCGACGGCGGCGGTGAGGTCGCCGACCTTCTCCTGCGCACGCTTCGAGGCGACCCGGATGCGACGGCTCAGCCCGCCGACGACGACGATGGCGATCAGGACGATCACGATCACGATGCCGAGCAGCAGCGGGTCGATGATCGCCATCGCGACGATGGCGCCGATGAACGTGAGCGCGCCGCCGATCGACTCGATCAGCCCCTGGGTCAGGACGGCACGCAGGAGCGTGGTGTCGCTGCCGACGCGGGACACCAGGTCGCCGGTGCGCCGCGTGTCGAACTCCGAGATCGGCAGGTTGAGGATGCGGGCGATGAGCTTGCGGCGGGTGGAGAGCACGACGCCCTCGCCCGCGCGCTGCAGCAGGAAGTGCTGCACGCCGTTCAGCACCCCCGCGACGATGACGAGCCCGACCAGCAGCCACACGAGCGTGCTGAGGGTGTTGCCCTGCTGCACCGCGGTGATGACCTGGTTGACCAGGAGCGGCTGCGCGAGCGAGGCCCCCGCCCCGAGGACGCTCAGCACGATGATCACGACCATCGCGGGCTTGTTCTCGAACAGGTAGGACAGCAGGCGACCGAACGTGGCGCGGGGGCCGTCGGAGGTCTTCGGGCGTGCGAAGGGGAAGCTCATCGTGTTCCTAGTTTCTGCCGTACTTCTTGTGCACTGCCTGTCGGCTGACACCGAGCAGCGTCGCGATCTCCTGCCACGAGGCACCGGCGGTGCGGGCACGTCGCGCAGCGAGCTCTTCGGTCCGGTCGAGCTCACGGCGCAGCTCCCGCACGTTGGCGAGGGCGGAGAACGGGTCGTCCCCCGATGCTCCGGCCGCGAGGCTCGTGATGGTCGGTCGGTCCATGCATGTCAACCTACATTGACGCACCGACATTCGTCAACCTGCGTTGACGGCGCGAGCCGTGCAGCATCGGGTGCGCAGACGCCGGCGTCTTCGTTCGACGCCGCCACGCGCGCGAGACGCCGCCGAATCCGGCGGCGTCTCGGCGGGCAGGCGGCGTCTTGCTGACACGACGGCGTGTTGCGCGGGGAGCGAGGCGCGCGCACGACGAATGGGAGGCCCGGTGCCAGCTGGCACCCCTCCCTCGCAGGCTCGGTCGGCGCACCCCGCGCAACGCTTCGCGTCGCTGCTGAGCGGGGTGCGCCCGTCCCGCGGATGCGTCGCCGATCAGGCGTCGGCGATGTCCTTCGACTTCGTCTCGCGCACGAAGAGCAGCGCGACCAGCGTCACGACCGCGGCGATCGTCAGGTACAGGCCGACCAGGAAGATGTCGCCGTCCGGCTTCCAGAGCGCCAGTGCAATGGTCGGGGCGAGCGACGCACCGAGTATCGACGCGACGTTGTACGCGATGGCCGAGCCGGTGTACCGGACGTTCGTCGGGAACAGCTCGGGCAGCAGCGCACCCATCGGACCGAAGGTCAGCCCCATCAGCGAGAGCCCGACGATGAGGAAGGTCACCACGGTGATCGGGCCGCTCGACGCCGCGAACCAGAACTGGAACGTCAGGCCGAACAGCGCGATGCCGATCGTGGTCGGGATGAGGGTCTTGCGGCGGCCGAACTTGTCGGCGAGCAGCCCCGCGATCGGGGTGAAGATGCCGAAGAACACGACACCGATCATGAGCAGGGTCAGGAACTCGCCACGGGTGTACCCGAGGCCGACCTTCGGGACGAGTGCGCTGGCCTCGGAGCCGGTCGTGCCGTACGACAGGGTGAACGTCGTCATGAAGTAGAAGAGCACGTACGTGGCGACCATGCCGAACGTGCCGACGATGACGGCCCGCCACGAGGTGCGGAACACCCGGCCGAGCGGGACCTTCGCGACCGTGCCGGACTCCTGCACACCGCGGAACACCGGCGACTCGACGAGCTTGAAGCGCACGTAGAGACCGATGATGACGAGCACGGCGGAGAGCAGGAACGGGATGCGCCAGCCCCACGCCTGGAAGTCGGCGTTCGGGGTGCCGTCGGCACCGGCGGGCATCGCCGCGTTGATCGCGATGAACAGGCCGTTCGCGAGCAGGAAGCCGATCGGGGCACCGAGCTGCGGCATCGAGCCGAAGACGCCGCGCTTGCCCTTCGGTGCGTTCTCGGTCGCGAGCAGGGCCGCACCGGACCACTCGCCGCCGAGCCCGACGCCCTGGGCGAATCGCATGACGGCGAGGAGGACCGGGGCCCAGACGCCGATCGTGTCGAACGTCGGCAGGCAGCCGATCAGGAACGTGGCGGTGCCCATCACGAGCAGCGACGCGACGAGGGTGGTCTTGCGGCCGATCCGGTCGCCGAAGTGCCCGAAGATGATCGACCCGACCGGCCGGGCGAAGAACGCCAGGGCGAAGGTGACGAAGGACGACAGCTGCGAGGCCGTCGGGTCCTCGTTCGGGAAGAACAGCGTCGGGAAGACGAGCACCGCGGCGGTCGCGTAGACGTAGAAGTCGTAGAACTCGATCGACGTGCCGACGAGGCTCGCGATGACGACGCGGGAGCGCGGGTTGCCGGCGGGTGCCGGAGCGGAGGTGGGGGTTGCGGGTGCCGGGGCGGCGGTCATGACAGGGCGAGGTCTTCCGTGCTGCGTGCTCCCGACGGGGAGCACGAGGATCCGAAACGGCGGACACCGATCGGTTCGCGCGGGGTGGCGCGGGCACCGATCGGGTGCGTTCGGCTGAGGGGGGACCGCTTGTGACGGAAGCCCGATCATACGACAGATGTCGTCTGCCTGCGAATCAGCCCAGAGTCAGCTGGCCGAAGCGTCTGCCTCCTGCGCGCGCTCAGGCGCCCGCGCCAGCTCCCGCTTCGAGGTGCTCGGGCAGTTGGTGGCCCATCCGGTCGCGCTTCGTGTCGAGGTACCCGGCGTTCTGCGCCGAGATGCCGACGACGAGCGGCACGAGGGAGTCGACGGTGATGCCGTGTTCCTCGAGCTGGCGGCGCTTCTCCGGGTTGTTCGACAGCAGCCGGACCCGGGTGATGCCGAGGTCGGCGAGGATGCCCGCGGCGCCGCCGTAGGCACGGGAGTCGGCGGGCAGACCGAGCGCGAGGTTGGCGTCGAGGGTGTCGAGACCGTCCTCCTGCAGGCGGTAGGCCTTGAGCTTGTTGATGAGACCGATGCCACGGCCCTCCTGCCCGCGCAGGTAGATGACCACACCGCCCTCGGCCGCGATCGTGTCGAGCGCGGCGTCGAGCTGGGGGCCGCACTCGCACTTGAGCGACCCGAAGGCTTCACCGGTCAGGCACTCGGAGTGCACCCGGACGAGTGCGCCGTCGGTGGGCATCGAGCCGTCCGGCAGGGTGCCGATGATCGCGACGTGCTCCGCGCTCGTCACGAGGTCGCGGTAGGCGCGCATCTGGAAGGTGCCGTGGGTGGTCGGCACGTTCGTCGACACCTCGAACTTGACCGGGCTCCCCGGCGTGGGGGAGGTCAGCGCATCGGTCATGGGGTGCTCCGGTCGTTCGTGGGCCCGTCGTTCCCGAGCCCGGGTGTCGCGTGCTGCTGCTGCTGGCGGTCGTGCTGGTGCTGGTGCTGGTTCTCGTGCTGCGGACGGTGCGGTCGGGCTCGGACCAGCAGGTCGGGGCCGAGGCTGGTGGTCGATAGTACGTCCAACCGCCGACGGTCGGAGATGCTTCCCACCCCCAGGTCGTCGAGGGCGACACGGGGTCCGCCGAGCAGCACCGGGGCGAGGTACACCAGGTACTCGTCGACGAGTCCGGCGGCGACGAGCGCCGAGGCGACCGTGGGACCACCCTCGACGAACACCGAGTGCACGCCGTGCCCGCGCAGGGCACCGAGCGAGGTGGCCAGGTCGTGTCCGGGCAGGGTGACGAACCCGCGCGGGTGCCGACGGACCGCGGCGTCGGCCGGCACCGGGCGGTCACCGAGCACCACGGCGAGCGGCTGGTCGGCGAGGAGTTCGCCGGCGTCCCCGCGCGCGGTCAGGCTCGGGTCGTCGGCCAGGACGGTGCCGGTGCCGACGAGGATCGCGTCGTGGGCGGCGCGCTGTTCGTGGACGTGCTGCCGTGCGGCGGCGCCGGTGATCCACTTGCTCGTGCCGTCGGCAGCGGCGGCGCGCCCGTCGAGGCTGGAGGCCCACTTCACGGTGACCCACGGTCGGCCGAGCCGGACCGAGAGCAGCCACCGTTCGAGGAACGCCTCGGCCTGGTCGGCCAGGACGCCGGAGACGACCTGCACCCCGGCGGCGCGGAGTCGGTCGGCGCCGCCGTGCACGTCGGCTCCGGGGTCGTCGATCGCGTACACGACCCGGGCGATCCCGGCGTCGAGCAGGGCCACGGCGCACGGCCCCGTGCGACCGACGTGGTTGCAGGGTTCGAGGGTGACGACCGCCGTCGCGCCGCGCAGCAGTGCCGGGTCGACCTTGGCCATCGCGTCGACCTCGGCGTGCGGGGTGCCGGCGCCCTTGTGCCACCCCTCGGCGAGGACCTCGCCGGTGGGGGAGAGGATCACGGCGCCGACGCGGGCGTGGTCGCCGACGACGGGCCCGAGGGCCGCGAGTTCGAGCCCGCGGCGCATCGCCCGGACCTCGGTGGGTCGTGCCGTGTCGCTCACGGGCCGAGCCTACCGGCGGTGGTTGGGTGACACGTCACCACGGTTGTGAGCGCGTTCAGGCGACGGGCCAGGGGAGCTCGGAGGCTGGGGTGCCGTCGGCGCGTCGCAGTGCGGTCCACGCCGCGGTCGGGCCGCCGTCCCGGTCCGGCACCCGTGCTGCGCCGAGGTCCGTGAACGAGAACCCGGCCGCACGGGCGACCGCTGCCGACGCTGCGTTGCCCTCGTAGCACTCCCAGTAGACGTCCGGCGCGCCCTGCTCGAACGCCCAGTCGACGACGAGCCGGACGGCGTCGCGCATGAGTCCGGCACCGCGCGCGGACGGTGCGAGCCAGAACCCGAGGTCACGGCCGGCGGTGCGGTAGCTGATGATGCCCGCGAGCCACGTCGAACCGGCCGGTCGGATCGCCCAGGTGTACTCGCGGTCCGATGCCCACCCCGGTCCGACCAGGGCGTCGACGAAGGTCCGGGCGTCCTGCTCGCGGTACGGCGTCGGCACCGTCGTCCACCGGACGATCTCCGGGTCCTGGCAGGCCTCGGTGATCGCCGCGGTGTCGGCGCGGGTGGGCAGGTCGAGCCGGACCCGCGCCGACTCGAGGGTGACGGGCTGCACGGTCAGCCGCGCGACCGCGGGACGAACCCGATGCGGTCGTAGACGCGGGCCAGGGTCTCCTGGGCGATCGACTCGGCGCGGTCGGCGCCGACGGCGAGCAGCCGGTCGAGCTCCGCCGGGTCGTCGAGCAGTTCGAGCGTGCGGGCGCGGACCGGTTCGAGCTCGGCCACGACGGCGTCGGCGACCTCGCCCTTCAGGTCGCCGTAGCCCTTGCCGGCGAACGACTCCTCGAGCGCAGTGATCGAGGTGCCGGTGAACGCCGACAGGATCGTCAGCAGGTTCGTCACACCGGGCTTCGTCTGGCGGTCGGCCCGGATCTCACGCTCGGCGTCGGTGACGGCCGACTTGATCTTCTTCGCGGTGCGCTTCGGGTCGTCGAGCAGGCGGATGAGGCCGTTGTCCGACGCTGCGGACTTGCTCATCTTGCTGGTCGGGTCCTGCAGGTCGTAGATGCGCGCGGTCTCGGTCAGGATGCGTGCCTCGGGCGTGACGAAGGTGTCGCCGAACCGCGAGTTGAAGCGTCCGGCCAGGTCGCGCGTGAGTTCGACGTGCTGGCGCTGGTCGTCCCCGACCGGCACGACCTTCGTGTCGTAGAGCAGGATGTCCGCGGCCATCAGGATCGGGTAGGTGAAGAGCCCGACCGACGCAGCCTCGGCGCCCTGGCGTGCCGACTTGTCCTTGAACTGGGTCATCCGGCTCGCCTCGCCGAAGCCGGTCAGGGTGTTCAGCACCCAGGCGAGCTCGGCGTGGGCGGGCACGTGCGACTGCACGAACAGCGTCGCCTTGGACGGGTCGATGCCCGACGCGATGTACTGCGCAGCGGTGGCCCGGGTGTTCGCGCGGAGCTCGGCCGGGTCCTGCGGCGAGGTGATGGCGTGCATGTCGACGACGCAGTAGATGGCGTCGTAGTCGTCGAGCAGGGTCCTCCACTGCATGAGCGCCCCGACGTAGTTGCCGAGGTGCAGCGATCCGGCGGACGGCTGGATGCCCGAGAAGATGCGGGTCTTGGTCATGGTGGTGCTCCGGTGCGTCAGGTGAAGCGAGAGAAGAGGGGTCAGAGTTCGTAGTCGACGACCACGGGGGCGTGGTCGGACCATCGCTGGTCGTACGCCGCGGCGCGGTCGACCGTGTACTCCGTGACCTTGGCGGCCAGGTCGGGCGTCGCCATCTGGTAGTCGATGCGCCAGCCGGTGTCGTTGTCGAAGGCCTGACCGCGCCACGACCACCACGTGAACGGGCCGTCGACGTCGCCGGCCTGGGCGCGGCCCACGTCGACCCAACCGAGCCCGGGACCCGTGGAACCGTCGGCACCCTCGACCGGTTCGCCGTCGGCGCCGAAGAACCGCGAGAAGTAGGCGCGCTCGCGCGGCAGGAAGCCGGCTCGCTTGACGTTGCCCTTCCAGTTCTTGATGTCGCGCTCGTCGTGCCCGACGTTCAGGTCACCGACGACGACCGCGAGCGGGTTGTGCGCCCGGAGTGCCGGCAGCCGCTCGGTCATGGCGTCGAGGAACTTCCACTTCTCGTCCTGCTTCGGGGTGTCGACCTCGCCCGAGTGCACGTAGGTGGAGACCACCGTGACGGTCGTCCCGCCGATCTCGTAGTCGGCCTCGAGCCAGCGGCCGGCCGAGTCGAAGTCGTCCGGGCCGAGCGCGACGCGGTGGATCTGGGCGGAGTGTCGGGATGCGATCGCGACGCCGGCCCGGCCCTTCGCGGTCGCCGGGTCGTGCACGATGTCCCACTCGTCGCCGAGCAGCGCCGCCAGGTCGTCGCTCGACGCGCGCACCTCCTGCAGGGCCAGCACGTCGACGTCGCGGGTGGCGAGCCAGTCGCCCATGCCCTTGCGGAAGGCGGCGCGGACGCCGTTCACGTTGACGGATGCGAGGCGCAGGCGTGTCATGCAGAACACCTTATCGGCGGGTGCCGACAGCCCTGGACGCCCCCACGGACGCACGGGAGGCACGGTGCCAGCTGGCACCGTGCCTCCCGTCCGTCTGGTGGTCGCGTACAGGACGCGACCTGCGCGATCAGGCCGCGTCGTGGTCCGTCTTCAGGAACTCGACCAGGCTGTCCGCGGTGGTCTCGGCGTCGTCGCCCGAGACGGTGAGGGTGACCTCGTCGCCGTTCTCGATACCGAGCCCGAGCAGGGCGAGGATGCTGCCGGCGTTCCCGGACTTGTCGCCCTTGGCGATCGTGACCTGGTGCCCCGACGCCGTCACGGTCTGGACGAAGAGGGATGCGGGGCGAGCGTGCAGGCCGGATGCGCTGGCGACGGTCACGGTGCGGGTGGCTTCGGACATCGATGTACTCCTGTCGATGGGTGGTTGGCTCATGCTAGCGAGCACTGGGTGGGCGGGGACGGGGCGCGGTCAGGGTCGGCCGGGCCAGAAGACCTCGGTGCCGGCGGCCTCGACCTCGCGGACCAGGTCGAGGTTGACGGCGGGGTCGGTGATGATCGTGTCGATCGCTGCGAGCGGGGCGACGCGACCGAACTCCTCGCGGCCGAACTTGGTGTGGTCGGCGAGCAGGATGCTCCGTCGGGCGGACTTGATCATCGCGCTCTTCACGGCGGCCTCGGCCATGTTGTGGGTCGTCAGGCCGCGCTCCGGCGTGATGCCGTTGATGCTGATGAAGGCGACGTCGACGCTGACCATGCCGATGAGCTGGTGCGTCCAGGTACCGACGCCGGCCAGGGAGTCGCTGCGGATGTTGCCGCCGAGCAGGTGCAGGTCGATGCCCGGGCGGTTCGCGACGGCGGTGGCGACGGGGAGCGAGTGCGTGACGACGGTCAGTCCGCGGTCGGTCGGCAGCAGCTCGGCCAAGCAGATGGTCGAGGTGCCGGCGTCGATCATGATCGAGCCGTTCTCGGGCAGTTCCGCCAGGGCGGCCTCGGCGATGACCATCTTCTCGGTCTGGTTGATGCCGCCGCGGTCCCCGACGCCGGGGTGCAGGGTGATCCGCTCGACGGGGATCGCCCCGCCGTGCGCGCGACGGACGAGACCGCGGCGTTCCAGGCTCGTCAGGTCGCGGCGGATGGTCTCGGGCGTGACGGCGAGCGACTCGGCCAGGTCCTTGACGTCCACCCGGCCCTGCGCGCGCGCCTGCTCGACGATGCGCTGGTGGCGTTCTGGTGCGTACATCGAACCTCGTCGTCTCGGGTCGGAACGGAACGGACATGCTCGGGCACGACATCCGCGATGTCGTCCCCTGCGTTCGATCCGCCAGACGCAAACGGGCATCTGTTTCTGCATTTTTATCCCCGGATGTGTTTGTTTGTCAACGCGAAGCGGGGTAGTGTGCTGCTCAGCCGCACGGGCGTGGTCTGTTCCCGTGTCGTGTGCACCGAACGATCCACCCCACCGCAAGCGCGTGTGAGATGAAGGAGTCTCGAATGTCCGAACTGCTCGGCACCGGCGTCGGCCGTGGCGTTGCCCACGGCCCCGTGCTCCGGATGGCTGACCCGCTCGGCGAACCGTCGAAGGACGCCCTGGTGGGCTCGGCGGACGACGCGAAGCAGGCCGTGCACGACGCACTGGCCGCCGTGGCGGACGACCTCAACAAGCGCGGACAGCTCGCCGGTGGGGACGCCCAGGCCGTGCTCGAGGCCCAGGCGCTCATGGCGCAGGACCCGACGCTCCTCGACGACATGCACACCCGCATCGACGGCGGCACCAACGCCGAGCGCGCCGTGTACGAGGCGTTCGCCCAGTTCCGCGACCTGCTCGTCGGCATGGGTGGCTACATGGGAGAGCGCGCGGCCGACCTCGACGACGTCGCCCAGCGCATCGTCGCCAAGCTCCGCGGCGTGCACGCCCCCGGTGTCCCCGAATCGGACACCCCCTTCGTCCTCGTCGCCCGCGACCTCGCCCCGGCGGACACCGCGCTGCTCGACCTCGAGAAGGTCCTGGCGCTCGTCACCCGTGACGGCGGCCCGACCTCGCACACCGCGATCCTCGCCCGCGCCAAGGGCATCACCGCCATCGTCGGCGTGACCGGTGCCGACGACCTGGTCGACGGCCAGTCCGTCGTCGTGGACGCCATCGCCGGCACGGTCGTCACCGACCCCGACGCAGCACTGGTCGCGGACGTCGAGCGCCGCATCGCCGACCGTCTCGCCGCCGCCGCGGCACCGCTCACCGCCGGTGCCCTCGCCGACGGCCACGTCGTGCCCCTGCTTGCGAACCTCGGCAGCCCCGCCGACGCCGCCGGGGCCGTTGCTCTCGGTGCGGAGGGCGTGGGGCTCTTCCGCACCGAGTTCCTCTTCCTCGACTCGCCGAAGGCCCCCACGGTCGACGAGCAGACCGAGTCGTACCGCCAGCTGCTCGCGGCGTTCCCCGGCAAGAAGGTCGTCGTGCGCGCGCTCGACGCCGGCGCCGACAAGCCCCTGCCGTTCCTCACCGACAAGGACGAGGAGAACCCGGCCCTCGGTCGCCGCGGCTTGCGTGCCCTGCGGAACCACCCCGAGGTGCTGCGCGACCAGCTCACCGCGCTCGCGCAGGCCGACGCCGCGACCGAGGCCGACCTGTGGGTCATGGCCCCGATGGTCGCCGACGCCGAGGAGACCGAGTACTTCGTCACCCTGGCCCGTGAACTCGGCATCCGCACCGCGGGTGTCATGGCCGAGGTGCCGTCGCTCGCGCTGATGGCCGAGCAGGTGTTCCAGAACGCCGACTTCGTGTCGATCGGCACGAACGACCTGACCCAGTACACGATGGCCGCCGACCGCATGCTCGGCACCGTCGCGTCCTACCAGGACCCGTGGCACCCTGCCGTCCTGCGCCTCGTCGCACAGCTCGGCTCCGCGGGCGCCACCGCCGGCAAGGCCGTCGGGATCTGCGGTGAGGCAGCAGCCGACCCGCTGCTCGCCGTCGTCCTGGTCGGACTCGGCGCCACCACCCTCTCCATGACTCCCGCGGCCCTGGCCGACGTGCGCGCCGAACTCGGTCGCTACACGCTCGAACAGGCCCGCGAGATGGCGACGGCGGCACTCGCCGCGAGCACGGCGGCGGCCGCGAAGTCCGCCGCCGCGGCCGCGGTGCACGCCGCCTGAGCCAGCACCCCCAGCACCACCCCTCCCAGCACCACGCAGCAGCTCCACCACACAGAAAGTCACCGCACATGACAACGTCGTCCGTTGCAGCGCCCGACGCACCCGCGAAGTCGCGGGGCGGCGCACGCGTCGCCGTTCAGAAGTTCGGCACGTTCCTCTCCGGCATGGTCATGCCCAACATCGCGATCTTCATCGCGTGGGGCATCATCACGGCCTTCTTCATCCCGGACGGCTGGACGCCGGTCGCGGCGCTCGGCGGTTCCCGCGACGGCAGTGTCGTCGGCGTCGTCGGCCCGATCCTGACGTACCTCATCCCGCTCGCGATCGCGATCCAGGGTGGCCGCATGGTCTACGAGACCCGCGGTGCCGTCGTCGGTTCGATCTTCGCGATGGGTGTCATTCTCGGCTCCGGCACGACGATGATCCTCGGCGCGATGATCTGCGGCCCCCTCGGCGCCTACCTGGTCAAGCAGATGGACCGTCTGTGGGACGGCAAGATCAAGCCGGGCTTCGAAATGCTGGTCAACAACTACTCCGCGGGCATCCTCGGGTTCGGGTTGTTCCTGGCCGGGTTCTTCTGGCTGTCGAAGGTCTTCACCGGTATCGCCGACGCGCTCGGTGTCGCGGTGGAGTTCCTCATCACGCACTCCCTCCTGCCCCTGGCGAGCGTCTTCATCGAGCCGGCCAAGGTGTTCTTCCTGAACAACGCCATCAACCACGGTGTGCTCGACCAGCTCGGCGTCGACCAGGTCAAGGAGTCGGGCAAGTCGATCCTGTTCCTGCTCGAGGCGAACCCCGGTCCGGGCCTCGGCATCCTGCTCGCCTTCTCCTTCTTCGGCATGGGCATCGCCCGTTCGACCGCTCCCGGCGCGATCATCATCCAGTTCTTCGGTGGCATCCACGAGATCTACTTCCCGTACGTGCTGCAGAAGCCGGTCCTGTTCATCGCCGTGATCCTCGGTGGTGGCACCGGTGTGCTGACGAACGTCATCTTCAACTCCGGCCTGACCGCTCCGGCGTCTCCGGGATCGATCATCGCGGTGCTCGGCAACACGCCCCGTGACAGCTTCGTCGGCGTCATCCTGTCGGTCGTGTTCTCGGCGGCGGTGACGTTCGCGGTCGCCGCGTTCTTCCTCCTCGCCACCCGTAAGCGCGACCGCGCCGCAGGCAACGACGGAGACATGAGCGCCGCCATGGCGAAGCTCCAGGCCAACAAGGGCCGCGACGTCAACGCCGCAACCGCCGGCCTGCTCGGCAACAACTCCCCGGCCAACGAGGAAGAGGCAGAGGCCTCCCTCGGCGGCGTCGGCTCGGCCAGCACGGCGACGGCGACGAAGGTCCAGAACCTGGTCTTCGCCTGCGACGCCGGCATGGGCTCGAGTGCGATGGGCGCCAGCGTCCTGCGCAACAAGATCAAGAAGGCGGGCATCGAAGGGGTCACGGTCTCCAACAAGGCGATCGCGAACCTGTCCGGTGACGAGGACCTGATCATCACGCAGGAAGAGCTGACGGACCGCGCGAAGCAGAAGAACCCGAACGCGCAGCACGTGTCGGTCGGCAACTTCATGAACGCTCCGCAGTACGACCAGGTCGTCGAGCAGCTGAAGAACCAGTAACGCCACAACCAGTAACGAAGTGCAGTATCGGAGGGGACGGGGCTGACCCGTCCCCTCCATCTCGTCCTCAACACAAGGAGAACCCCCGATGCCCGTCCTGCAGGAGAGCCAGATCCGCATCCACACCGAGGACACCGCGCCGACCAAGTCGGAAGCGATGAAGGAGGCGGCCGAGATCCTCGAGGCTGCGGGCGCGGTCACGGCCGACTACTACCCGGCGATGCTCGAGCGTGAGAAGAGCGTGTCCACCTACATGGGCAACTTCCTCGCCATCCCGCACGGCACCAACGACGCGAAGGACGCCATCAAGTCGTCCGCCCTGTCGTTCATCCGTTACGCCAGCCCGATCGACTGGGACGGCAACCCCGTGCGCTTCGTCGTCGGCATCGCCGGCGTGAACAACGAGCACCTCGACATCCTGTCGAAGATCGCGATCGTGTTCTCCGACGAGGACGAGGTCCAGAAGCTCACCGACGCCGCCGACACCGCCGCGATCCTGTCGATCCTCGGCGAGGTCAACGAGTGAGCACCAGCACCGCCGTCCACTTCGGCGCCGGCAACATCGGCCGCGGCTTCGTCGGGCTCCTGCTCCACGAGGCCGGCTACGAGGTCGTCTTCGCCGACGTCGCCGCCCCGCTCATCGACGCCCTGGCCGCAACCGACTCGTACACCGTGCACGAGGTCGGGGCCGGCGCCCAGGACCACGAGGTCACGAACTTCCGCGCGCTGAACAGCGCTCAGGACGAGGACGGCGTGGTCGCCGAGATCGCGAAGGCCGCGATCGTCACCTGCGCCGTCGGCCCGAACGTCCTGAAGTTCATCGCCCCGGTCATCGCCCGCGCGCTCGTCGCCCGCGACGCGGACGCCGCACCGATCGCCGTCATGGCGTGCGAGAACGCCCTCAACGCCACGGACCGCCTGCGCGAGTTCATCGTCGCCGCCCTGCCCGAGGACGGCCGCGACGCCGCCCTGGCCAACGCCGTCTTCGCGAACACCGCCGTCGACCGCATCGTGCCCGCGCAGCCCGAGGGTGGCGGACTCGACGTCACCGTGGAGACCTACTTCGAGTGGGCCATCGACCGCACGCCGTTCGGTGGGAACGAGCCGGAGATCCCCGGCGCGCACTACGTCGACGGCCTCGCGGCGTCGATCGAGCGCAAGCTCTTCACGGTGAACACCGGGCACGCCACCGTCGCGTACCACGGCTTCGTCGCCGGGGCCGACAAGATCTCGGACGCCATCGCGATCCCCGCCGTGCGCTCCGAGCTCGAGTCCGTGCTCGCCGAGACGAGCGACCTGCTCATCCGCCGGCACGAGCTCGACGCCGAGGTGCACCGCGCGTACGTGCAGGCGATCATCGGCCGGTTCGAGAACCCGCACCTGCCCGACACGGTGACCCGCGTCGGCCGTCAGCCGCTCCGCAAGCTGTCGCGCGACGAGCGGTTCGTCTCGCCCGCCGCCGCGCTGGCCGAGGACGGTACCGAGCCGACCGCGCTCCTCGACGCGATGGCCGCGGCGCTCCGCTTCGACGTCGCGGACGACGAGCAGAGCGTCGAGCTGCAGGCGCTGTTGGCATCGGACGCGTCCGACGCGGACGTAGCCACGCAGATCACCGGTCTCGCCGCGGAGCACCCGCTGCACGCCGCGTTCACCGAGCGGATCCGGTCCGCGCGCGCCTGACGACGTCAGCACCGACGAACGGGAGGCCCGTCACCAGCTGGTGACGGGCCTCCCGTCCGTTCCGGGGTCGCGACGCGTACCGTCGCCCGCATGACGAAGCACTGGGTGGCCCCACGGTTCGGCGGCAGCGAAGTCCTGGAGTACGTCGAGGCGGAGGTGCCGGTACCCGGCCCCGGCGAGGTCACCATCACCGTCCGCGCCGCCGGCATGAACCCCGCAGACACCAAGCACACCCGCCAGGGCGACCCCGCGGACCTGCCCATCGCCGTCGGCTACGAGGTCGCCGGCGTCCTGTCCGCCGTCGGCCCCGACACCGAGATCGCGTCCGGTGGGGGAACGGTCGGCGACGAGGTCCTCGCGTTCCGCGTCAGCGGCGGCTGGGCCGAGTCGGTCACGGTGCCCGCGGCCGACGTCTTCGCGAAGCCCGCTTCGCTCGGCTTCCCGGAGGCCGCCAACCTGCTCCTCGCCGGCTCGACCGCCGCCGACATGCTCCGCGTCACCCGCGCGGAGGGGCGCGACACCATCCTGGTGCACGGCGCATCGGGCGCGGTCGGCGTCAGCCTGCTCCAGCAGCTACGGCTGCTCGGCACCCGCGTCATCGGCACCGCGTCGGAGCGTGGTGCGGACGTCGTGCGACGCTTCGGTGGCGAGTGGGTCGCGTACGGCGACGGCCTGGAGGCGCGTGTCCGTGATCTCGCACCCTCCGGCATCGACGTGGCACTGGACTGCGTCGGTACCGACGAGGCCGTCGACGTCTCGCTCGCGTTGGTCGCGGACCGGTCACGGATCGTGACGATCGCCGCGCAGGCGCGGGCCGCATCGGACGGGATCGCCGCGGTGGGCGGCGCGCAGCCGGCCAGCAAGGCGTTCCGGGACTCGGTGCGGCAGCGGCTCATCGACCTGGCTGGTGCCGGACAGCTCGAGGTGCCGGTGGCGCGGACCTTCCCGCTGGCGGAGGCGAAGGCGGCGGCGGAGCTGCTGGAGTCCGGGCACCCCGGGGGCAAGCTCGCGCTCCTGCCCTGACAGCATCGTCGGACAGGAGTCGTTCCCGCGGATGACGCTCGCCGGCTCGGGGGAGTGCCACACTCTGTGTGGACCGACAGCCGCGCCGGAAGGACCCGACCGATGAGCGACCAGTACCCGCCCCGTGACCCGTACGGCCAGCAGCAGGGCCCGTACGGACAGCAGCCGTGGGGGCAGCAGCCTCCGGGGCAGTACGGGCAGCCCGGTCCGGGTCGGCCGAGTGGTGGGAGGTCCGAGCCGCCGCTCTGGGCACCCTGGTACGGCATCCCCTTCCCCCAGGCCTTCCGGCGGTTCTGGAAGAAGTACGTGCGCTTCGACGGTCGGGCCAGTCTGTCGGAGTACTGGTTCTGGGCGCTCTGGTACCTCATCGGTTCGGCTGCCGCCGGCATCATCGGCAGCGGGTTCGACGTGCTGCCGTTCGTCGACGACGGTTCGGACGGACTCGGCAGTCTCTGGAGCCTGGCCTGCGCGCTCGGTTTCATCGCGTTGACCGTGCGGCGGCTGCACGACGTCAACCTCAGTGGCCTGCTCGCCCTGTTGTTCATCATCCCGCCGATCGGCATCCTGTTCTCGTTGATCATCGGCCTGATGTCGTCGAACCCGCAGGGGCAGCAGTACGACCGTCCGCTGCAGGGGTGACGCGCGGTACCGGTTCTGACCGCCGCTCAGGAGTTCTGGTTGACTCGACCGTGAACATCAGCCAACACTCGAGGGGGACCACGTGAGCGACCAGTACCCGCAGGATCCGAACAACCAGCCGAACGCCCAGTTCGGCGGCGCACCGCAGTACGGCCAGCAGCCGGCGACCGGACCGAACGGCGAACCGCCGCTCTGGGCACCGTGGTACGGGATCTCGTTCGGCAAGGCCGTCGGCCGCTTCTTCAAGAAGTACGCCACGTTCAGCGGTCGTGCCAGCCGCAGCGAGTTCTGGTGGTGGTACCTGGCGAACGGGATCGTGGCCATCGTCCTCGGCATCCTGTACGCCATCGGTTTCGCGACCTCCGAGCGCTCGACCGTGTCGATGTCGTCCTCGACGTCAACCAGCGTCCAGTCCACCGTCACCGAGCCGTCCGCGCTCTTCGTCATCTCGGGCATCCTGTTCCTGCTCTGGGGCCTCGCGATCATCATCCCGACGCTCGCCCTCGGCTGGCGCCGCCTGCACGATGCGAACCTCCCCGGTGCGCTGTGGATCATCGCGCTCTTCGTCGGCATCGTCGGCATCGTCTTCGGCCTGCTGCCCTCGAACCCGCAGGGCGCGCGGTACGACCGCCCCGTCTCGAGCCGATGAGCAACGACGGGACGCCCCAGTGGGGCCAGCCCGGCGGCGATCAGCAGCAGGGACAGCCGGGGTTCGGCGAGCAGCCCGGGTACGGGCAGCAGCCCGGCTACGGCGAGCAGCCTGGGTACGGGCAGCAGCCTGGCTACGGGCAGCAGCCTGGGTACGGACAGCAGCCCGGCTACGGGCAGCAGCCCAGCTACGGACAGCAGCCGTCCCAGCAGTACGCCCAGCCGTACGTCGGTGGGTACCCGCAACTGGCGGAGCCGATACCGGTCGGCCCGGACGGCGTTCCGCCGCTGTGGGCCCCCTGGTACGGCATCGGGTTCCTCGACGCGTTCCTCCGGTTCTTCAAGAAGTACGCCCGCTTCGACGGCCGTGCCGGTCGCAGTGAGTACTGGTACTGGTTCCTGGCCAACGCCATCGTCACGATCGTGCTCTACGGGGGCTTCATCGCCCTGCTGATCGCCACCAGCCCGACCACCACCGTCGTGGACGACTACGGGTACTCGCGCGACGTGTCGGGGGCGCCTTCGCCGTTCGCCTTCGTGCTGCTCGGGCTCTTCGGGCTGTGGTGGCTCGCCACCCTCGTGCCGAACCTGGCACTCGCGTGGCGCCGCCTCCACGACGCGAACCTGCCGGGCCCGCTCTGGCTCGTGTCGCTCATCGCGAGCCCCGCGGCCATCGTGTTCGGCTGCCTGCCGTCGAACCCGGCCGGTGCGCGGTACGACCGCCCCGACCTGCGGTAGTTCCACGAACGAGAACAGCCCGCCCCGCGCTTCGAGCGCGGGGCGGGCTGTTCGTGTGTCGGTGGGTTCAGACGACCCGGAGGCGGGCGAGCGCGCCGTCGACCACCAGGTCACGGACGGTGGCCGACGGGTCGGCGATCTGGAAGCGCAGGGCGCCGCCCGGCTGCTCGAACCAGGGCTGGACGAAGCGGACGTTCACCAGGAACGGCCGATCGACGACGTACCGGTGGGTCTCCGGCGACGAGGTCACGTGCGGGGGCAGCGACCGGCTGGGCAGCGGGGTGTCGAGCGGGTGCAGCAGGTAGCCGTCCGGGCCACCGATGCGGTCGACGGGGACACCGGCCGGGATCTGGATGGTCAGCCCCTGCTCGCCGGCCTGTGCGACCTGCTGCGCGAGCTGCGGGTAGGTCGACGCTGCGCGGTCGCGGAGCCCCTCGAGCTCATGACGAGGGATGTCGCGCGGCTCCGGGAACGGACGGTTCAGGAAGCGGCGCAGCATCTCGACCGCGTCGTCCTCGCCCGTGGCCTGCGCGAGACGACGAGCCGTGCCGTAGTCGACCACCTCGAGCGCGTAGCCGGAGGCGTCGGTCTGGACGATGCGGAGCGCCCCCTCGACCGGCGGTTCGTGCAGGGTCTCGCCGGGGAGCTGCACGTACCGGGTCGTGTAGCCGAGCTGGTCGAGGATGGGGCGGGTGTCCGCGAACGTCATGGTCGGGAGCCTATCGGTCGACGTGGTGCTGGGCCTTGGACGGAGCCGGGACTACGCGCGGCCGCGCATGATCGCCTGCTTGACCTCGGAGATCGCCTTCGTCACCTGGATGCCACGGGGGCACGCGTCGGTGCAGTTGAAGGTCGTGCGGCAGCGCCAGACGCCTTCCTTGTCGTTGAGGATGTCGAGGCGGACGTTCGCGGCGTCGTCGCGGGAGTCGAAGATGAACCGGTGTGCGTTCACGATCGCGGCGGGGCCGAAGTACTGCCCGTCGGTCCAGAACACCGGGCAGGACGACGTGCACGCGGCGCAGAGGATGCACTTCGTGGTGTCGTCGAAGCGGGCGCGGTCGGCGACGGACTGCACACGCTCCTTGCCGGGCGTCGGGGCCGACGAGGACTGCAGGAACGGCTGCACCTCGCGGTAGCTCTGGAAGAAGGGCTCCATGTCGACGACGAGGTCCTTCTCGAGCGGCAGGCCCTTGATCGCCTCGACGTAGATCGGCTTCGAGACGTCGAGGTCCTTGATCAGGGTCTTGCACGCCAGGCGGTTGCGACCGTTGATGCGCATGGCGTCGGACCCGCAGACGCCGTGTGCGCACGAGCGGCGGAAGGTCAGGGACCCGTCCTGCTCCCACTTGATCTTGTGCAGGGCGTCGAGGATGCGGTCGGTCGGCAGCATCATGACGTCGAAGTCCTGCCAGCGCGGCTCGTCGTCGACGTCGGGGTCGAAGCGACGGACGATGACCGTGACGGAGAAGGATCCGGGAGGGGCGTCCTGCACGGTGTCGGTGCGGGGTGCCTCGGAGACCAGGGTGTCGGTCATCTCAGTACTTCCTCTCCATCGGCTGGTACCGCGTGATGACGACGGGCTTCCAGTCGAGCGTGATGTGGTCGTCGGCGAGTGACGAGTGCGGGTCGCCCGTCAGGTACGCCATGGTGTGCTGCATGTAGTTCTCGTCGTCGCGCTTCGGGTAGTCGTCGCGCATGTGGCCGCCGCGGCTCTCCTTGCGGTTGCGCGCCGAGTAGACGACGACCTCGGCCAGGTCGAGCAGGAACCCGAGCTCGACGGCCTCGAGCAGGTCGGTGTTGAACCGCTTGCCCTTGTCCTGCACGGAGACCTGCATGAAGCGGTTGCGGAGCGTGTGCAGGGTCTCGGTGACACGGGCGAGCGACTCGTCCGTGCGGAACACCTGCGCGTTCTTGTCCATCTCCTCCTGCAGTTCCTTGCGGAGGGCGGAGACGCGCTCGGTGCCGGTCGAGGCACGGAGCTGGTCGAGCATGCCGCGGACGCCGGCCGCCGGGTCCTCCGGCAGGGGGAGGAACTCGGCGGTCTGGACCCACTCGGCGGCGTTGTTGCCCGAGCGCTTGCCGAAGACGTTGATGTCGAGCAGCGAGTTGGTGCCGAGGCGGTTGGAGCCGTGCACGGAGACGCAGGCGCACTCGCCGGCGGCGTACAGGCCGGGGACGACGGTGGTGTTGTCGTACAGGACCTCGGCCTTGACGTTCGTCGGGATCCCGCCCATCGCGTAGTGCGCGGTCGGCATGACGGGCACCGGCTCGACGACCGGGTCGACGCCGAGGTACGTGCGGGCGAACTCGGTGATGTCCGGCAGCTTCGTCTCGAGGACCTCGGCCCCCAGATGCGTGCAGTCGAGCAGCACATAGTCCTTGTTCGGTCCGGCACCCCGACCCTCGGCCACTTCCTGCACCATGCAGCGCGCGACGATGTCACGCGGTGCGAGGTCCTTGATGGTGGGGGCGTACCGCTCCATGAAGCGCTCGCCCGAGGCGTTCCGGAGGATCGCGCCCTCGCCACGGGCACCCTCGGTCAGCAGGATGCCGAGCCCGGCGAGCCCGGTCGGGTGGAACTGGAAGAACTCCATGTCCTCGAGCGGCAGGCCCTTGCGCCACACGATTCCGACGCCGTCGCCGGTCAGGGTGTGCGCGTTCGAGGTGGTCTTGTACATCTTGCCGAAGCCGCCGGTCGCGAAGATCATCGCCTTGGCGTGGAAGACGTGCAGCTCACCGGTCGCGAGCTCGAACGCGACGACGCCGGCCGGCTGCTGGCGGGTGACACCGTCGTCACCGACGACGTCGACCATGATGAGGTCGAGCGCGTAGAACTCGTTGTAGAACTCGACGCCGAGCTTCACGCAGTTCTGGAACAGCGTCTGCAGGATCATGTGCCCGGTGCGGTCGGCGGCGTAGCAGGCCCGGCGGACCGGGGACTTGCCGTGGTCGCGGGTGTGGCCACCGAAACGGCGCTGGTCGATCTTGCCCTCGGGCGTGCGGTTGAACGGCAGGCCCATGTTCTCGAGGTCGATGACGGCGTCGATCGCCTCTTTCGCGAGGATCTCGGCGGCGTCCTGGTCGACCAGGTAGTCGCCGCCCTTGATCGTGTCGAAGGTGTGCCACTCCCACGAGTCCTCTTCGACGTTCGCGAGGGCCGCGGCCATCCCGCCCTGCGCCGCACCGGTGTGCGACCGGGTGGGGTAGAGCTTCGAGATGACGGCCGTCTTCGCCTTCGGGCCGGCTTCGATCGCGGCTCGCATACCCGCGCCTCCGGCGCCGATGATGACGATGTCGAACTGGTGGTGGTGGACGGTGGTCTCGGTCACAGGGGTCTTTCCGTAGACGGTGGGAACGCGGGCAGCAACAGTGGTGGTGCTACTGCGCCGGGCAGAAGGACGGCAGGTCGGCGGCAGCGGCGCCGGCGGGGCACGGGTCGAAGGTCCAGCAGACGAGGAGCCCGAGGACGATCAGCACGACGCAGGCGGCCAGGATCGCGACGAGGAGCGTCTTCCGGATGCCCGGCTTCGACACGTAGTCGTTGACGATGGTGCGCATGCCGTTCGAGCCGTGGATGAGGGCGAGGACCAGCATGAGCGAGTCCCAGACCTGCCAGAAGGGGTTGGCCCACTTGCCGGCGACGAAGGCGAAGTCGATCTGCTTGACGCCCTCGCCGGCCACCATGTTGACGAAGAGGTGGCCGAAGATCAGCACGACGAGCAGCACGCCCGAGGCGCGCATGTAGATCCAGCCCCACTTCTCCCAGTTGGTGGTGCTGCGGGCGGCTGCGGCCGAGCGGGGAGGTTCGACGATCTGCGTGGTCATCTTCGTGCCCCTCAGTTGAAGTCCGCGACGAGGTTCATGAGCTGGCGGGGCAGGAAGCCCGCGATCGCCACCGCCCACAGGACCATGACGATCCAGAACATGGCCCGCTGGTACTTCGGGCCCTTCGACCAGAAGTCGATCAGGATGATCCGCAGGCCGTTGAAGGCGTGGAAGACGATGGCCATGACGAGCGCGATCTCGCCGAGGTTCATGATCGGGGTCTTGTACGTGCCGATGACCGCGTTGTACGCCTCGGGTGAGAGCCGCACGAGCGCCGTGTCGAGGATGTGCACGAGCAGGAAGAAGTAGATCGCGACGCCGGTGATGCGGTGGAGGACCCACGACCACATCCCGATCGAACCGCGGTAGAGCGTGCCCTGTGGCGTCCGAGAAGCCCGTGGAGCTTCAATCGAGACGTCGGGCACCGCGGTCGCCGTACCCCCGCCGGTGTGCTCAGCCATGAGCTCGTCCTTCCATAGGACGGGCTCGCCCGATCGGCGAGCCCTTGCCGTTCGTGTTCGTGTGGAACACGACCCATCCTATGCGCGGGCGCTGACCTTCTCGTCCCGACCTGCCCGGAGGCCCCGTCCGACGGGCGGCGCGCCGATGGTGCGGGCCGTGTCGTGGTGGTCGAGGAGCTGGTCGCCGACGGCCTCCCAGGTGGTGCCCTCGACCCGGAGCCGACCGGCGGAACCCATCCGCTCCGCGAGCGCACGGTCGTGGTGCAGTCGCAGGACCGCGTGCCGCAGGGCCTGCGGGGCATCGGCGTCGTAGAGCTCGCCGTCGAGCCCCGGGGCGACCAGGTCGAGCGGGCCGCCGGACGCCGGCGCGATCACGGGCAGGCCGGAGGCGTGGGCCTCCTGCAGCGTCTGCCCGAAGGTCTCGGCCGGACCGGTGTGCACGAACAGGTCGAGCGCCGCGTACGCGTCGGCGAGTGCGTCGCCGCGCAGGGGGCCGGTGAAGGTGACGTCGAGGTGCCGGAGCCGACGTTCGAGCATCGCCCGCGACGGACCCCCTCCGGCCACGACGACCCGGATGCCGGGGACGCCGCCGAGTTCGGCGAGCCGCTCGACCTCCTTCTCCGGGGCCAGTCGTCCGACGTACCCGACGATGGTCTCGCCGTTCGGGGCCAGGCGGCGGCGGAGTGCCCGCACGTGCCCGGTCGACCGGCGCGCGGGGTGGAACAGCTCGGTGTCGACGCCGCGACCCCAGCGGGCGACGCGGGGCACGCCCTCCTCGGCGAGCATCGTGGCCGTCGCGCTCGACGGGGCGAGCGTCAGCGAGGCGCCGGCGTGGATGCGTCCGAGGATCTTCCGCACCAACGGGACGGTCGCGGTCAGGCCGTTGCGGCGGGCGAACCCGGCCACGTCGGTCTGGAAGACGGCGACGGAGGGGATGCCGAGCCTCCCGGCTGCCGTGATCGCGCGCCCACCCAGCAGGAACGGACTGGCGGCGTGGAGCACGTCGGCGCCGGAGGCGGCGAGGATCGTGTCGAGCACCGGGTGGGGGAGTGCCACCGGGAACTGGCGGTAGGCGACGGCGGGGATGCGGTGGACGTCGAAGGAGCGGTAGCGCTCGACGGCGCTGCGCGACCGGAACTGCGCCAGGCCGGGGGTGTCCGGGGCGATCACGACCGCGCGGTGACCCCGTCGTTCCAGGTGGTCGAGGACCGCCAGGACACTGGTGGTCACGCCGTTGAGGGTGGGCAGGAAGCTCTCGGTCACGACGGCGACGGTCCGGGGGGACGTGCCGCGCTCCACGCTGCGTGCGCTCATGGTGCTGCCCATGCTCCGGGCGTGACGTGACCCGGCGGGGCCGACGACGTGAACGGGACGCGCGCGCCGGGTGAACAACGCGACGGCCGACGCTGCGGGAGCCCGCATGCGGGAATCGTGCGGAGACCACCCAGGATCCACCCGGTGGGACCGGTACGGTGAGCGCGTGGCTGACGCTCTCGAAGACTTCTACGCGATCATCCCCGCAGGGGGCATCGGATCGCGCCTGTGGCCGTTGTCGCGCGCGGACGCACCCAAGTTCCTGCACGACCTGACGGGTTCCGGCACCTCGCTGCTGCGGCAGACCTGGGACCGCCTGGCGCCGCTCGCCGGCGACCAGCGGATCATGGTCGTCACCGGCCGTGCGCACCGGGTCGCGGTGGAGTCGCAGCTGCCGGGCGTCGAGGACCACAACGTGGTGCTCGAGAGCGAACCGAAGGACTCCACGGCGGCCATCGGCCTGGCCGCGGCGATCCTGGTGCGCCGCGAGCCCGACGTCGTCATCGGATCGTTCGCCGCCGACCACGTCATCGGTGACGCACGCGGTTTCCGCCGCTCGGTCCGCGAGGCCGTCGCCGTCGCCCGTGCCGGCTACGTCACCACCATCGGCATCACCCCGACGGAACCCGCGATCGGCTTCGGCTACATCAACGCCGACACCGCCGGGCTCGACATCGAGGGTGCCCCGACCGCACACGCCGTCAAGTCGTTCGTCGAGAAGCCGGACCTCGACACCGCCCGCTCGTACGTCGAGCAGGGCAACTACCTCTGGAACGCTGGCATGTTCATCGCGCGCGCCGACGTGCTGCTCGCCGAGATCGGCCGGACGAAGCCCGAGCTGCTGGCGGGCATCAACGAACTCGCCGACGCCTGGGACACCTCGGCACGCGGCGCCGTGGTCGACGCCGTCTGGCCGATGCTCGAGAAGATCGCGATCGACTACACGGTCGCCGAGCCCGCCGCCGCCGCCGGGCGCATGGCGGTCGTCCCCGGTGACTTCGACTGGGACGACGTGGGCGACTTCGCCTCGCTCGCCAAACTGCAGTCCGGCGGCCGGCCGAACAACCTCGCGGTGCTCGGGGACGGCGCCCGCATCCTGGCGGACTCGTCGAGCGGCATCGTGATCTCGCACAGCCAGCGGCTCATCTCGCTCATCGGCGTCGAGGACATCGTCGTCGTGGACACCCCGGACGCGCTGCTCGTCACCACGAGCGCGAACGCACAGCGGGTGAAGGGCGTCGTGGATGCCCTGAAGATCAGCGGCCGCGGCGACGTCCTGTAGCGCTCCATCAACAAACCCCTCGAACTGGGGGTGCGCGGGTGGCCCCGCGTTACGGGCGCGTTTCGGCGGGGTCGCGATCCCGTAACCGATCCGCAGGACCCCCGCAACGGGTCCTGTACCGACCCGACGGTCGTGTACTGTCGCCACGATCGCCCGGAACGCACGTGGTCCGGGCACGCTCCCCGGAGGAACCAACCCGTGACATCTCGTACCCGACAGGTCGTCCTCAGCGGCCTCGCGCTCGCCGGCACCGTCGCCGTCCTGGCCGGCTGCGCCTCGGCGCCGTCCACCACCGACTCGGCGAAGAAGACCGACTTCCGCCCCTGCATGGTCTCCGACGCCGGTGGGTTCGACGACAAGTCGTTCAACCAGCTCGGCTACGAGGGCATGAAGGACGCCGCCAAGGACCTCGGTGCCACCTACAAGGAGGCCGAGTCGAAGGACGCCACCGTCTACGACTCGAACATCGAGCAGCTCATCGGCCAGAACTGCAACCTCGTCGTGACCGTCGGCTTCAACCTGGCCGACGCCACGAAGAAGCAGGCCGCTGCGAACCCCGACACCGACTTCGCGATCATCGACGACAACTCGATCGACGCGAAGAACGTCAAGCCGATCACGTTCGATACCTCGCAGGCGGCGTTCCTCGCCGGCTACGCGGCGGCGTCCTACTCGAAGACCGGCGTCGTCGGCACCTTCGGTGGCATGCAGATCCCGACCGTCACCATCTTCATGGACGGCTTCGCGGACGGCGTGAAGTACTACAACGAGCAGAAGGACAAGGACGTCAAGGTCGTCGGCTGGAACGTCGACACCGGCAAGGGCTCCTTCACCGGTGGCTTCGAGGCCGGCACGCAGGCCAAGTCGGTCGCGCAGACGCTCCTCGACCAGGACGCCGACGTGATCCTGCCCGTCGGTGGCCCGATCTACCAGTCCGCTGCCGAGGCCATCAAGGACGCCGACAACGGCTCCGTCCTGATCGGTGCGGACAGCGACCTCTACGAGGCCGACCCCCGCTACAAGGACATCGCCTTCACCTCGGTCGAGAAGGGCATGCGCCCGGCCGTGAAGGACGTCGTCGAGCAGGCGGCTGACGACAAGTTCTCGAAGGACCCGTACGTGGGCACCCTCGAGAACGACGGCGTCGGCATCGCGCCGTTCCACGACTTCGAGTCCAAGGTCGACAAGGGCCTGCAGGGCGAGCTCGACGACGTGAAGGCCGGCATCATCGACGGCTCGATCAAGGTCAAGACCCAGTCCTGACCCGATGAACGCGGGCGGGGGAGCATCCCTCGCCCGCGTTCTCGTGCGCCCAGGGGTGCACACCACATCGTGCGCCGGTGGCGCACACCACATCGTGCATCCGCGGGCTGCACGCGACACCGTGCGCCCGCGTGGCGTGCGCGAGACAGAAATAGACTCCCGAACATGAAGCTCGAACTCCGCGGCATCACCAAGCGGTTCGGCGCCCTGGTCGCCAACGACCACATCTCGCTCACCGTCGAGCCGGGTGAGGTCCACTGCCTCCTGGGTGAGAACGGCGCCGGCAAGTCCACCCTGATGAACGTCCTGTACGGCCTGTACGACGCCGACGAGGGCGAGATCCTGCTCGACGACGTGGTGCAGGACTTCGACGGCCCCGGTGACGCCATGCGCGCCGGCATCGGCATGGTGCACCAGCACTTCATGCTCGTGCCCGTGTTCACCGTCGCCGAGAACGTCATGCTGGGGCAGGAACAGACCACCTTCGGCGGGCGGCTCGACCTGGCCGGTGCCCGCAAGCGGGTGCAGGAGATCTCCGATCGCTTCGGGTTCGACGTCGACCCCGACGCCAAGGTCGAGGACCTGCCCGTCGGTGTGCAGCAGCGCGTCGAGATCATCAAGGCGCTGTCCCGCGACGCCTCCGTGCTGGTGTTCGACGAGCCGACGGCCGTCCTCACCCCGCAGGAGACCGACGAGCTGATGGGCATCATGCGCCAGCTCCGCGAAGCCGGCACCGCGATCGTCTTCATCACCCACAAGCTCCGCGAGGTGCGCGAGGTCGCCGACCGCATCACGGTCATCCGTCTCGGCAAGGTCGTCGGCGAGGCATCGCCGACCGCCACGAACAACGAGCTGGCCGCGCTGATGGTCGGCCGTGCCGTCTCACTCGTGGTCGACAAGGCTCCTGCGACCGGCGGCGCGGACGCCCTGGTCGTCGAGAACCTGACCGTGACCGACCCGTCCGGCATCGTGCTCGTCGACGACGTCTCCTTCACGGTGCGTCGCGGCGAGGTCCTGGCGATCGCCGGGGTGCAGGGCAACGGCCAGACCGAGCTCACCGAGGCGATCATGGGCCTCGAGCCCGCCCACGCCGGCCGGATCACCCTGGACGGCAAGGAGCTCACCGGCCGGAGCGTCAAGCAGGTGCTCGACGCGGGCGTCGGCTTCGTCCCCGAGGACCGCAAGGAGGACGGCCTGGTCGGCGAGTTCACCATCGCCGAGAACCTGATGCTCGACCGGGCCGACCACGCCGAGTTCGTCCGCGCCGGCACGATCCGCTCGGCGGAACGCGACGCCTTCGCCGACGAGAAGATCGCGGAGTTCGACATCCGGACGCCGGGTCGCACCACCGCGGCCGGTCGGCTGTCCGGCGGCAACCAGCAGAAGATCGTCCTGGCGCGCGAGCTGAGCCGTGAGCTGCGGCTCTTCGTCGCCGCGCAGCCCACCCGCGGCATCGACGTCGGCTCGATCGAGTTCGTGCACAAGCGCATCGTCGCCACCCGCGACACCGGTGTGCCGGTCATCGTCGTCTCCACCGAGCTCGACGAGGTCGTGGCGTTGGCCGACCGCATCGCCGTGATGTACCGCGGCGGCATCGTCGGCATCGTCCCCGCGACCACCCCCCGTGACGTCCTCGGCCTCATGATGGCCGGGGAGATCCCAGAAGGAACGGAGCTGGCCGCATGACCGGTTCGGCCGGCGAGATCCAAGCCACACCCACGACCGGAACGGAGCTGGCAGCGTGACCACCCCACCGCCAGACAACACGCAGCAGCCGACCCCGGCTGCGCACGGCACCGCGGACGCCCCGCTCACCGACGACCGTCTGCAGGAGGTCGAGTCGACCCCGCACCTGATGACGGACTCGGCGGAGGACACCGAGCGCCGCAACGGCGCCGGTGGTGACCGCTGGCAGGCCGCCCTGCAGGGGATCCTGAACGGCTCCGTGCTCGTCACGGTGCTCGCCGTCGTCCTCGCGCTGGTCGCCTGCGGCATCCTCATCGCGGTGACGGACGAGAACGTCCGTGCGACCGCCGGCTACTTCTTCGCCCGCCCGACGGACATGCTCCAGGCGATCGGCACCGCGGTCGGCGGCGCTTACGCCTCGCTGTTCCAGGGCTCGGTGTTCAACTTCGGCGCGGACTCGTTCCAGCAGGCGATCGGGCCGCTCACGCGCTCCGTCGACTATTCGGTACCGCTCATCGCAGCCGGGCTCGGGATCGCGCTGTCGTTCCGCGCCGGGCTGTTCAACATCGGCGGCCAGGGCCAGATCCTGATGGGCGCCGCTGCCGCCGGCTGGGTCGGGTTCTCGTTCGACGGGCCCGCCGCGATCCACATCCCGCTCACGATCCTCGCCGGCATCGTCGGCGGCGCGGTCTGGGGCGGCATCGTCGGTGTGCTCAAGGCCCGGACGGGTGCGAACGAGGTGGTCGTCACGATCATGCTCAACTACGTCGCGCTCTACCTGGTCAGCTACCTGCTCCGCACCCCGGGCCTGCTGCAGGCCCCGGGCAGCAGCAACCCGATCTCGCCCGCCACGAAGGACAGCGCGCTCCTGCCGCAGCTCTTCGGGGTGCGGTACGGCGTGGACCTCGGGTTCATCGTCGCGATCATCGCGGTCGTCGTCGTCTGGTGGCTCGTCAACAAGTCGTCGCTCGGCTTCCGGTTCCGCACCATCGGTGAGAACCCCCGTGCCGCCCGTGTGGCCGGCATGAGCGTCCCGTCGCTGACCATCTGGGTCATGGTCATCTCCGGTGCCCTGGTCGGCATCGCCGGCGCCTACCAGGTGCAGGGCGCCGTCACCACGGGCTTCACCTCGGGCATCGACGCCGGCATCGGCTTCGACGCCATCACCGTGGCACTGCTCGGCCGTTCGAAGCCGTGGGGCGTGTTCTGGGCGGCGATCCTGTTCGGCGTCCTGAAGAACGGTGGCTACGCCATGCAGGCCGCCAACGGCATCCCGATCGACATCGTCGGCGTCATCCAGGCCCTCATCGTCCTCTTCATCGCGGCGCCGCCGCTCGTCCGCGCGATCTTCCGGATCCCGCAGCCGGGTGGACGCAAGCGCACGAAGACGAGCAAGAACAGCAAGAAGGCGGTCGCCGCATGAGCACCCTCAGCCCCACCGCGGCCGCGCCGCGCATGCCCCTGGACGACCGCCCGGTCGAGACGACCCGCAGCTGGAAGCTCCCGATCGGGTACGGCGTGTTCACGCTGCTCGCGCTCGTGCTGTTCGGCTTCGGACACCGCCCCGGAACGGCGACGCTCCGCCTGGCGTCGAAGGGCGACTTCTTCGCGCTGCCGAACCTCCCGCTGCCGGCGACGGCCACCGGGATCGTCGTCACCGTGCTGCTCGCGCTCGCCACGGTGTACGCGATCGTCGAGACCCGTGCCTCGCGACGTGTGCCGCTCTGGGTGACCTCGGTGTTCGCGATCGTCTTCGTGGTCGGTTTCCTCGCATGGGCGGTCGCCGGCGACTCGATCACCATCCCCGGCATGCTCTTCGGTGCGCTCGGCCTCGCGGTCCCGCTCGTCTTCGGTGCACTCGGCGGCGTCATCTCGGAGCGGGTCGGCGTGGTGAACATCGCGATCGAGGGCCAGTTCCTCGCGGGTGCGTTCACCTCGGCGCTCATCGCCTCGCTCACCGGGTCGCCCTGGGTCGGTCTCGTCGGTGCCCTCGTCGCGGGTGTGCTCGTGTCGTTCGTCCTCGCGGCGTTCAGCATCAAGTACCTGGTCGACCAGGTCATCGTCGGTGTCGTCATCAACGCCTTCATCTCGGGCCTGACCGGCTTCCTGTACTCGCAGGTGCTGTCCCCGAACCAGCAGACGCTCAACATCGGCATCCGGTTCCCGAAGTTCGAGGTCCCGGTGCTCCACCAGATCCCGATCATCGGACCGATCTTCTTCGAGCAGTCGGTCGTTGTCTACCTGGCCTACGTCGCCGTCGCGGTCGTCACCTTCGGCCTGTTCAAGACCCGTTGGGGTCTGCGACTCCGCGCCGTCGGCGAGCACCCGCAGGCCGCCGACACGGTGGGCATCAACGTCACGAGCACCCGGTTCTGGAACGTCTCGCTCGCCGGTGCGATCGCGGGCCTCGGCGGTGCGTACTTCACGCTCGACGCCACCGGCGGGTTCACGAAGGACATGACCGCGGGCGCGGGCTACATCGCCCTGGCCGCCGTGATCTTCGGCCGCTGGGATCCGATCAAGGCCACGCTCGCCGCCCTGCTGTTCGGCTTCGCGTCGAACCTGCAGAACACGCTCAGCGCGGTCGGCTCGCCCGTGCCGAGCGAGTTCCTGCTGATGCTGCCGTACGTGGTGACGATCTTCGCCGTGGCCGGCCTGGTCGGGCAGTCGCGCGGCCCCGCCGCGTCCGGCAAGCCCTACATCAAGAGCTGACGGCCTGGAGGCACGACACATGACCGACACGCAGCAACCAGGTGACCAGGCGGTCACCGCCACCGACCCGACGGACGCCGCCACGGGCCTCCCGGTCGACGACGTGGACTGGGGCGTCCTGCGGGACGCCGCCACGGCCGCGATGCGGCGCGCCTACGCGCCGTACTCGTCGTTCCCGGTGGGCGCCGCGGCGCTCACCGACGACGGCCGGATCGTCTCCGGCTGCAACATCGAGAACGCGAGCTACGGGGTGACGCTCTGCGCGGAGTGCTCCCTCGTGTCGCAGCTGCACATGACCGGCGGCGGCAAGCTCGTCGCGTTCACGTGCGTCGACGGCGACGGGGCGACCCTGATGCCGTGCGGCCGCTGCCGCCAGCTGCTGTTCGAGCACTCGACCGAGGGCATGCTCCTCGAGACGCTCTCCGGCATCCGCACCATCGACGAGGTCCTGCCGGACGCCTTCGGGCCGCGGACCCTCGCCACCTACCAGCAGGAGCACTGATCCACATGGCCGTCGAGCCGTTCGACACCGTCGACCTCATCCGTACGAAGCGCTCCTGCGGGGCCTTGAGCACCGCCGAGGTGGACTGGCTCGTCGACGCGTACACCCGCGGCTACGTCGAGGACCCGCAGATGGCCGCGATGGCGATGGCGATCTTCCTGAACGGGATGGAGCGGCGCGAGATCAAGGACCTCACGCTCGCGATGATCGCGTCGGGGGAGCGGATGTCGTTCTCGTCGCTCGGCAAGACGACCGTCGACAAGCACTCCACCGGTGGCGTCGGCGACAAGATCACGCTGCCGCTCGCACCCCTGGTGGCGTCGTTCGGCGTCGCTGTGCCGCAGCTGTCCGGTCGCGGACTCGGGCACACCGGCGGCACGCTCGACAAGCTCGAGTCGATTCCCGGGTGGCAGGCGTCCATCTCGAACGACCGCATGATGCAGGTGCTGCAGGACGTCGGCGCGGTCATCTGCGCCGCCGGGTCCGGCCTGGCACCCGCGGACAAGAAGCTCTACGCGCTCCGCGACATCACCGGCACGGTCGAGTGCATCCCGCTCATCGCGTCGAGCATCATGTCGAAGAAGATCGCCGAGGGCACCGGGGCGCTCGTGCTCGACGTCAAGTTCGGGTCCGGCGCGTTCATGCCGACCTACGAGGCGTCCCGGGAGCTCGCGCAGACCATGGTCGACCTCGGCAACGACGCCGGGGTCGCGACCTCGGCGCTGCTGACCGACATGGAGGTCCCGCTCGGGCTGACGATCGGCAACGCGCTCGAGGTGCGGGAGTCGGTCGAGGTGCTCGCCGGCGGCGGCCCCGCCGACGTCGTCGAGCTGACGGTTGCGCTCGCGACCGAGATGCTCACCCTGGCGGGACTGCCCGACGCCGACCCGGCCGCGGCGCTCGCGGACGGCCGCGCCATGGACACCTGGCGTCGGATGATCGACGCGCAGGGCGGGGACCCCTCCGCCGCGCTGCCCGTTGCCCGCGAACAGCACGTCGTCACCGCTCCGACGTCGGGGGTCCTCACGCAGCAGGACGCGCTGCCGTTCGGCGTCTCGGCCTGGCGGCTCGGGGCCGGTCGTGCCCGCGCGCAGGACCCGGTGCAGGCAGGCGCGGGCATCGAGCTCCACGTCAAGCCGGGGGACACCGTGACCGAGGGCCAGCCGCTCTGGACGCTGCACTCCGACGACGCGTCGCGGATCCCGCGCGCGCTGGAGTCGCTCGAGGGCGCGTGGACCATCGGCCCGGCGGGCTCCGCTGCCGCGGCACGTGGGCCGATCGTGCGCGAGCGCATCGGGTCCTGAACCCGGCCACCCGACCGACCGGAGGCTCCCTGCACACCTGTGGGGAGCCTCCAGTGTCTTCCGTCGTGGGTTGTGCACAGGTGCCTGCGCGGCGGCGGTGACCACCGATAGCCTGGGGGCATGAGCGCCGACGCCCCGACCTACCGCCTGCCCGACGCCGGGGCGGTCATCAACGACCTGCCGAAGGTCTCGCTGCACGACCACCTCGACGGCGGCCTGCGGCCCGCGACCATCATCGAGCTCGCGGCCTCGGCGGGTGTCACGCTCCCCACCACCGACCCGGCCGAGCTCGGGCAGTGGTTTGCCGACCAGTCGAACTCCGGCTCCCTGGTCGAGTACCTGAAGACGTTCGACGTCACCACGTCGGTGATGCAGACCGCGCCGCAGCTCAACCGGATCGCCCGCGAGTTCGTCGAGGACCTGGTCGCCGACGGTGTCGTCTACGGCGAGGTCCGCTGGGCGCCGGAGCAGCACCTGCAGGGCGGACTGACCCTCGACCAGACGGTCGAGGCAGTGCAGGCCGGCATCGAGGAAGCCGTCGACGCCGCCGGTGGGCGCATCCGCGTCGGCCAGCTCGTCACCGCGATGCGGCACGCCGACCGGTCGCTCGAGATCGCCGAGCTCGCCGTCCGGCACCGTGACGCCGGGGTCGTCGGCTTCGACATCGCCGGTGCCGAGGCCGGGTTCCCCGCCTCGAACCACCGCGCCGCCTTCGACTACCTGGCATCCGAACTGTTCCCGGTCACCGTGCACGCGGGCGAGGCCGACGGGCTCGCGTCCATCCGCTCCGCGCTGGTCGACGGCCGGGCGCTCCGCCTCGGGCACGGCGTCCGCATCTTCGAGGACGTCGCCCTGTCCGACGCCGGGGACGGCTCGACGCTGGCCTCCCTGGGCGAGGTCGCCTCGTGGGTCCGTGACCGCGAGATCCCGCTCGAGGTCTCGCCGTCGTCCAACCTGCAGACCGGGGCGATCGCCGCGTGGGGCGACGACCTCGCCGACCACCCGTTCGACGTGCTCTACCAGCTCGGCTTCCGTGTCACGGTGAACACCGACAACCGCCTGATGAGCGGGACCTCGCTGTCGAAGGAACTCGCGCTGCTCGCCGGCACGTTCGGCTACGACCTCGACGACCTGGCCGCGTTCCAGATCAACGCCGCGCTCGGGTCGTTCCTGCCGCTGGAGGACCGCGAGGAGATCATCGCCACCATCACGGCCGGGTACCAGGAGGCCTGACGCATGGGACTGCCACCGCTGCCGGACACCGCCGTCATCCTCGGTGCGGACGCGCCCGCGTGGCGTGACGCGATGCGCCTGGTCGGCGGTGCGCTCGTCGCCTCGGGCGCCACCACCGACGAGTACACCGACGCCATGATCGGCATGGTCGAGGAGCACGGGCCGTACATCGTCATCTCGCCGGGGCTCGCGTTCGCGCACGCCCGGCCGGGTGGCGCGGTCGTGCGGGACGGACTCGCGATCGTGACGCTCGCGACGCCGGTAGTGTTCGGCCAGCCGCACAACGACCCCGTCCGTGTGGTGCTCGGGCTCGCGGTGGCCGAGGTCGGCACCCACCTGGAGTCGATCGGCGAGATCGCGAACCTGTTCAACGACGCCACCGTCACCGGACGGATCGCGGCGGCGACCACCGCGGACGAGGTCCGCGCGATCATGGGGGTCTCCGCGTGAAGATCGTGACCATCTGCGGCGCCGGCATCGGCTCGAGCGGCATCCTCAAGGTGAACGCCGAGAAGGCGCTCGACGCCCTCGGGCTGTCGGCGTCGGTCGTCGCGGCGGACGTCGCCTCGGTGCGGGACGTCTCGGACGACGCCAACGTGATCCTGACGAGTCAGGAGTTCGTCGAGGCGATCGGCGACACCTACGCCGAGGTCATCGTCATCGCGAACCACTTCGACCAGGGCGAGATCACGGCGGCGGTGGACCGGGCGCTCGGCGAGCACTGAGCGCTCAGTCCGCCCTTTAGAGTTGGGGCATGAGCACCGAGAACCCGCTGAACGACCCCGCTGCCGACCCGTTCGAGGTCGCGCGGGACGCCGCAGCCGCCATCGCCGAACTGTCCGGCATCGAGCGGCACGACATCGCCCTGACCCTCGGGTCGGGCTGGGGCAAGGCCGCCGACATCATCGGTGAGACCGTGTCCGAGATCCCGGCCGAGCAGGTCCCCGGGTTCAGCGCCTCGGCCGTCCCCGGACATTCCGGCACGATCCGGTCGATCCGCCTCGCCGACGGCCGTCACGCGCTCGTCATCGGTGCCCGTACCCACTACTACGAGGGCCACGGGGTCCGTCGGGTCGTGCACAGCGTCCGCACGGCCGCGGCGACCGGTGCCTCGATCATGGTGCTGACCAACGGTGCCGGCGGCATCAAGGAGCACTGGACCCCGGGCACACCGGTGCTCATCAGCGACCACATCAACCTGACCGCGGACAGCCCACTCGAGGGCGCGACGTTCATCGACCTGACCGACCTGTACTCGGCGCGGCTGCGCTCGGTCGCGAAGTCCGTCGACCCGTCCCTCGACGAGGGCGTCTACACGCAGTTCCGCGGCCCGCACTACGAGACCCCGGCCGAGGTCCAGATGGCGAAGACCATCGGCGGGCACATCGTCGGCATGTCCACCGCGCTCGAGGCCATCGCGGCCCGTCAGGCCGGTATGGAGGTCCTCGGGTTCTCGCTCATCACGAACCTCGCCGCGGGCATCCAGAAGACCCCGTTGTCGCACACCGAGGTGCTCGAGGCCGGCAAGCAGGCCGAGCCGGTGATCGCCGGCCTGCTCGCACGCGTGGTCGCCGCACTCGGGCAGCCGGCGTCGTGAAGTTCGACCTCGACCAGGTGCTCGGCACCGCGCGGGCGTGGCTGGCGCAGGACCCCGACCCGGAGACCCGTGACGAGCTGGCCGCGGCGATCGACGCGGCGGCCGAGGGTGACGGTCCCGCTGTCCGGGCGCTCGCCGAGCGGTTCGACGGCCGGCTGCAGTTCGGCACCGCCGGACTCCGCGCGGAGCTCGGCTGGGGCCCGCTGCGCATGAACCGGGTCGTCGTGACCCAGGCCGCTGCGGGGCTCGCACGGTTCCTCATCGACACCGGGCGCTCGCGCAGCGTCGTGATCGGGTACGACGGCCGGGTGAACTCGGACGTCTTCGCACGTGATTCCGCCGAGGTCATGCGCGGCCTCGGGCTCGAGGTCACCCTGCTGCCCTCGGCCCTGCCGACGCCGGTGCTCGCGTTCGCCGTCCGGCACCTCGACGTCGGCGCCGGCGTCATGGTCACCGCGAGCCACAACCCGCCGCGGGACAACGGGTACAAGGTCTACCTCGGTCAGCACGACGACGGCTCGCAGATCGTGCCGCCCGTCGACGGCGAGATCGCGGACGCCATCGACGCCGTCGCCGCAGGGTCCGTCACGGACCTGCCGCGCGGCACGGACTACACCGTTGCGACGTCGGCCCTCGTCGACGCCTACGTGGCCGCCACGGCCGCGATCGTGCCCGCTCCGGCACTCGGGGTCGAGGAGCAGCCGAAGGTCGTCTACACGGCCATGCACGGCGTCGGGTGGGAGACCGCTCGCGCGGTGTTCGCCGCGGCCGGGTTCGCCGAGCCGGCGGTCGTGCCGGAGCAGATCGATCCGGACGGTGCATTCCCGACGGTCTCGTTCCCGAACCCGGAAGAGCCCGGCGCGATGGACCTGGCGATCGCCCGTGGTCTCGCCGTCGGCGCCGACCTGGTGATCGCGAACGACCCCGACGCCGACCGGCTCGCGCTCGCGATCCCGACGGCCACGGAGGACGGTGCGCCGTCGTACCGTCGGCTGTCGGGCAACGAGGTCGGCTGGTTGCTCGGATGGCGGGCCGCTGCACGGGCGTCCGAGTCCGGCACGACCGGCACCCTCGCCGCGTCGATCGTCTCGTCGCCGGCGTTGGCCCGGGTGGCTGCGCGCCACGGGCTGGAGTACCGCGACACCCTGACCGGCTTCAAGTGGGTCTCGCGGGTGCCCGACCTGCTGTTCGGGTACGAAGAGGCGCTCGGTTACCTGGTCGACCCATCGGTCGTCCGCGACAAGGACGGCATCTCGGCTGCGCTCGAACTGCTGTCCCTCGCCGACGAGCTCGCCGCGTCCGGCTCGACCATCGCCGACCACCTCGAGGCCTTCGCCGCCGAGTTCGGGGCGTTCGCCTCGGGGCAGGTCGCGACCCGCGTCGACGACTTGTCGCGCATCGGCGAGATCATGGCGTCGCTCCGGTCCACGCCACCGACGACGCTCGGCGGGCTCGACGTGCACACGGTGACGGACTACGCCGACGGGGTGGCGGGCTTCCCGCCCTCGGACATCCTGCGCTACGACCTGTCCGGCGACGCCCGGGTGATCGTCCGCCCGAGCGGGACCGAGCCCAAGGTGAAGGTGTACATCGACACCGTCGCGGACACCCCCGCCGAGGCCCAGCGCCTGGTCGACACCCTCGCCGACGCGGTGCGCCCCTTGGTGTCGTAGGGCGCGGTCCGCTCCGCTCGTTCGTGTTGCGCCCCGTTGCAGGCATCGCGCCCCGACTCTTCGGGGCGCGATGCCCGCAACGGGGTGCGCTGCTCCGTGGCCTGTCCACAGATCGCGCAAACCCCGCTCGCGATGGACCGTGCGTCACGATCATCGGAGCATGGAACACGAACCCATCTCGACCGTCGGCCTCGCGCAGGACCCCGGCCGCGCCTCGGCGATCCGTCGTGCACCGGAAGTCGGCGCCCTCGTCCGGGTGCACCGTGGCACGTACGTCGGGTCAGGTGAGTGGGCGTCGATGACGGGACGCGAACGACATCGCATGCTCGTCCGGAGTGTGCTCGCGGGCGGGAGGGGCTCCGTCGTGGTGTCACACCGGTCAGCGGTCGCGATGCTCGGACTTCCGTGGATAGGGGCGTTTGGCGAGCGTGTCACGGTGACCGACCCGTCGCGGGACCGGGGCCAGGTCAAACAGAGCATCCAGCGCATCGGCAGCGCCGGCAGGCGACCGTCCTCCGTCGAGGTCGACCGTGTGCCCGTCACGACGTTGACCGAGACCGCGGTCGACGTCGCCCTTCGCGAACACCCGTGGCGTGCCATCGTCGTGCTCGACGCGGTCCTGCGGCGCGGCGTCGAGCGGACGACGATCCTCGAAGTGCTCGGGAGTCGCCGTGCTCGCGGGCATCGACGCGCGCGAGAACTGATCGAGCACGCGGATCCGCTCGCCGAGTCACCGGGGGAGAGCATCACACGGTGGGGTGCGCACGTGCTCGGCGCTCCGGACCCGGTACTGCAGCAGGAGTTCCGGCACGACGGCCTGCTCCGCGACCGGGTGGACCTGTGGTTCGCGGAACCCGGGGTGATAGTCGAGTTCGACGGCCGGGTGAAGTACGACGACCCGCGACGAGGGCGGACAGCGGCGGACGCCCTGGTCGACGAGAAGCGCCGGGAGGACCGTCTCCGTCGCCGTCGTGAGGTCAACGGCTTCGCACGGGTGATGTGGGCGGACGCGATGCCCGCGGGGCAGCTCCCGCGGATCCTGCACGATGCCGGGGTGCCGCTCGGTCCGGACTGGGGTACGGCTTGGCGTCATGCTGCGATCCGCGCCCTCTGACGGTCATCGCGCCCCGAAGAGTCGGGGCGCGATGACCACAGCGGGGCGCCAACCGAGCTGCGAGACGGAACCCCGCGCTACGCGAGCTCGAGCAGCACGTGACCGGACGAGACCGTCTGGCCGACCGGGGCGTTCAGCCCGGTGACGACGCCGTCCTTGTGGGCCTGCACGGGCTGCTCCATCTTCATGGCCTCGAGCACGACGAGCAGGTCGCCCTTCACCACGGTGTCACCCTCGGCGACCGCGAGCTTCACCACGGTGGCCTGCATCGGCGACGCGACGGACGACCCGGACTTCGCCAGGCCCCCGCGGACGGCCGACGAGCGGCGCTTCGGGGGAGCGGTGGGGCCGGCCGGACGACGACCGGCGACGCCGCCGGCAGCACCGCCACCGACGATCGACGGCATGGTGACCTCGATGCGCTTGCCCTGCACCTCGACCACGACGCTGTCGCGCGCAGCCGGGGCCGGCAGTTCCTCGGGGGAGCCGCTCCACGCCGGGATGTCGTTGACGAAGTCGGTCTCGATCCACTGCGTGTAGATGCTGAACGGCTCGTCGTCGGCCGTCGCGAACGCCGGGTCGGACACCACGGCGCGGTGGAAGGGGAGCACGGTCGGCAGGCCGGTGACCTCGAACTCGGCGAGTGCACGACGCGAACGCTCCAGCGCCTCGGCACGGGTGGCGCCGGTGACGATCAGCTTCGCGAGCATCGAGTCGAACGAGCCGGACACGACGTCACCGGAGACGACGCCCGAGTCGACGCGCACGCCGGGGCCGGACGGTGCGTTGAACGCGTGCACGGGGCCGGGCGCGGGGAAGAAGTTGCGACCCGGGTCCTCGCCGTTGATGCGGAACTCGAACGAGTGTCCCCGCGGCGTGGGGTCCGAGTAGTCGAGCACGCCACCCTCGGCGATGCGGAACTGCTCGCGCACCAGGTCGATGCCGGTGACCTCTTCGGACACGCAGTGCTCGACCTGCAGGCGGGTGTTCACCTCGAGGAACGACACGGTGCCGTCGGCGCCGATGAGGAACTCGCAGGTGCCGGCGCCGACGTAGCCGACCTCGCGCAGGATCGCCTTGGACGACTCGTACAGTGCGGTCTGCTGCTCGGACGTCAGGTAGGGCGCCGGGGCTTCCTCGACGAGCTTCTGGTGGCGTCGCTGCAGCGAGCAGTCGCGGGTGGAGACCACGACGACGTTGCCGTGCTCGTCCGCCAGGCACTGGGTCTCGACGTGGCGCGGCTTGTCCAGGTACTTCTCGACGAAGCACTCGCCCCGACCGAACGCGGCGATCGCCTCACGCGTGGCGGACTCGAAGAGCTCCTCGACCGAGGCACGGTCGCGGACGACCTTCAGACCACGACCGCCACCGCCGAACGCCGCCTTGATCGCGACGGGCAGACCGACCTGGTCGACGAAGTCGAAGACCTCCGAGACGTCCTGCACGGGCTCGATGGTGCCGGGGGCGAGCGGTGCGCCGACCTTCTCGGCGACGTGGCGCGCGGAGACCTTGTCGCCGAGGCGCTCGATCGACTCCGGCGACGGGCCGATCCAGACGAGCCCGGCATCGATGACGGCGCGGGCGAAGTCGGCGTTCTCGGCGAGGAACCCGTAGCCCGGGTGCACGGCGTCCGCACCGGAACGGCGGGCGACCGAGATGATCTTGTCGATGACGAGGTACGTGTCGGCGCTCGTGGTGCCGTTCAGCGCGTAGGCCTCGTCGGCGAGGCGGGCGTGCAGGGCATCGCGGTCCTGGTCGGCGTACACCGCGACCGATGCCTTGCCCGCGTCGCGGGCCGCGCGGATGATGCGGACGGCGATCTCGCCGCGGTTCGCGATGAGGACCTTGCTGATACGGGGCATGACACAGCAGCGTATTCGTGCGGCGGGAGTGCGTTTTGACTGGCACCCACAAAGAACCACCCGGAACAGGTGTGGATGTCTACAGTGCGCCGCGTCTAATGAGCCCAGAGATCGTGCCAGGCGATGCCGAAGCCCCGGAGGAGCATCGACCGCAGCACCGGCAGCGACATCCCGATCACGGCGGATGGTGCTCCGTCGATCCGCGTGATGTACGCCGCGGCCCGACCGTCGATGGTGAACGCACCCGCCACCTTGAGCGGCTCGCCCGTCGCGACGTACGCGTCGATCTCGTCGACGGACACGTCGTCGGCGAAGGTCAGCACCGCGCTGTCGACCGCGACCACGCGGTCGCCGGCGGCGGCCAGCGCCGACCCGCCGGGCGCCACGGCACCCAGCTGCGGGACACCGGCGGTGGACGTGACCAGGGACCGGACGGGAGGCATGGTGCGGGCCGGTACCGCGCCTCCAGGCCGCCCCGTGGCCGGTTCCGGGTCCCGGTGCCGGTCGTCGCGTCGTCGATCGATCACGCAGTGCCCGCTCCACAGGGTCCCGCCGCCGGCGGCGAGCATCTGCCGCCAGCGCTCCCGGGCGACCGCCGGGTCGTGCGGCTTGCCGTACAGCTGTCCGTCGACCTCGAACGCGGAGTCGCCGCCGAACACCACGCCGTCGACCGGTGACCCGGCGACCGCGGAGTCGGCGACCGCGGACGCCTTCGCGACGGCGAGGAGCGAGACGAGCTCCGGACCGGTCAGCTCACGGCCGAGCGATGCCGCTGCTGCGGCGCCGACGGCGTCCTCGTCGACCCCGGGGGACACGAGCACGGGTTCGACCCCGGACTGGGCGAGGAGTGCTCGGCGGGCGGGGGATGTACTCGCGAGGTACAGACGCATGGGACCATCTCACCATGGGTGAATCCGTCGGCACGCTGCTCGAACTCGACGTCACCGGGATCGCCCACGGCGGCATCTCGGTGGCACGGCACGAAGGACGGGTGGTCTTCGTCTCGGACGCGATCCCCGGGGAGCGCGTCGTCGCCCGGGTGACCGAGGACCGCAAGAAGTCGTTCTGGCGCGCCGACACGGTCAGCGTCATCACGCCGAGCGAGCACCGCGTCGACCACGTCTGGCCCGAGGCCGCGCTCGAGCGTGACCCCGAGACGCGCCCGGGTGGCGCCGAGTTCGGGCACATCGCCCTCGCGCACCAGCGCACGCTCAAGCACGACGTCCTCGTCGACTCGTTCGCGCGGTTCGCGCGGATGGACCTCGCCGAGGTGCTCGGCCACGACGTCGTCGTCGAGGCCGCGCCCGGCGACGACGCGGCGAACGGCCTCGGCTGGCGCACCCGCGTCCGGCTGCACGTCGACGAGCAGGGCACCGCCGGCCCGTTCGCGGCCCGCTCCCACTCCGTCATCCCGGTGACCGGCCTGCCGCTCGCGACCGCCGTCGTGCAGCAGAGCGCCCCGCTCGGCCGTGGTGCGCTGCCGGGCTCGTCGGTGATCGACGTCCTCGCACCGAGCGGCTCCGAGGGCGCGCGGCTCGTCATCGACGACCAGAAGCCCACCGTGGTGACCGAGGTCGTGGGGGAGCGCACGTTCCAGGTCGACGACAACGGGTTCTGGCAGGTGCACCGCGCTGCGGCGACCGTGCTCACCGAGGCCGTGCAGGACCTGGTCGACCGCGATCGCCTCGACCCCGAGGGCACCCACCTGGACCTGTACGGCGGTGTCGGCCTGCTCGCCGCCGCCCTCGGTGACCTGGTCGGCCCGAAGGCGCGCATCACGAGCGTCGAGAGCGCCGCCCGTGCCACCGAGCACGCGCAGGAGAACCTGTCCGAGTGGCTCGGCGCCCGCGCCGAGACCGGCCGCGTCGACCGCTGGCTGACGAACACCGTGGCGAACGCCTCGCGCGCCGAGAAGGACCGCTTCCGCGCCGGCACGATCGTGCTCGACCCGCCCCGCGCCGGTGCTGGTCGTGACGTGGTCGTGCAGATCGCCGCGCTCCAGCCGGAGCAGATCGTCTACGTGGCGTGCGACCCGGTGGCGCTGGCCCGCGACGTCGCGACGTTCGCCGACCTCGGCTACCGGCTCGAAGCACTGCGGGCCTTCGACCTGTTCCCGCACACCCACCACCTGGAAGCCGTCGCACGCCTGGTCCCCGCGCGCTGAGGTCCGGGGGTCGCTCGACCGCGGGTCCTTGCGTGTCGGGGTGTCCACCAATCGGCGGACCGGCCAGCGTGGCGCAGCGGAGAAGCCCCGCACCTGAGTCCGGGCTGGGTATCCTGGGTCGTTGATGGCACTCCGGTTTCAGGGGCCGGCGTCGCGCATCGGAACGAGAGGCCACTGTGGCAGCAGGAACGACAACCACCAGCACCGAGACGTCAGGGGCGGCCACCAGGCCGGTCCGGGTCGCGATCGTCGACGACCACGAGTCCGTCCGACTCGGGATCCAGGCGGCGTGCCAGAACGAGGGGTTCGAGGTGGTGCTCACCGCCGCCAGCGTCCCCGAGTACGTCGAGAACCTCGACGGGCGAGAGGTCGACGTCGTCGTCCTCGACCTGTCCCTCGGTGACGGTTCGACCGTGACCGAGAACGTCAAGGGCGTGCAGGGGACGGGATCGGCGGTGCTCGTGCACTCCATCGCGGACCGTGTCGCCAACGTGCGTGAGGCGCTCGCAGCAGGGGCTGCCGGCGTCATCCCGAAGTCCTCGGCCACCAAGACGGTGATGGCCGCGGTCGCCACCGTCGCACGCGGTGACGTGCTCAACAACCTCGAGTGGGCGAGCGCCATCGACGCCGACCGTGACTTCGCGAAGGCGCAGCTCGGCCGCCGCGAGCGCGAGATCCTGCACCTCTACGCCTCGGGACTCCCGCTCAAGCTCGCCGCCCAGCAGCTCGGCATCGGCTACTCGACGGCCCGTGAGTACCTCGACCGGATCCGTGTGAAGTACGTCGAGGTCGGTCGCCCGGCCCCGACGAAGGTCGACCTGCTGCGTCGAGCCGTCGAGGACGGGATCCTCCCCGGGCTCGACTCGGGCATCGACCCCGACGGCGACGGTCGCTGACACGGATGGCGACCGCGGCTGAGTCGGCGCGGACGGTCGTCGAACCGGCGCCGTTCGGCGCCGATCCGGCGCGCAGCGTCCGCGCCTCGATCACGCAGGCGTCGGTCGAGCGCGCGTTCGCGATCCTCCTCGCGATGGCGGCGATCGGCCTCGGCATCGTCGACGCGCCCGCGGTCCTGCAGCAGCTGCCGTACCTCGACCCGTTCTGGGGTCCGACGCTGATGCTCGCCCTCGCGGCGTCGTTCGTGTTCATCGGGGTCTCGGCCTTCGTGCAGCGGGTCGCCCAGCTGGCGCAGATCGTCTGCGCGCTGCTGTTCCTCGTTGTGCTCGTGACGTGGACGGCCACCGTGCAGGAGCCCATCCCGTCGGCGCAGCAGCCGTGGCCGTGGTGGTTCTGCACGGTCGGCTGCACGGCGGCGGCGATGGGCTTCGCCACGTGGCGTGCGACGGTCTACACGGCGCTCGTGCCGGCGGTCTACGTCGTCATCCGGCTCAGCCCGCTCGGCGGCGACGTCGGGGTCCTCGCGGTCCTGCTCGACGGCGTGTACACGGCGCTGCTCAGCGGTGCGGTGCTCGTCATCGCGGTGGTGCTGCGGCGTGCGGCCACGTCGGTCGACACGGCGCAGTCCACGGCGGTGCGGCGGTACTCGCTCGCCATCCGGGAACACGCGACCGAGGTCGAGCGGGTGCAGGTGGACGCCATCGTGCACGACAGCGTGCTCACGACGCTGCTCTCCGCCGCCCGTGCCGACACGCTCGAGGCCAAGACCCTCGCCGCGCGGATGGCCCGGAACGCGATCGACCACCTCGAGGCCGCCGCCACCGACGGTCCCGGTGACGTCGCGCCGGTCGCCCTCGGGGAACTCCGGGCACGCATCCGCGAGGGGGTCGGTGCGTTGCCCGCTCCGGTCCGCCTCGTCCCGACGCCGACCGGGTCGGTCCGCCTGCCCGCGTCGGTCGCCGACGCGCTGGCCTCGGCGGCGCTGCAGGCCGCGGTGAACAGCGTGCAGCACGCCGGCGACGCTGACGTCTCCCGCTGGGTCCGCATCGAGCAGCAGGGCCAAGGGGTGCTCGTCGAGGTCGGTGACGAGGGCCGCGGGTTCGACGTCGCGGCCATCCCCGCCGAACGGCTCGGTGTCCGCCGCTCCATCGTGGAGCGGGTCGCGACCGTCGACGGTCGCGCCGAGGTGCACACCGCCCCCGGCGAGGGCACCCGCATCGTGCTGACGTGGTCGCCGGCCGCGAGGACGACCGCATGAAGGTCTCCCTGCCGGCGAGCATCGCCCTCGGCCTGGCGTCGCTGTTCTCCCTCTACCACCTGGTCCTCGCCGCGGCCACGTTGCCGCGCGTCGACCAGGTCGCCCCGATCATCGCCTGCATGGTCCTGTACGCCGCGGCCACCGGCCTCGCACTGTTCGTCCCCGGCAGGGTCCTGCCGGTCTGGACGGCCTGCTTCTCCCTCGCCACCGCGATCGTGATGCCGGTGATCGCCGCCCCCGTCCTCGTCGATGGTCGTGGTCCGGGCTCCGCCACCTGGTGGATCGCGGCCATCGGCACGCTCATGGTGGTGCTCGTCGTGCGCGGTCGGGGCCCCTTCGCGTGGGCCGGAGTCCTGTTCCTGACCGTGTACACCGTCGCCTGGGCCGGTCTCGGCTCGCTCGGTGGGCTCGGCGTGGTCGGCAGCGTCGCCTGGGTCGCGATCGCCACGGTCTTCGCCGCCGCGATGAGCCGCGCCATCCGGAACACCCGGGAACTCGTCCTCGCCGAGCAGGAGACCGCCGACTGGCAGGCCGCGCAGGACGCCCACGTGTTCGAGCGGCAGTTCCGCCTGAGTCAGACCACCCGGATGGCCCTGCCGATGCTGCAGCGCATCATCGACTCCTGCGGCGACCTCGACGACGCCGACCGCGCCGAGTGCCTGCACCTCGAGCAGGCCATCCGCGACGAGATCCGGGGCCGGTCCCTGTTGTCCGACGACGTCCGCGACGAGGTGATGCGCCTGCGTCGCCGCGGCGCGACCGTCCAGCTGCACGACGACGGCGGGCTCGACGACCTGGACGCCCCGGACATCCGGCGCATCCACGCCCGTGTCGCCGAGGCGCTCCGGCAGGCCCGCGATGCCGACAACGTCATCGTCCGGACGGTCGGCGAGGGCTCCGACTCCGCGGTGACCGTCGTCGGACTCCGCCTCGACGGCGCGGCCAGTGAGTCCGCGGCGCTCGGAGCGGGGATGGACGACGACGACGGGGACGAGGACGACTCCGTCGCGCTCTGGCTGGAGATCCCGCGGCACGAGCCGGCGTAGCGCGCGCTGAGCACGGCACGCCAGCGGGACGCGCGCGCGTGTCGCGACGATGCACCACGTGATCGACGCGTGGATCGTCGCGAACGTGGTGCGGACGGCGCAGCGGACGCGCGTGGAGCGCCGGGCGTGCGGGCGGCGGTGGACGCGATGGGGGACACCCGGGAGGCCCGTGGCGGCCCCGCCACGGGCCTCCCGGCCGTCACGTGGGTGCGCCGGGCTGGCGCGCGCACGGAAGCGACCATGTCGTTGTCGTACGACGTCGACGGTGTCGTTCCGCATCGCCCCCGCCAACCGCACCGACGCCCGCCCGCACCCGCGACAGACCCCCGGAAACGGGGAACGGGCCGGTCGGATACCGACCGGCCCGTTCACGACCCGAGGCTGAGCGACAACCCGAATGTCGCCCTGCCTCGCAGCGGGCGGTGGCTTCGTACCCTAGTCGGCCACCGTCCTGCGATGTCTTTCGTTGAAGGACACCGAACACCAACTACTATGCCGACGCACGAGCCGCATGTCAGTCGTCATTATGGGGGACAATTCCGGCATTTCCGGTCCGTATCCGCTGAACGTGTCCCCCGAGTGAGGGGATACCGACCGGGAAGTGCGCCCTGCAACCGTTCGGGTCGCCAGCGCACCAGGGGTACATCAGCGGAGCGATCGGCCCCAGGCGCCCGGTCCGTGATCGAGCGGGCGGCGGAGCCCGCGGGCCGCGGCGTCCCACCCGGTGCGGGGCTCGACGACCACGGCGGCGCGTCCGGCGGCAGCGGCTTCGTCGGCCTGGCGCTGCAGGACGGCCACGACGGCGGCGAGTTCCTCGGGGGTGGGGTCGCCCGAGACCACCCGGACGTCCGCCACCGAGGCGGGCTCGTCCGAGGGCACGGCGGCTGCGTGGCGACCCATCAGGCCGCGGGATTGTGATGATCCCGTGCGCGGCGATTCGACCGGTTCCATCAGAGGGGGATGTTCCCGTGCTTCTTCGGGGGCAGCGTGGCGCGCTTGCCCCGCAACGACCGGAGGGCCTTGATGACCGACACGCGCGTCGCGTGCGGCTGGATGATGCCGTCGAGCTCACCGCGCTCGGCCGCCAGGTACGGCGACGCGACGTTGTACGTGTACTCGTTCGCGAGCTTCGTGCGGACCGCGGCGACGTCCTCGCCGGACTCCTCGGCGCGCTTGATCTCGGCGCGGTACAGGATGTTCACGGCGCCCTGGCCGCCCATGACGGCGATCTCGGCGGTCGGCCACGCCAGGTTGATGTCGGCGCCGAGCTGCTTCGAGCCCATCACGATGTACGCGCCGCCGTAGGCCTTGCGGGTGATGACGGTGACGAGCGGGACGGTGGCCTCGGCGTAGGCGTACAGCAGCTTCGCGCCGCGGCGGATGACGCCGGTCCACTCCTGGTCGGTGCCGGGCAGGTAGCCGGGCACGTCCACCAGGGTCAGGATCGGGATGCCGAACGCGTCGCAGAACCGCACGAAGCGGGCGGCCTTCTCGCCGGCGTCGATGTTCAGCGTGCCGGCCATCGCCTGCGGCTGGTTCGCGATGATGCCGACCGTGCGGCCCTCGACCCGGCCGAAGCCGATCAAGATGTTCGGCGCGAAGAGCGGCTGGACCTCGAGGAACTCACCGTCGTCGACGATGTGCTCGATGATCGTGGTGACGTCGTACGGCTGGTTCGTCGAGTCCGGGATCACGAGGTCGAGCTCGTGGTCGGCGTCGGTGGTCTCGAGCTCCGGGGCGACGTCGTAGGCCGGCGGGTCGGACAGGTTGTTGTCCGGCAGGAACCCGATGAGCGAGCGCGCGTAGTCGAGCGCGTCGGTCTCGTCCTCGGCCAGGTAGTGGGCCACGCCGGAGACCGCGTTGTGCGTCTGGGCGCCGCCGAGCTCCTCGAAGCCGACGTCCTCGCCCGTGACGGTCTTGATGACGTCGGGGCCGGTGACGAACATGTGGCTGGTCTTGTCGACCATGATGACGAAGTCGGTCAGGGCGGGGGAGTACACCGCACCGCCGGCCGCCGGGCCCATCACGATCGACAGCTGCGGGATCACGCCCGAGGCCTGGGTGTTCAGGCGGAAGATCTCGCCGTACTTGCCGAGCGCGACGACGCCTTCCTGGATGCGGGCGCCGCCGGAGTCGAGGATGCCGATGATCGGCACGCCCGTCTTGAGCGCGTGCTGCATGACCTTGATGATCTTCTCGCCGGCGACCTCGCCGAGCGACCCGCCGAAGACCGTGAAGTCCTGCGCGTAGACGGCGACGTTGCGGCCGTGGATCGTGCCGACGCCGGTGACGACCGCGTCACCGTAGGGGCGCTTGGCGTCCATGCCGAACGACGTGGTGCGGTGCCGCACGAACTCGTCGAACTCCACGAAGGAGTTCTCGTCGAGCAGCTGCTCGATGCGTTCGCGCGCGGTGCCCTTGCCCTTCGCGTGCTGCTTGGCGATGGCGGATTCGCCCGCGGCGGTCACGGCCTCGTGGTACCGGTCGCGGAGGTCGGCCAGTCGGCCGGCCGTCGTCGACAGATCGGGGGTGTCTCCTGAAGTCACCCGCTCACCCTACCGGCGGGTGCCACGCTGCCGGTTGGAGGACCCCCACGGTTCCTGCCCGTACATTTGCGTGCATGTCCACATCCCCGTCGCCGTCGTTCCCCGCCACCAGCGAGGCTGTCCGGTCGGCGGGCGCGACGATCACCACTCCCGCCGAGACCGGGTCCACCAACGCGGACCTGCTCGCCGCCGCCCCCGGGCAGCAGCACGGCAGCGTCGTCGCGACCCTGCACCAGACCGCGGGCCGGGGTCGGCTGGACCGCACCTGGACCGCTCCGGCCGGTGAGACGCTGGCCGCCAGCGTGCTCGTCCGTGCGGACCTGGACGACCACGACCGCGGCTGGTTGCCGCTGGTCGCCGGGGCGGCGATGCGCGACGCGATCGCGTCGGTGCTCCCCGCCGGCGCGGACGTCGTCGTGAAGTGGCCGAACGACGTGCAGGTCGCCGGGGACAAGGTGTGCGGGATCCTCTGCCAGGTCGCCGCCGACGGCAGCGTCGTGGTCGGGGCCGGCGTGAACCTGACGATCCCGGCTGATCGGCTGCCCACCCCGACGTCCACCTCGCTCCTGCTCGCCGGCGCGGTCGACGACGCACCCGCCCTGGCCGACGCGGTCCTGTCCGCCTTCCTGCGGTCCGTCCTGGAGGCGGTGGCCGGCCTGGTCACCGGGGGTCCCGCCGCCGAGACGGTCCGGTCCCACGTCCGCGCCGCATGCGGCACCATCGGTCGCCGCATCCGCCTCGAGCTGCCGGACGGCACCGTCGAGGAGGCCGACGCGATCGGCATCGACGACGCCGGTCGCATCACGATCCGGGACCAGGCGGGCGGCACCAGGGGCGTCGCGGTGGGGGACGTCACCCACCTGCGGTATGCATGACGGCATGACCGCCGAGCCCCCGCCCGAACGTGTCGTCGCACGCCTGCGACCACACGCCCGTCGGCTGGTGCGCCCGGCGGTGTTCGTCGTGCTCGTCACCGCGGCCGGCGGGTTCGGCTTCGGCGTGTTCCAGGCGCAGCTGGCGTGGCTGAACGCCGTCGTCGCGCTCGTCGTCGTGGTGCTCGTCGTGTTCGGCGGCGCCGTCCCGCTGTTCCGCTGGATGTCGGAGCGGTACGTCGTCACCACGCGTCGCCTGGTCGTGGTCAACGGACTCGGCACGCGGACCCGGCGGGAACTCCTGCACTCCCGCGGCTACGACGTGACCGTACGGCGCCGCGGGCTGCAGGGGCTGTTCCGCTCCGGTGACGTGCTCGTGTTCCCCGGCGACGACCCCGCGGTGGTCCTCGCCGACGTGCCGCACGCCGACCTCGTCGTCGCCGTGCTGCACGACCTGGTGGAGGCCTACGAGGCCAGGCGTCGGCACCGTGAGCCGGACTGGGACGAGATCGTCGGCGGTCCGGACCGTCCGCCGTGGGGCGACGTGCGGGCCTGATCCGGCCGCTGTGACCGTCGCCGCGGGCGCCGCTGCGGGTGCCGTGATGAGAGTTCGGCGAGAAACCGGTACCTTCTTCGACGTGCGTATCTCTGTGATCGGCTGCGGCTACCTCGGTGCCGTGCACGCCGCCTCCATGGCCAAACTCGGACACGAGGTCGTCGCCGTGGACGTCGACCCCACCAAGATCGAGCGGCTCGCCGCGGGCGAGGCCCCCTTCTTCGAGCCCGGCCTGCCCGAGATCCTGACCGAGGCCCTCGAGTCCGGTCGGATCCGCTTCACCACCGACATGGCCGAGGTCGCCGGTGCCCGCGTGCACTTCCTCGCCGTCGGGACCCCGCAGGGTCCGACCGGTGCCGCGGACCTGACCTACGTGAACGCCGCCGTCGCCGCGCTCACGCCGCACCTGTCCGCCGGCGAGTTCGTCGTCGGCAAGTCGACCGTGCCCGTCGGCACCGCCGCGCGCCTGGCCGCCGAGGTCAGCGAAGCCGTCCCCGGTGCCACGCTCGTCTGGAACCCCGAGTTCCTGCGTGAGGGCTTCGCCGTGCAGGACACCATCGCGCCGGACCGCTTCGTCTACGGCGTGCCCGACGGCGAGGCCGGCGAACAGGCCGTCGCCGCGCTCGACGAGGTCTACGCCGAGGCGCTGTCCACCGGTACGCCCCGACTCGTCGTCAACCTGCCCACCGCTGAGCTCGTGAAGATCAGCGCCAACGCGTTCCTCGCGACCAAGATCTCGTTCATCAACTCGATGGCCGAGATCGCCGAGGTCGCCGGTGCCGACGTCACGGCGCTCGCCGACGCGATCGGCCACGACGCCCGCATCGGCCGGAAGTTCCTGAACGCCGGCCTCGGCTTCGGTGGCGGCTGCCTGCCGAAGGACATCCGCGCGTTCCAGGCACGGGCGAACGAGCTGGGCGTCGGGGAGTCCCTGGCGTTCCTGGCCGACGTCGACGCCACGAACCTGCGCCGTCGCGCCCACGTCGTCGAGCTGGCGCAGGAGCTGCTCGGCGGGGTCGTCAGCGGCAAGCGCGTCGCGGTGCTCGGCCTGGCGTTCAAGCCGAACTCCGACGACGTGCGCGACTCGCCGGCCCTCGACATCGCAGCCCGCCTGCAGGAACTCGGCGCCGTGGTCTCGGCGTACGACCCCGAGGCCGTCGTCACCGCGCGCCGCGTCCACCCCGAGCTCGACTACGTCGAGAGCGCGGCCGAGGCGCTGGGCGGGGCGGAGCTGGTGCTCGTGCTGACCGAGTGGACCGAGTTCCGCGAGCTCGACGCGACCGCCGCAGCCGCGCTCGTGGCGTCGCCGGTCGTCATCGACGGCCGCAACTGCCTCGACCGTGACGCGTGGACCGCCGCCGGTTTCACGTACCGCGGCATGGGACGCTGACTTCTCCTGGCGTGCAGCAGCGCAGCCGACGCCTGGACCGCGCCCGCACCCTGCTGACCGCGGGTTTCCGCGGCCGGGACTGGGCGACACCGGTCGTCCTCGCCGCCACGCTGCTCGTCCTGACCGCCTCGGTGGCACGGACGTTCTCGTCGATGCCGCTCGCGAGCGTCGATGAGTCCGCCCACGTGGACTACGTGTTGCGGGTGTGGCACGGGCAGCTCCCGGTGCTCCTGGACGGCATCCGCTTCCGGCCGGGCTTCGGCGGGACGCCGCCGGTGCAGTGGGTCGCGCAGCACCCGCCGCTGTACTACGTCCTGCTCGCCCCGGTGATCGGCCCGCTCGTGGACGCCGGGCACCCCGTGCAGGCGGTCGTGTTCGGCCGGCTGTGCAACGCCGTGTTCGCCGCCGCGGTCGTGCCGAGCGCGGCGTGGGCGGCCTCGCGATGCTTCCCGGGCGTCGTGCGGCTGCCCGCGACCGTCGCCGTCGTCACCGCGTCGACCAGCGTCCTCGTGGTGCAGGGCGGCGTCGTCTACAACGACTCGCTGGCGGCGCTGACCTGCGCGTTGGCCTGCGGGGTCGCCGGTGCGGCACTCCGGTCCGGTGTCGGCCCGGGACTCGCGGTCGGGGGAGCACTGGTCGCCGCCGCCGGCACGGCGACGCGGCTGACCTTCGCGCTCTGGCTCGTGGCGATGGTCGTGGCGTTCGCGCTGTCCCGGACGGTGCGGCTCGGTCGCCTGCACGGGATCGGTGCCCGTGTGCTGGTCGCCGCGGTGCCCCTCGTCGCCGCAGCTGCTGCGTCCGGGTGGTTCTGGCTGCGCAACCAGGCGTTGACCGGGTCGTTCAGCGGGCGGCCGACCGCGTGGCCCGGGTACACGCCCCGGCCGCACTACTCCGAGGCCGAGGTCGTCTCGATGCTGGGGTTCTGGCGCCAGCTCTTCGCGCTCTTCCGCGGGGCGCTCCCGATCGCGTCGCCGCTGCCGTGGGTGCTCCTGCTCCTGCCGGTGCTGCTGTTCGTCACAGCCCTCGTCACGCGTCGCCTGCGACCCTGGGCCCCGGCGGACGACGACCGGTGGCCGCGCCGGCTCGTCGTCGCGATGCTGGTCGTCGTCACCGTGCTGTTCGTCGTCGTCGAGATCCGCTACGCCGCCGGCGGTGGGGCGCCGCTGAACCGCTACACGCTCACCGTCCTGGTGCCGATCGCACTCGCGATGTCGGCGGGGTTCCTCGCCTGGGGCCGGGCCGGCACGTGGATCGCGCTGGCCTGGACCGTGGCGGCCTTCGTGCCGACCTGGTCGCTCGTCGACACGGCCGGGTCCGAGCTGGTCGGACACTCCGGCGCCGTGGTCGTGCTGGCGGCCTCGGCCGCGGCGGTGTGCGCCGCGGCCGTCATGGTGCTCTACGCGATCGCCGCGCGCAGCACCGCTCGGTAACGCTCGCCGATCCGTTCGGTGGAGAACTCCGCTGCCGAGACGACGGCCTGCTCCTGGTAGCGGGTCCGTGCCGCGTCGTCGGTGAGCACACGCTGCAGTGCTGCGCGGAGTGCCGGGACGTCACCCGGGGGCACGAGCACGCCGGACACGTCGTCCTGCACGACGTCCCGGATGCCGGGCAGGTCGCTCGCGACGATCGCGGCCCCGACCGCCGCGGCCTCGAGCAGGGTGACCGGCAGTCCCTCTTGGTCGCCGTTCGCCGCGGGGATCGACGGCACCGCGACGACCGTGGCCGACGCGAGGGTCTCGAGCACCTCGGTGCGGCCCCGCTGGCCCAGGAACGTCACCGGCAGCCCGGCGGCCTGCTGCTCGAGCTGCGCCCGGTAGGGGCCGTCGCCGACCACGGTGAGTCGCCACGGCACGTCGTCACCGAGTCCTCGGAGCGCCGCAATCAGGTTGCCGAAGCCCTTCTTCTCGACGAGTCGCCCGACCGCCACCACGTGGTGTTCCTGTGCGGGGACGCGGGCGCGGGTGTCACGGGCCGGACCGAGATCGACACCCATGGGGATGACGGTGGAGCGTGACTCGGGCACCCCCCACTCGGTCAGGCGGTCGCGCATCTCGGAGTTCACGGTGGTGACGTGCGCCGAACGGCCGAACACCCAGCGCTTCAGCCGCACCAGGGGGGCGGCGCGCAGGGCGTAGATGTCCCCGCCGTGGGTCGTGACGACCACGGGCACGCCTGGGGCGGCCAGCGTCGCGACGAGGGCCTGGGGGATGGCCCAGTGGGCGTGGATGACGTCGGGCTTCGCGGAGCGGACCACGCGCCGGATCGCGAACCACTGCGCGAGCACCAGCGCGGGCACCTGCACGATGCGGGAGCGCCGCTCTTTTAGGTTGTCGAGGATCGCGCCGTCGGCCAGGTCCTCGAACGCCTTCGGGAAGTACGGGAACCGCCGGACACCGACGTCGCCGATGCGCTCGGTGGTGGCACCGCCGGGCACCCGGGGGGTGAGCACCATCGTGTCGAACTCGAGCGCCTCCTGGTGGGCGAGGTCGAGCACGAACGCCGGGACACCGTCGTCCGGGCGGGCCGGGAACGTCGAGCCCAGGACGAGCAGACGGGGACGGTCCTGGTGGGAGCGGGCGGAGCGAGTGGTGCGGGACATCGTGCCTTTCCGGGGCTGGCGGGGGACGGTCCGGTAGGCTCTCACCCCGTGCGCGTACTGATCCACAATAGCGATTCGCCCCACAACCGCGGGGACCGGGCGATCCTCGCCGGCAACGTCGAGCTCGTCCGTCGCCGGTGGCCGGACGCCGAGATCGTGTCCCTGTCCCAGTACCCCGAGCGGGACGCCGCGTGGTTCGGGATCCGGTTCCTGCCGGTCTCGCCGTACAGCACCGGCATCGGCGACCTGTTCGCCCTGCTCCGTGCCGCCCGCGGCGCCGACGTGGTGCTCTGGGGTGGCGGCGAGATCCTGAAGGACTACACGAACAAGCTCGGCCTCGTGTACTGGTTCGGCAAGATGCTGCTCGTCCGTGCGGTCAACAAGCACCTCGTCGGGGCGTTCCAGGGCATCGGCCCGACCACCGCCGGGGTCAGCAAGCGCCTGATCCGCGCCACCGTCGACCTGTGCAGCGCGTTCGCCGTCCGCGACGACGAGTCCCGCGAGAAGCTCCTGTCCTGGGGCGTGAAGACGCCGATCGTGTCGTCCTTCGACCCCGCGGTCGTCGGGACGGTCACCCCGCCCGACGCGGACGTGCTCGAACGGCTCGAGCGCACCACCGGCCTGACCGCCGAGCAGCTCGAGGGCTCGATCGGCTTCGGCGTCCGTCGCTGGTTCCACTACAAGCGCAGCGGCTGGATCCCGTTCCGGTTCCTGCCGAAGCGCTTCCGCCAGACCGGTGTCGACAGCGACAAGCTCGTGACCTACCGGCAGGCCGTCGCCGACCTCGCCGACCGTGTGATCGACCGCTGGGACGCCGACGTGGTGTTCTACCCGATGCACATGGAGGCGTCCGAGGGTGACGCCGCCTTCGCCCGCGAGGTCATCGCCCTGATGCGGCACGCCGACCGCACCCACGTGGTCGAGGCCGACGAGTTCTCGCCGTCCGAGTACGCCGGGCTGATGTCGCGCAGCCGCCTGTTCCTGGCGAGCCGCCTGCACTCGGCGATCGTCGCGACGATCGCCGGGGTCCCCGCCGCGGTGCTCTACTACGTCGACAAGGGCCGGCTGTTCTTCGAGCAGATGGGCCAGCAGGCCTACTCGAAGCCGATCGAGGCGGCACTCGAGCCCACGTTCGTCGACGACGTCACGGCGCAGCTCGAGGCGCTCGACGCGGACCGCGACGCGGTCCGCGCGCAGCTCGCGCAGGGCGTTGCCCGCATGGCGACCGCCCTCGACGCCGACTTCGCCGAGGCGACGCGCGACGTCCGCTGACACTGTGCGCTGACACGGCGGGTGCGAACGCGCGCCCGTGACGGACAGGAGGCCCGTGGCGACACCGCCACGGGCCTCCTGTCCGTTCGTGGTGGCCGAGCGCCGGGGGCGCGCGCCCCTAGGCTGACGACATGACCGAGCGTCGATCCCTCACCGTCGCCGGCGGCGTCACCGCCGCCATCGGCGGAGCCATCTCCGGAACCGGGGCGCTGATCCTCACCGTGTACGCCGCGACCGGCGGGAGCTTCCCGTTCGGTGCGGCGTTCCTCGTCTTCGCGGGTGGGCCGTTCCTGCTCGTCGGCGCCGTGCTGTTCGCCGTCGGCTGGTGGCAGGGCCGTCGATCGCAGCGACGTCCCTGACAGGCGTCAGCTCGTCCGGGACGCGAAGCGCTTCAGGTACGTGATGTCGTTGCGGTAGACGTCCTGGTCGCCGGGGAGCGTGCCGCTGGCCGCCCACTGCCAGAAGGTCCACTTCGACCAGCTGCGTCCGAGGGTGCCGGGGGTGGTGAAGTTCTTCACCGGGTAGATCGCGACGAACAGCGGGTTCTTCGAGAACTGGTTGCTGTTGTTCGTGCAGCGCTTCCACCAGTCGGTCGTGGTGTAGATCGCGGGGTACCGACCCGTCTTGGCGACGACGGTCCGGTTGAAGTCCTTGATCCAGGTGCGCATCGCGCCCCACGACTTGCCGTAGCAGGTGCCCTGGGCGGCGCTGCCGTACTCGATGTCGAGCAGCGGCGGCAGGGTCTTGCCGTCCTTGCTCCACTGGCCGCCGTGGGCGAAGAAGTAGTTCGCGGTCGCGGCGCCGCTCGCCTGGCTCGGCTGGGCGTAGACGTAGCCGCCGCGGTACAGGTTGCGCTGCTTGGCGGTGGCGTACTGCTGCTTGTAGGTGGAGCTGACGTACGAGGTGCCCTCGGTCGCCTTCACGTACACGAACCGGGCGCCGTTGCGGTAGGCCTGCAGGAAGTTGACGCTCGGCTGCCACGCGCTGATGTCGAAGCCCTGCACCCGGCCGGGGGGTGGCCCGCCGGCGGTGGCGGCAGCGGCCGACGAGCTGAGGGACTGTGCGCTCACGCCGCCGCCCGAGGTCGCGTCGGGGGAGGTCGTCACGTGGGTCTCACCGGCGTGGGCGGCGATGCCGGCACCCATGGTGTGGTTGCCGGTGCGGTCCATCTCGGCGATGGAGAGCTGCTGACCGGTGTCGGTGCCGGCGGGTTCGGTGGCGGTCGCGCCGACCGCCGGGCCACTGCCGAAGGTGATGACCCCGGCAACGGCGGCAGCGGTGCCGAGCCCGAGGATCCTGCTGATGGGTGCGCGCATGTGGTCTCGTCTTCCCTGTCGAGATGCCGTGGTCCTGATCTCCCACGCCGCGGTCCGAGCGATGCTACCCGGACTCGGCGACACCTGTCCGTGAGACGCACCCGGGCGGCGTCCGCTGCGGTGTCCGCTTTCGGGGTCAGCGGGCGGTGCGGGTGCCCTCGTCGTCCGTCTCGACCTCGGGCAGGCGCCCGCGCGAGGAGACCTCGCGGGTGGCGTGCTTCTGCCGGCGGTTCAGGAAGTTGCGCTCCACGAGCCACCACATCCCGACGCAGATCGCCAGGGTGATCGGGATCACCACGAAGACCATCATCAGGAACTGCCACTTCGGGTACAGGCCCATCGGCAGGAGCAGCAGGTTGCCGAGTCCGAGCAACGGGCTGTGGAAGAGGTAGATCGTGTAGGACACGAGGCCGGCGAGCACGAACGGCTTCCACGCGAAGAAGCGTGCGAGCCAGGTGTGCTCCCCGGTGACCGCCTTGCGGCCCATCCAGGTCAGCAGGATGCCGGCGAAGATGCCGAGGACGACCTCGGACGGCCAGGTCTGGTGCTGCCAGTAGTCGCGGTTGCGGAAGAAGACGAGGAGCATGCCGACGAACATCGCGGCCACGAACACGCCGCTCTGCCACCGCGGACCGCCGAGCTTCGAGGTGTTGAGCTTGCCGGTCAGGTGCTCGTCACGGGCCTTGACGGTGAGCTCGGCGGCGAGCATGCCAACCGCGAAGAGGCCGACGAACCACGGGTGCATCCACGAGTAGCGGCTCTCGGCGCCCATCCACATGCCGATGAGGACCAGCGAGGACGCGGTCGCCCACCCGCCGAAGACCTTCCAGAGCGGCAGGATCAGCAGCGGCATGAGGAAGTAGATCTGCCACTCGACGGCGACCGTCCACATCGGGCCGTTGATCTTGCCGATGTACTGCGGGAAGAAGTCGTGCACCAGGAAGAAGTGCGTGAGGAACGTGCCCCAGCCCATCGGCAGCTTCGTGTCCCACTGGGTGCCGCCGGGCTGCCCCATCACCGGGACGAACAGGATGATGAGCGCGAAGACGACGAGCGACGCCCAGTACGGCGGGATGATCCGTCGGGCGCGGCGCCAGATGAACTTCCAGAAGCCGCCGGGCAACCGGTAGCGGTCGAACCGGGTCACCACGGGCAGCATCAGGACGTAGCCGGACAGGACGATGAACAGCGGGACGCCGAGGTAGCCCCACCCGATGAACGGTCGGAGCCACGGCAGTTCGGTCGGCCCGGTCCCGGTCGTCCCGGTGAAGAGGTACGCGTGGTAGAACACCACGGCCAGGGCGGCGAGACCGCGGAGCCCGTCCAGGTACGGGAACTCGAGCCGGCCCCCTGCGCGGGGAGCGGCCGCCGTCGGTTCGGCTGCGGATTCGGCTGCGCGGGTTTCGGTGGCCAACGAACGTCCTCGAGGTGGTCGGAGCGGGGTCCCCGGCAGTCTCCCACACGCCGAGCGGGGCCCGCGATCCGCCTCGGTGCGGTCCGACAAGCGAACGGATGTCATGATGAAGCACGTGACCGTGACGACGACCGCAGCACCGCAGAGCACCCACGAGCCCGCACGACGGCGTTCGGGGGCGGGTGCGCGACGGTACCGGCACGTCGTCGCACCCCTGATCCTGGGCGTCCTCGTGGTGATCGGAGTCGCCCTGAGCGCCGCCGTGGCGTACCACAACCGCCTCGGCGTCACGAACGTCGACGGCATCTCCTACATGGGCATCGCGCGCGAGTACGCGAACGGGTGGCTGCCCGACGCGATCAACGCGTACTGGTCGCCGCTGGTCTCGTGGATGATGGCGCCGTTCATCGCCCTCGGGCTCGGCATGCAGACGGCCTTCGCGATCGTGAACTGCTTCGCCGTGGCCGTCGTGCTCGGCATCGGCGGGTGGCTGGTCTGGTCGCAGAACCACCGCATCGTCCCGGCCGTGCTCTTCATGGTCACCGCGATCCCCGCCCTGATGAGCGCCGTGTCGGTGCAGACCCCGGACCTGCTCGTCGTCGCGTGGATCGTCGGGTTCCTCTGGGCGCTCCGGTGGGCCGACCAGGCGCTGCACGGTTCGACGCGTGCGCGGGTCGCCTCCGGCGCGGTGCTCGGCGTCGTGGCCGCGCTCGGGTACTTCACCAAGCTCTTCCTGCTGCCCGTGGCCGTCGGTGCCGTGATCCTCTGGCTGCTGCTGCGCGTCTGGTCCGCCCGTCGCCGCCGTGAGCCCGTCCGGCACTGGTGGACGGCCCCGGTCGCCACGATCGTCGTGTTCGCCGTCGTCATCGCCCCGTGGGTCGGCGCACTGACCCTCAAGTACGGCACGGTGACGCTCGGGTCGTCGCTGTCGGTCAACATCGGTTCGAAGTTCGACGACGGCGGCCGCGCAACGGACTGGCCGTTCCTGCCGGTCCCGCCCAACGACCACGCCTTCTCGCCCAACGAGGACTTCACCCCGTCGGTCTACAAGCAGGGCCCGATGGACAACCCGGACCCCGCCGTGGTGCCGCCGCCCACGCAGTCGACCACCGAGGACACCGCGCCGAAGGTCACGAAGGAGTCGGGCATCGCGGCCCGCGCCGGGTACTACCTGCACGAGCGCATGCTCGCCCTGCCGTACTACCTGCAGAAGATCAGCACCTTCGCCCCGTTCGCGGCGCCGATCGCCCTGCTCTTCGCGGCGGCACTCGTCATCGGTGTCGTGCGGTTCCGCCGCTACGCGTTCACCTGCATCGTCGCGGCGACGACCCTGGTGTACTTCGTCGGCTACGGCATGATCACGTCGTCGTCGAGCGGCGGTGGCAACGCCCGGTACTACTGGCCGCTGTTCTACCTGACGGCGATGATCGGGGCGCTCATGCTGCCGGCCGTCTGGCGGCTGGTGCGCCGTCGGGGCGTGGTCCGCACGATCGTGGCGTGCGTCGCGATCGCCGTGGTGCCGATCGCCTCGTACACGCAGAACTGGTTCGGGTCCCCGGCGCCGTTCTACCCGTCGGTCAACCGCACCGAGGCGCTGCGCGTGTTCGGGCCGACCGACGTGCCGGAGATCGTCCGGCTCGCCGACCAGATCCGGGCCAGCGGCGCGCTGCCCGAGGACGCCACCGTCATCGGCTCGAACTACCGCTCGCTCTCCTCGCTCGCGTTCCTGACCGACACGCGTGTGTACGGTCGCTCAGGTCAGGGCTACACGTACCACTCGGACGCGATGCGCAACCTGTTCATCGACGAGGGCGTGCAGTACTTCGTGCAGTTCGACCCGGCGACCGCCCCGGCGCGCGACTACTCGGTGGCCGGCAAGCTGGTCGGCACGTACAACGCGACGATCTCGTGCAGCGCGGACCGCTCCACCGACCCGGAGATCCCCTGCCGCGTGCAGATCGTCAAGCTCGCCCGGTGACGCTCGACCGGTGACGTCCCCGGCACCCGCTCCCTGCGGCAGCACCGCAGGGAGCGGCCCGCCCCAGCGTCTACCATGACCTGAGCCCGTGACCTGAGCAGGAGACCCGTTTGTCCGCAAGCACCAGCGACACCCCCGCGCCCGAGGGGAAGCGTCCGTCGAAGCGACGACGGTTCCTCGGCAAGGCGATCCCCATCGCCTTCTACGTCCTGCTCGCGGTGTTCCTCGTGCTGTACGTCCGGAGCGTCGACTGGGGACAGCTCGCCGGGCTCGACTGGCAGTGGTCGTGGGTGATCCTCGCGACGGTGATCAGCCTCGGCTTCCGGTACTGGGGCGTCGGCATCTGGTTCTACCTGCTGCGACGGCTCGGCGCGACCGGGCTCAAGGGCAGCGGCGTCACCCTGACCTACGTGTACGCGAAGTCCTGGATGGGCCGCTACATCCCCGGTGCCGCGACCTGGATCATCGGCAAGGTCTACTTCGCCTCGAAGCACGGCGTCTCGAAGGCCCGCCTCGGCGTGAGCGGGCTGCTCGAGGGCGCCCTGCAGATCGCCGCCACGCTTGCCCTGGCGCTCGTGCTGCTGCTCATCGACCCGCGGACGCACAACCTCGACCCGTGGCTGATCGTCCTGATGATCGCGGCGTTCGTGGGCTGCGTCGTCTGCCTGATCCCGCGCGTGTTCGTGTTCCTGATCGGGATCGCGCTGAAGGTCCTGCGTCGCAAGCCGCTCGAGGCCGACGTCCGTCCGAACCTCGGCACGGTCCTCGGCGGAGCCGGGCTCTACGTCGCGGGTGCGGTGCTGTCCGGCACGGCGTACTACTTCATCACCCTCGGCGTGTACCCGTCGCTGAAGCTCACCGACGCGGCCTTCGTGATCGGTGCCGCGAGCATGGCCTCGGCGATCAGCATGCTGGCCGTCTTCGCCCCCGGCGGGCTCGGCGTCCGCGAGGGCGTGCAGGCCCTCCTGCTGGCGCTCGTCATGCCGCCGCCCATCGCACTGGTCGTGGTCGTCGTCACCCGTGTCTGGAGCCTGGCGGTCGACGGACTCTTCCTGCTCTGCGCTGCGGCCCCGACGTGGTTCCGGCGCAACCGCCCGACCGACGACCCCTCCGCGGTCGAGGGCGGCGTCCCCGCCGCCTGACGCGCGTCGCTTCGTGAGCAGCAATGGTCGGGTCCGGATGACGGACCCGACCATTGCTGCTCACGGAGTGGGGCACCGGTCGCGCGTGACGACGGACGGGAGGCCCGGTGCCAGCTGGCACCGGGCCTCCCGTCCGTCTCGTGGGTGCGCCCACCGCACGCCGCGCGCCGTCCGCCGAGGGGTCACGAAGTGTCGTCTGCGGCCTCGCCTGCCGACAGTTCGCGACCCCTCGGCGCCGCCTGCGGCACGTCGTGCCACCGCGGCGCTCCGCAGCCGGGCGTGTCAGCGGACGGGAACCGTCGTCGCCAGGGTCCGACGGTCGGCGCGCGCGACCTGCACGACCGACGCGACGAGCCCCACCGCGACCAGGGCCACGACGACGACGAGCACCGCGGGTGGCACCGGCCCGATCTCGGAGTACCGCAGCAGCCCGCGGCCGGTCACCGGGAACAGCGCCGCGTTCCAGAACCAGGCCGACGCCACCGCGAAGCCGTACACGCCCACCGCGGGCAGCACGACGGCCAGCGCCACCGCGGCCCAGGTGCGTGCCCGGCCGGCCGGCACCAGTCGTCGCCACGCGAGCGCGCTCAGCACGATCAGGCAGACGATCGCGGGGAAGTAGTACCGGCCCTGGGTGGCGGCGACCTCGGTGGTGGTGAGGTACGAGTGCGCGCTCGTGCGGTTCTGGATGCCGATCAGGAGCGCCGGGAACACCGCGAGGCACAGGGCCACCCGCAGGTCCGGGCCCCGGCGGAACGCCCAGCCGACGAGCACCACGAGGGCGACGAGGGTCAGGACGGCGGTGAGCAGGTCGCCGATGGTCACCTGGGCCCGACCGCCGAAGCTGCCCCAGAACGTGCGCGACAGGGTGCCCCAGCTGACGTCGAGGAAGTGTCCGAGCGTGGGGCTCTCGCCCGGCGGGAAGTCCTTCGGGGGCCGCATGGCCGTGTAGCCGTTCGGCTGGATCCGGCCGTACGACACGAGGTTGTGCAGCCACCACCAGGCACCGATGCCTCCGGAGACCGCCATCGTGACGACCGTGCGGACGATCCGTTGCCGCAGGGACAGCACCCCGGCGCCGGCGAACAGCACCACCACCGCGACGAACGGCACCGCCGGCAACCCGGTGCCCTTGATCCAGACCAGGGCCCCGAGCACGACAGCCAGTGCGATCGTGGTGCGCCAGCGGGTGTCGCCGGTGAGCAGACGGGTGGCGAGCCAGACGACGATCCCGGCGACGAGCAGCACCGGGGCGTCGTTCGAGAACGACGAGCCGATCGACGCGAGCTCGGGCGTCGCGAACACGGCGAGGGCCCCGATCAGCGCGGCGCGTGGGCTGCGGGTCACCCGGCGCACCGATGCCCAGGCGAGCAGGGGGAGCGCGGTGACGGCCAGCACGTCGGCCAGGCGGAGGGCGATGAACGCGTGGTCCCAGCGGAGCTCGCCGAAGTCGACGGCCCGGAGCACGGCGGCTCCGGCCAGGTAGGCGGTCGGCGGGTGCTGGGTCATCTGGTTGACCGTCGCCGAGGGTCCTGGTGCGTTCTGCAGCAGCTCGCTCACCGTCGACCACTCGTCGGACGGCTTCGTCGCCTGCTCGACCTTCGCGGCCTGCACGGCGTTGGTGACGTGCAGCTCGCCGGGGGCAGCCCAGGCGTCACCGAGGGCGACGTGCACGGCGGCGTCGATGTGCGCGGTCTCGTCGGGGGCCTCGAACACCGGGACGAGCAACGCCCACGCCACCAGCCAGAGCCCGAAGGTCGCCGTGATCACCGCGATCGCGACACGTTCCCAGCGCGCGGTGCGGGGTGGGGCGGGGGTGGTGGTCGTCTCGGCCGTCACCCCACCGATCCTAGGTCAGACGTCGTGGGGGACCCGCGGGCCGTCGGACACCGACTCGTCCGCGGCGGCCGGCTGCGTGGCCGTGCGCTCGGGGTGGTAGACCCAGACCTTGTAGAGCCAGAACCGGAAGACCGTGCCGAGCACGAGCCCGATGATGTTCGCGACGTTGTCGGCGAGCACCGAGGTGAGCCCCATCGCGTAGTGCGACACCCCGAGGCAGGCGAGCGCGATGACCATGCCGCCGAGCGACACGACGACGAACTCGATGCCCTCGCGGGTGGCCACGGCGCGACGCTGCTCGCGGAACGTCCAGTACCGGTTGCCCATCCAGTTCACGAAGATCGCCACGACGGTGGAGATGACCTTCGCCCAGAACGGCCCCGAGTGGACGTCCTCGGGGTTCAGGACGGTGATGCGCAGCACGTTGAACACCGTGGTGTCCACGACGAAGCCGACGGCACCGACGACGCCGAAGCGTGCCAGCTGGGCGATGAGGCGCCGCACGAGCCCTCCAGGATCCGTAGAGTTGTGACCGGTCGTGCAGAGCACGACCCGAACAGCGATTGTAGACAACGCGTTCCCACCGCACGGTGGGAGCGCCGGAAGGATCACACAGCATGGCGTTGCGCGTCGGGGTCATCGGTGGGGGACAGCTGGCACGGATGATGGTGCCGGCCGCGGTCGAACTGGGGATCGACATCCGGGTGCTCGCCGAGGGGCCGGGCATGTCCGCCGCGATCGCCGCCACCGCCGAGGGCGACTACCACGACGCCGCCACGGTGCTCGAGTTCGCCCGACAGGTCGACGTCGTGACCTTCGACCACGAGCACGTGCCGCAGGACGTCCTGCGCAGCCTGGTCGACGCGGGCGTGTCGGTCCACCCCGGACCGGACGCGCTGGCCGTCGCCCAGGACAAGATCACCATGCGTCGCCGGCTGAGCGAACTCGGGCTGCCGGTGCCCGACTGGGCCGCCGTGCAGGGACCCGACGACGTCCGAGCATTCCTGGCGGACCACGGTGGCCGTGCCGTCGTCAAGACGCCGCGGGGCGGGTACGACGGCAAGGGCGTCCGGGTCGTCTCCGACGCGTCCGACGTCGACGACTGGTTCATCGCCGTGGCCGAGGCCGGCGGCGACCAGGCCCTCCTGGTCGAGGAGCTCGTCCCCTTCACCCGCGAGCTCGCGCAGTCCGTGGCACGCCGTCCCTCCGGGCAGGTCGTCGCCTGGCCGCTCGTCGAGACCGTGCAGCGCGACGGGGTCTGCGCCGAGGTCATCGCACCGGCCCCGGACAGCGCCGGCCGGATCGCCGACCTGACCGAGTCGATCGCCGTCCGCATCGCGGAGGAACTCGGTGTGACCGGTGTGCTGGCGGTCGAGTTGTTCCAGACCGACGACGAGCGCATCCTCATCAACGAACTCGCGATGCGTCCGCACAACACCGGGCACTGGACCATCGACGGCGCCACCACGAGCCAGTTCGAACAGCACCTGCGCGCCGTCCTCGACCTGCCGCTCGGGGCCACCGGCTCGTTCGCCCCCGCGTCCGTCATGGTCAACGTGCTCGGCGGACCCGCGGACGGCGACCTCGCCGCCCGGTACCCCGCAGCGCTCGAGGCCTTCCCCGAGGCGAACTACCACTTCTACGGCAAGGCGCCCCGGCCCGGCCGGAAGATCGGGCACGTCACGGTGCTCGGCGACGACGTCGACGACGTCGTCTACCGCGCCCGCGCGGCCGCGGCGCACTTCGACGACTGAGACGGTGTCCGCGACACCGGGTCGCGTCCTCGACGTGACCCGCTGACGGACGGGAGGCCCGTGGCGACCCCGCCACGGGCCTCCCGTCCGTCACGGTTGCGGGACACACTTGTCGGCCGCTCTGCGGACACCCCCTCGGGTGGCACCCGGTCGGGAGGCTGGCGGGGGCCGGGAGCGCGTGTTCCCCTGGAACGGTCCGTGCCCACCGTCCAGGGAGTCCCCATGCGCCGCCGTCCGCGCCGCGCCGCCGTCTGCGGCGCAGCCATCGCCCTCGTCGCAGCCGTCGCCGGCCTGCTGCCGACCGCGACCGCGTCCGCGGCGACCTCGGCCTCGACCATCCGCTCGGCCACGTCCGCGTCGCTCTACGGCGCCGGACCGTACCGGTCGCCGACGAGCGAGGCCGCGAAGGCGCAGGCCGCCCTGGCCGCCACCGACCCGGCCGGGGCCGCTGCGGCGAAGACCATCGCCGGGTACCCCGTCGCGACCTGGCTCGGCGACTGGAGCCAGGGGACGCAGCTGACCAAGACGATCAGCACCGCCCTCACCGGTGCCGAACAGTCCGGCACCACCCCCGTGTTCGTGCTCTACGCGATCCCCGACCGTGACTGCGGCGGGTACTCCGCCGGCGGCTTCGACGAGGAGTCCTACGACGCCTGGGTCGACCAGGTCACCGCGGCGCTGGCGGGACACCGCGCAGCCGTCATCGTCGAACCGGACTCGCTCGCGATGCTCAGCAACGCCAAGTGCAGCACCGCGCTCGACGAGCAGCGCTACCGGATCCTGTCCCGCACCGTCGCCGGGCTGACCGCCGCCGGGGTCCCCGCCTACCTGGACGCCGGCAACTCGAACTGGGTGCAGCCCGCGCTGATGGCGTCCCGGCTGAACAGCGCGGGCGTCCAGCAGGCCCGCGGGTTCTTCACGAACGTCGCGAACTACTACCCGACCGCCCAGGAGCAGGCCTACGCGCAGAAGGTGTCCGCCGCCACCGGGGGCTCGCACTACGTGATCGACACCTCACGCAACGGGCAGGGCTGGCGCGGCACCTGGTGCAACGGACCGGGTGCCGGGCTCGGCACCTCGCCCCGGGTGGTGTCCGACGGCACGGCGCTCGACGCCCTGCTGTGGGTCAAGACCCCCGGCGCGAGCGACGGCACCTGCAACGGGGCCCCGGCCGCCGGCAAGTGGTTCTCGACCTACGCACAGGCCCTCGTCGCGAACGCACGCCTGGGTGTGCCCGCCGCCGACCTGACGCCCCGCGGGACGCTCGAGGCCGTCGCCGGCACCGGCGGCGGCGTCCGCGTGTCCGGGTGGGCCTACGACGAGGACGACCCCACGCAGCCCGTGCGGGTCCGGGCCACCGTCGACGGTGTCCCCGCAGGCGTCACCACCGCCGGGCTCGACCGGCCGGACGTCGACGCACGCTCCGGGGTCGGCGCGACCCACGGCTTCGACGTCGTGGTGCCCACCGCGGCCGGCGCTCGCCGCGTCTGCGTCACCGCGGTGAACATCGGCGCGGGGTCGGACACCCCGCTCGGTTGCTCGACCGTCCGCGCCTACCGGCACGACCCGTACGCCGAACTGGAGTCCGCGAAGGCCGTGACCCGGGGCATCGCGGTGCGCGGCTGGGCGTTCGACGGCGACGCGGTGGCCTCGGCGAGCCGGGTGGCGATCACCGTCGACGGCAAGCGGGTGACGTCGCTGGACGCCGGTCGGAAGCGCGCCGACGTGGACGCGACCTGGGGCTCCGGTGGGTCGCACGGCTTCGCGGGCACCGTCCGGGCTGCGGCCGGCAAGCACACCGTCTGCGCGATCGTCCACAACACCGGGAGCGGCGCGGACCGCAGGGCGTCGCCGTGCCGGACGGTGACGGTGCGCTGAGGGGGCGGAGCCCGTGCGGCGTCCGCCGTGCGGCCTTCGCCGTGCGGCGTTCGCCGTGCGGTGCGAGGTTCCGTCGTCGGCGGGAGGCTCTGCGGCTCGCACCGCGCACGGAACCCCGCACCGTTCGTGACTGACCTCGCACGGTGCGAGGTGCCAGGTGCGAGAGGATGGGCGCATGCCGCGTGATCTCGTCCGCCGGGCCGCCGCACGCCTGCGTCGCGCCGTCGCAGGTGCCCCGCCACAGCCGACACCCCTGCCCGTCCTCGGCTACGTCGTCGCGGGCGGTGGCGGCGCCCACCCGGCCTCGGCACACGTCCGTGTCGTCCGCCGCACCGAGCACCTGGCTGCGAGCGGCACCGCCGAGGTGCGCCAGGTGGACCCGGCAGCGTTCGTCGACGGCTCCGACCAGGCGCCGTACGCTGCACTCCTGGTGCAGCGGGACATCCTTCCCCGTGCCGACGTGCAGCCCTTCCTGGCGGCAGCTGCCTCCCGGGGCATCCGCGTCGTGGCCGAGGTCGACGACGACTTCTTCACCGAGTCCGGACGCGCTCGCTTGGCCCGCGCCGAGTACGACCCCGACCGGCTCGCCTCGATCGACGCCCTGGTGCGCGGTGCCGACACCGTCGTCGTGAGCACGCCCGAACTCGCCGACGTGGTCCGTCCGGTGGCGCGGGACGTCGTCGTCGTGCCGAACGCCCTCGACCCGACGATCTGGACTGCCGGCCCCACCGCGGACGACGACGAGCGGCCCGCGGGGGAGCACCGGGTGCTGTACATGGGCACGCTCACCCACGCCGCCGACCTCGAGCTCCTGCGTGACGTCTTCGCCGACCTCGCCACCGCCGACGGCACCCCGATCCGGCTCGAGGTCATCGGGGTGACCGACGAGGGCGGTGCCGACTGGTTCCGCCGGGTCGAGGTCCCCGACGGGCACTACCCGGCGTTCTCCCGATGGCTCGTGGCGCACCGGGAGCGCTGGCGGGCGGGCGTCGCACCGCTCCGTGACGAGGAGTTCAACCGCGCGAAGAGCGACCTGAAGTTCCTCGAGTACACCGCGCTCGGGCTGTCCGCCGTGGTGTCCGACCGTCCGTCCTACGCCGTCGCACGGGCCCACGGGGCCGTGGCCGTGCCGGACGACGTCCAGGCGTGGCGGGACGCCGTCCGGACCGCCGTCGACCGTGGCCGGGCGGACGAGGGGGCGGCCCGCTGGGTCGCCGAGGAACGCACGATCGGCCGTGACGGCGACACCTGGCGACGCGTGCTGCTCGGCTAGGCTCGTCGCGTGACCGACACCGCCGCACCCGCACAGCCGCTCGTCTCGATCATCATGGGGTCGGACTCCGACTGGCCGACCATGCGGGCCGCGGCGGACATCCTCACCGAACTCGGCATCCCGTTCGAGGCGGACGTCGTGTCGGCGCACCGCACCCCGGACAAGATGACCCGCTTCGCCCGCGGCGCCGCCGACCGTGGCATCCGGGTCGTCATCGCCGGGGCCGGCGGAGCGGCACACCTGCCGGGCATGGTGGCCTCGATGACGACGCTCCCGGTGATCGGTGTCCCGGTGCAGCTCGCGCGGCTCGACGGCCTCGACTCGCTGCTCTCGATCGTGCAGATGCCGGCGGGGATCCCGGTCGCGACGATGGCGATCAACGGTGCCGCCAACGCCGGTCTGCTGGCTGCGCGCATCATCGGTTCCTCGGAGCCGGTCGTCGCCGCTCGCCTGACCGAGTACGCCGACGGGCTCGAGCGCCTGGTCGAGGAGAAGGCGGCGCGCCTCCGCGACTCGCTCTGAGGCCGCCGCTGCGGGGTCCGAGCCGCGCTACGGTAGCGGGATGCGCCGCGCCGTCCCCGTCCTCGTCCTCTCCGCGGTCGCCGTGGTCGCCGCGGTGGTCTGCGTGGTCGCTGCGCGCGCGGCCGGTCCGGTGAACCCCGTGGCGGTGTGGTTCCGTGGCGCGGGCCCGGACGTCGTGGCGACGAAGTCGCAGTTCGACTCGTGGTTCGCGGCGCTCCACGTCGCCGAGGCCGCAGCGGTCGTCGCCGTCCTCGCCGTGGTGGCCGCCGTCGTGGTCGCCGTGGTCGCTCGACGCCGTCGCGCACGTCCCTGACCCCACCACCCGACGTCGGCGCGCGGCTGATCGACCGATGCCGACGCCACGCCACGCGCACTGACCAGGGCTTCTTGCCCGACGGCTGATCCTCGCGCAAGCCCCGTGTACTGGGGGTGCGCTGAAGTGTCAACCCCCGGGCGCAGATTGTGGACAGCAACTACCGTGAACGCCGGGCAGTCGAGATCCGATGGCCCGGCACCCACGGGAACGGGTGCGAACAGTCACGTCAGGGAGTGACCGACCTCATGCAGAAGCGCACCACCAGGAGGGCCGCACTCGCCGTCGTGCTCCTCGGAGCAGCACTCGTCGCCGGACCGCTCGGTCAGGGGACCGCAGCGACCGCCAGCTCGGCACCGCTCGGCGACGTCGGGAACTTCAAGCAGACCTTCCGCGAGCAGTTCAGCACCGCGGCCAGTGCGAAGGGCGCCTTCGCCAAGAAGTACGCCAACTCGTGGCAGCCGTACCCGGACGGGACCGGCGGCATGTACTACTCGGGCTCGCAGATCAGCTCGCACAACGGGTACATGGACGTCAAGCTCGACGGCAAGCACGGCGCCGCCGGTACCTTCGGCACGCCGACGGGAGCCTGGGGCCACAAGGGCGGCAAGTTCATCGTCCGCGCCAAGGCCACGGGCGGTGCCGGCAACGGCGCGGCCTTCATGCTCTGGCCGTCGTCCGACCGCTGGGCCGACGGGGAGATCGACTACCCCGAGGCCAACTTCGACCAGCAGCCGATGCTGCACCACCACTCGATGATCGCGGGCCAGGAGGCCAACGCGACGAGCCTGAGCACCGGCGTCTCGTGGCGTTCGTGGCACACGTACTCCATCGAGTGGGTGCCCGGGAAGTCCGTGCGGTACCGCCTCGACGGCAAGGTGATCAAGACGATCACGACCCACGTGCCGAAGACCGCGCACCGCTACATGTTCCAGGTGGGCGACTGGGGCGACGCGGGGCACCTGTACATCGACTGGGTCAGCACCTACACGTACAAGGGCTGACGCGCTCCTGCCGTCAGAGGTCGGCGTGCAGCTGCCAGGTCTCCGCGGCGGAGTCGGACCAGTCGTACATGCGTGCGCGGTCCGGCCCCGCCACGGCCAGCCGGCTGGAGAGCTGCGGGTCGTTCACGACCTGGTAGACGGCCTGTGCGAGCCGTGCGGGGTAGGACTCTCGCGGCGACCGGGCGACGGTGACGCCGGCGTCCGACGCGACCTCGGCCACGGCGGGGTCGTCGGAGTGGATCACCGGGGTGCCGAAGCTCATCGCCTCGATCACGGGCAGGCCGAAGCCCTCGGCGAGGCTGGGGAACACGAACACCGTCGCACGGTCGTAGACCACCGCGAGGTCCGCGTCGTCGATGCGGCCGAGGACCTTCACCCGGTCGCGCGACAGGCCCGCACGCTCCGCGGTGCCGTACACGTCGACGTCGCCCCAGCCGTCCGGACCGGAGATGACGAGGGGCACGTCGCTGGGGGCGTCCGGGTGGGCCATCGCCTCGATCAGGGACGCGAGGGCCTTGCGCGGCTCGAGCGTGCCGACCGCGAGCACGTAGCGGTCGGGCAGGCCGAGGCGCTCGGCGCGCAGGTCGGCGTCGACGGGCAGGCGGAGGCGTCCGCTCGGGGCGCCGCCGATCACGCGGAGTCGGTCGTCGAACCGGTGGATCTCGTTCAGCGCCCCCGCCACGGCGTGGGTCGGCACCACGACGGCGTCGGCGTGCTTCCACGCCCGCTTCACCATCGCCTTGTGGAAGTGGACGCCGCGCGGTGTGAGGGTCTCGGGGTTGGTCCACGGCACCACGTCGTGCACGGTCACCACGGTCTGCCGGCCCGGGTCCTGGAAACGATCGTGCTTGACCAGTGGCGCGAGCACGCTCGGCGCGTGCACCATGCCCTTCGCGATGCCGCCCACGAACCCGCCCTGCCAGGCGAGCGACAGCTCACGACGCGGCAGCGGCAGTCGCTGCAGGTCGGACAGTCCGGGCAGGAGCGTCCGCAGGTGCGCCATCTCGTCGGACCCGACAGCGGAGACCACACCCGCGACCTCGCAGCCGCTCGGCGCGTGCTCGACGAGGTGTCGCGCGAGCTCCTCGGCGTAGCGCCCGATGCCGCCCGGCACGGGCGCGACGATCTGGTCGACGATGACGTGGAGGGTGGTCATGGTGCTGTGCTCCTCGTCGTGGTTCGTGGACCCGTGGTCAGGGGGCCGAGGGCCGGCCCCGCGCTCGGCTGCCCGACACTACCAGGGTGGTCCCGGCGCCCCCTGGGCGCGGTCGGTGGTCGGACAGGAGGCGCGGGTCGGGTCCGCGGTGTGCGGAACCCGACCCGCGCCTCCCGGGCGAGAGCCGTGCCTACGCGGTCAGCGCACCCGCCGCGACCGCAGCGTGCAACGCGTCGCGCCAGTCGCGCATCGGCGCGAGTCCGGCACGCGACCAGCCGTCGTGGCCGAGCACGCTGTACGCCGGGCGCGGCGCCGGCCGGACGAAGGCGGCGCTGTCGGTGGGCAGCACGCGCTCCGGGTCGAGCCCGAGTTCGCGGTAGATGGCCTGCGTGAAGTCGAACCAGGAACCCTGGCCGGCGTTCGTGCCGTGGTAGATGCCCGCGGGGGCGTCCCCGTCGACGAGTTCGACGATCCGCGCGGCGAGGTCGCCCGTCCACGTCGGCTGGCCGACCTGGTCGGTGACGACGCTGACGGTGTCGTTCGACCCCGCGAGCCGGAGCATCGTCGCGGCGAAGTTCGGCCCGTGTGCGCCGTAGATCCACGCGGTGCGGACGACGTACGAGGTGTCCGGGGCGATCGCGCGCACGAACGCCTCGCCGGCGGCCTTGGTGCGGCCGTAGGCGTTGATCGGGTCGGTCGGGGCGTCCTCGGCGTAGGGCGCGGTGCCGTTGCCGTCGAAGACGTAGTCGGTCGACACGGTGACGAGCTTCGCGCCGTGGCGGACCGCGGCCTCGGCCAGGAGCTTCGGCCCCGTCGCGTTGACCGCGTGGGCGTCGTCCTCGTGGTCTTCCGCGTCGTCGACCTTCGTGTAGGCGGCCGAGTTGATCACGACGTCGTGCCCGGCGACGGCGGCGTCAACCGCGGCCGGGTCGGTGATGTCGAGGTCCGCCCGCGACAGCGCGGTGACGTCGCGGCCGGCGAGTGCGGCCTGGAGGTCCTGGCCGAGCATGCCGGCGGCGCCGGTGATGAGGTACCTGGTCACGGTGTGCCGGTTCAGCTCAGGGCCGCACGCTGCTTGAGCGGCTCCCACCAGGCGCGGTTGTCGCGGTACCACTGCACGACGTCGGCCAGGCCCTGCTCGAACGGCACGAGCGGCTCGTAGCCGAGCTCGGCCTGGATCTTCGAGATGTCGACCGAGTAGCGCAGGTCGTGGCCGAGACGGTCGGCGACCCGGTCGACGTACGACCAGTCCTTGCCGGTCGCGTCGAGCAGCAGCTGCGTGAGCTCCTTGTTGGTCAGCTCGGTGCCGCCGCCGATGTTGTAGATCTCGCCGGCGCGGCCACGGGTCAGGACCATCGCGATGCCACGGGTGTGGTCGTCGACGTGCAGCCAGTCGCGGATGTTGTTGCCCTCGCCGTACAGCGGCACGTGCACGTCGTCGATGAGGTTGGTGACGAAGAGCGGGATGACCTTCTCGGGGAAGTGGTACGGCCCGTAGTTGTTCGAGCAGCGCGTGATCGAGAGGTTCAGCCCGTGCGTGCGGTGGTAGCTGCGGGCGAGCAGGTCGCTGCCGGCCTTCGACGCCGAGTACGGCGAGTTCGGCTCGAGCGGGCGCTCCTCGTCCCACGAGCCCTCGCTGATGGAGCCGTAGACCTCGTCGGTGGAGACGTGCACGAACCGCTCCGTGCCGTGGCGGAGGGCGGCGTCGAGCAGGCGCTGGGTGCCCACGACGTTGGTCTCGACGAAGATGCCGGAGTCACGGACCGAGCGGTCGACGTGGGACTCGGCGGCGAAGTGCACGATGGCGTCGACGGTCGGGACGACTTCGTCGAGCTTCGCGGCGTCGCGGATGTCGCCGTGCACGAAGGTGTAGCGGGGGGAGTCGGCGACCGGGGCGAGGTTCGCTTCGTTGCCGGAGTAGGTCAGTGCGTCGTAGACGACGACCTCGGCGCCCTCGAGGCCGGGGTACGCGTCCTCCAGCGTGCGGCGGACGAAGTTCGAGCCGATGAAGCCGGCTCCTCCGGTGACGAGGATCTTCACGAGTTCTCTTTCCTGACGGTCGGTTCGTGGGTCGGCGGCGATTCTAGCGGGCCGCTGGTGGGGTCGGCGGGCTCGGCGGCGTCGGCGAGTTCGGCGGCGGTAGCGGGTGCTCCCGGCTCGGCGACGGTCCGCCACACCAGGACGACGGTCGCGACGGCGGCGGCCGCGAACACGATGGCGACCAGCAGGATCGCGAACGGCCCGGCGACCGCGCCGCCGGCCATCGCGGAGATCCCGCCGGGCGTGATGCGGAACTGCGTGTTCTCCCACCCGCCGCGGTAGGTCAGGCCGATGCCGTACGTGCCGATCGCGAGCGAACCGACGACCGCGAGCCGGGCCAGGCGTCGGCGGAGCTCCGGACGGACGACGAGGGCGTGCCACGCGACCGCCTGGGCGAGCACGAGCGCGACGACCGCGACGAACAGGAACCGGCCCTGCAGCCCGTTGCCCTGGTGCGTGCCGAGGTAGTTCCGCCAGTTGTAGGCGAGGGTGGCGACGAGGACGACCGTCGGCCAGACGAGCAGGATCGTGGTCACCCGGCGGCCCGGAGCCCGGCGGGCGTACGACCACCCGATGACGGCCAGTCCGACGACCGCGAGCGTGTCGATGACCATCGCCGGCAACGGCCACTGGTTCGCACCGAGTGCGCCGAAGAACGAGGCGGTCAGACCGTCCCACTGGCGCCCGGCGAACGCCCCGGGGTTCGCACCGCCCGCCGGGTACGGCTGCACGGTCGTGACGGCGCGCAGGGCGTCGGGCAGGAGCGTCCCGCTCACGAGCAGCGTCCGCACCCACCACCAGCCGGACACGGCGACGGCAGCGAGGACGACCACGCCGGCGTGCAGGCCCCGGCGGCCCCACGTCCGGCCCGGTGCCAGGGCGGACACGAGGACGACGAACGGGATCGCCAGGAGCCCCAGCGCGTTCAGGGCCGCCAGTCCGGTGACGGCGACGGCGAGCCCGGCGGTGGTCCACCACGAACGGTCGCCGGTCAGCACGCGTGCGCTCAGCCAGACGAGCACGGCGCCGAGCAGGACGACCGGTGCCCACACCGTGACGCCGGAGGCGACCTGCGCCAGCTGCGGGACGGCGAAGAGCAGGACCGGGGCGACGAGTGCGGTGCGGGGCGAGCGGGTCACCCGACGGACCGTCGCCCAGACCAGGACCGGCAGCGCGGTGACGAGCAGCACGTCGAACACGCGGAGCACGAGCACCGAGGTCGCCCAGTCGTGCGAGCCGAACCGGATGACACGCAGGATCCCGGCGGCCACCAACCAGTACGTCGGAGGGTTCTGGGACATCGGGTCGATCGCGGGGGAGTCCCCGGGCACCGCCGCCAGCAGCGCGTCGACCGTGGGGCGGTCGACGGCCGGTGCCGGGTGCTCGACGATCTGGCGCACGGCGGCGAGGTAGTGCATCTCGCCGCCGTGCGGCCAGCCGAGTCCGAGTGCCAGGCGGAACGCGGCGTCGACGTGTGCGGGCTCGTCGGGTGCCCCGAAGGCCGGGGTGACGAGGGCGAAGGTCAGCAGGAAGGCGAGCCAGGCCAGCGTCACGGTGCCGAGCAGGACCCACTCGTGCCGGCCGACGAGCGGTCGCGGGGCGCTCACGCGGGGACCTCTGGACGGCGCATGAACCGGACGAGCAGCACGGCGGTGACGGTCAGTGCGACCGCGGCGACGGCGACGAGGGTGAAGTTCGTGCCGGCGGGCATCATGCCGTAGCGGTCGAACCGGCCGACCGCGAACTCGTCGACCCAGAAGGCGGCGTCGCGCCCGAAGGCCCGCAGCGCGTAGACGACGCCGTACAGCGCGATGGCCATCGCCGCGATCGACATCCCGACGGCGAGCCGGGTGGTGCCGGCTGCCGTCACGGTGACCCGGCGCCAGGCGAGGGCGCTCAGGGCGATGAGGGCGATGAGCGTGGGGTAGTAGTAGCGCCCCTGGGTGCCCGCGACGATGGTGCTCCGGACGTACCCGCCCCACCCGCTCTGCAGGTGCAGGGCGATGAGGATGACGGGGAACGACGCCAGCACGATCGCCGGGCGGAGCGACGGGCCGCGGCGGAACCCCCAGACGACGATGCCGACGAGCGACGCGATGGTCAGCCCGTCGATCAGGACCTGGGCGAGCTGGAACTGGGTGAGACCACCGACGCTGCCCCAGAAGGTCCGGGTGACGCCGTTCCAGTAGTCGCGGAGGAACACCTCGGGGCTGGCGGCGGTGCCGGCCGGGAACGGCATCGGCGGACGTGCGCCGGCCATGCCGTCCGGCTGGATGTCGCGGTACACGAGGATGTTGCGCAGCCACCACCAGCCACCGACGACGGCGGCGAGCCCCAGGGTCCACAGCGTCCGGAGCGCGTTCCGCCAGACGGTCGCCCGGGTGCAGCCCGCGGCCATCACGGCGATGCCCACGAACGGGATCGCGGGGAGTGCGGTGCCCTTGACGAGCAGCATCGCGCCGAGCAGCAGCCCGATCCAGATGGTCGTGCGCACCCGCAGGTCGCCGGTGAGCAGTCGCACGACGAAGTACACGAGCGCCCCGGCCAAGGGCAGCATGAGCGCGTCGTTCGTGACCGAGGTGCCGATCGAGGCGACCTCGGGCAGGGCGAACACCGCGGCACCGCCGACCAGGGCGGCCCGTGGTGACCGCGTCAGCCGACGCACGGTCGCCCACGCCAGGAACGGCAGCGGCAGGACGAGCAGGGCGTCGAACAGTCGCAGCACCATGACGGCGAGGTCCCAGCGGAGGTCCTCGAAGTGCACCAGCTGCAGGACCCCGGCGGCCAGGGCGTAGTACGTGGCGGGGTGCTGCGACATCTGGTCGATGCTCGTCGGGTGCACGCCCGGGAACTCGCGGAGCAGCTCGCCCCACGTCTGGTTCACGTCGGTCGACTGCCGCATGTTGCTGATCTGGGTGTCGTGCACCGCGTTGAGGTAGTGCATCGCGCCGGGCGCCGGCCAGCCGTCACCGATCGCCAGGTGCAGCACCGCGTCGACGTGGGTCGGCTCGTCCGGGGCCTTGTACGTCGTGGTGACGACGGCCCAGACCGCGAGGACGGCGGCGAACGCCACCGTCAACGCGATCACGAGGATGCGCTCGCGCCGCCCGACCGCGGGTCGGACGTCGGAGCGCGACACGGCCGGGGCCGTGTCAGTCGCCATACCGCTGCAGTTTCTGCAGGTCGAGCTGCTCCTCGGCCAGCGTGCGGTTGAGGCGGGTGAGGTCGGCCACGACGCCGATGACTATGGACAGGAGCGCCGTGATGAGCAGGACGACACCGAGGATGATCGACTGCAGGTGGTTGCCGCCGGTCTGCATCGCCAGGAGCACCAGGTACCGGATGAGCGGCCAGAGTCCGAGCGCACCGAGCACCGCGGCGACCCAGAGGAACAGCGCCATCGGCCGGTACATCAGGTAGACGCGGGCGATCGCCGAGCCGGACTCGAACATGTGCTGGAAGATGTTGTTGAAGAGCCGCGACTCGCGGGTCTTCGGGTTCGTCGTGATCGGCACCGACGCGATCGCCAGCCGCTTGTAGCCGGCCTGCACGATGGTCTCCATGCAGTAGCTGAAGCGCGTCACGATGTTCAGGCGGATGAGCGAGTACTTCGAGTACGCGCGGAACCCGCTCGCCGCGTCGGGCAGGTCGAGCCCGGCAGCGCGGCTGGCGACCCACGAGCCGAAGCGCTGCATGACCTTCTTGAAGCCGGAGAAGTGCTCGATGGTGCGCGTCTGCCGGTCGCCGATGACGATCTCGGCTTCCTTCCGGAGGATCGGCTGCACGAGCTCGGCGATCTGCGCCTGCGGGTACTGGTTGTCCCCGTCGGTGTTCACGACGATGTCCGCACCGTGCAGCAGCGCGTAGTCGACGCCGTCACGGAACGAGCGGGCGAGGCCCATGTTCGTGGTGTGGTGCACGAAGTGCTTGACGCCGTGCTCCTTGGCGACCTCGACGGTGCGGTCGGTGCTGCCGTCGTTGATCACCAGGATCTCGATCTCGTCGATGCCGTCGATCTCCCGCGGGATGGAGTCGATGACGCTGGCGAGGGTGTTCTCCTCGTTGAGGCAGGGGATCTGGACGAATAGCTTCACGGGCTCGCTTGGTCTCGTTTCGGGAGTCGGCAATGCGCAGAACCATGACAGCCTATGCGAACTCACGGCTTGCTAGGCTTCCCCGGTGCAGATCCGCGAACTGAAGATCCCTGGCGCGTGGGAGTTCACGCCCGTCCAGCACGGCGACGCACGAGGAGCATTCCTCGAGGCGTACCGCGCCGACGTGCTCGAGGAGACCGTCGGTCACCCGCTCGACCTCCGCCAGGTGAACATGTCGATCTCCGCGGCCGGTGTCGCCCGCGGCATCCACTACGCCCTCGTCGCACCGAGCCAGGCGAAGTACGTCACCGCCGTGCGCGGGGCGTTCATCGACTACATCGTCGACATCCGCGTCGGGTCCCCGACGTTCGGCCAGTGGGACTCCGTCCGGATCGACGACGTCGACCGCAAGGCCGTCTACCTGTCCGAGGGGCTCGGCCACGCGATCGTCGCGCTCGAGGACCAGTCGACCGTGAACTACCTGGTCAGCGCGCATTACAACCCCGAGCGCGAGAAGGGGATCACGATCCTCGACCCGACGGTCGGGCTCGACCTGCCCGAGGGCTTCGGCGAGCTGGTGCTGTCCGAGAAGGACACCAGCGCCCCCACCCTCGAGGAAGCCGCGGCACAGGGCTTGCTGCCGACGTACGAGGAGTGCGTCGCGTACACCGAGTCGCTCCGGACGAAGAAGTAAGGGACGGGACACCGATGAAGGGCATCATCCTCGCCGGCGGTTCCGGCACGCGCCTCTGGCCGATCACCAAGGGCATCAGCAAGCAGCTCATGCCGATCTACGACAAGCCGATGGTCTACTACCCCCTGTCGACCCTGATGATGGCGGGCATCCGACAGGTGTTGGTCATCACGACGCCGGAGTACAACGACCAGTTCCGGGCCCTGCTCGGCGACGGCTCGGCGTTCGGCATGGAGATCGAGTACGCCGTGCAGCCGTCCCCGGACGGTCTGGCGCAGGCCTTCGTCATCGGCGAGGAGTTCATCGGCGACGACAGCGTCGCCCTCGTCCTCGGCGACAACATCTTCCACGGCACCGGCCTCGGCACGAACCTCCGGAAGAACACCGACGTCCAGGGCGCGACGATCTTCGCGTACCACGTGGCCGACCCGAAGGCGTACGGCGTCGTGGAGTTCGACGACGACTTCACCGCCGTCTCCATCGAGGAGAAGCCGGCCGAACCGAAGTCGAACTACGCCGTCCCCGGCCTGTACTTCTACGACAACAAGGTCATCGAGATCGCCAAGACGATCGAGCCGAGCGCCCGCGGCGAGCTCGAGATCTCCACGGTCAACGAGCGCTACCTCGAGGCCGGCGAGCTCGGCGTCCAGGTCCTCGACCGCGGCACCGCGTGGCTCGACACCGGCACGTTCGAGTCGATGATGCAGGCGTCGGAGTACGTGAAGGTCATCGAGGACCGTCAGGGCTTCAAGATCGGCTGCATCGAGGAGATCGCCTGGCGGAACGGCTGGATCGACGACGCGCAGCTCGCCGAGCTCGCCGCGCCGCTGGTCAAGGGCGGCTACGGCGTCTACCTGCAGCGACTCCTCGGCGTCTAGCTCCGCACGTGACCCCCGCCCCCGGTTGGTTCGGTCGACGCCGCCGTCCGGATGCGACGGCCTCCGGCCACCCCGGCCAGGAGGCCCGTCCCGCGTCCGTGACGGCGGCGTCCGTCGTTCCCGTGACCGGGTTCCCGGACCCGCGGCCGCGGCTCGACCACGACGTCACGGTGCTCGTCACGACCCGTTCGGACCGGCACGCCGAGGTCGGCCGGCTCGTGTCGGTCGCCCGCGGTGCCTTCGGTCGTGGGGTCGACGTCCGGGCCGTGAGCTACGTCGCGGACGCGTCGCCGGTCGACCCGTTCGGCCGTCGCCTGCCGTGGGTCCGACCGGAACCCGTCGACGGCCTCGGCTCGGCGATCAACGCCGGGGTCGCAGCCGGTGTGGGCCGGACGCTCGTGGTGGTCGACACCTCGGTGTCGGTCGACGTGCCGGCGCTGCACGCCCTCGCGGCGGCGGGCTCGGTCGCGCAGGCCCGGGTCCGGATGCCGGACGGCACCTTCCGCTCCGGCGCTCGGCTGCTGCGGCCCGGTGCCCTGCCGTGGTCGGACGACCGAGTCGACGCCGTGACCGACGTCGACACCGTCTTCGCGGCGGACCAGCCGGTGCTCTCGGTGCCGGGGGCGGCGCTGGTGCCGGCACCGTGCCTCCCGGACGAACGCATGACCCTGACGGCCTGGAGCCGCGCGGTCGCCGATGCCGATGGCGGAGCCGTGCGCGTCGTCGGCGAGGCGACCCGCTCGGTCGAGGCCGGTCGGACCGTCGACGCCGCGACCGTCGACGCGTTCACCGCCTGGCGCGACCGCGCGTCCGAGGGCGACGGTGTCGTCACCGGACCGCCCCTGCCGCCCTGGGGTGCCCGGCCGGTGGCCCCGGCCGCGCGCGTGACCGGCGGTGACGCCGAACACCTCACCTGGTCGCTCAAGATCGCTGCGCCCGCCGGGCCGGAGGGCGACGGCTGGGGCGACGTGCACTTCGCCGCCGAGCTCGCCGGGGCACTCGAGCGGCTGGGGCAGCGCGTCCGGATCGACCGACGTGACGCCCACGTGCGGGCCGACGATGCCTCGGACGACGTGACGTTGGTGATCCGGGGCCTCGACCGGGTGCCGCCGAACCCGGCGTCGGTGAACCTGCTCTGGGTGATCAGCCACCCCGACGACGTCGCCGACACGGAACTGCGGTCGTTCGACGCGGTGTTCGCGGCCGGGCCGGTGTGGGCAGCCGCCGCTGCTGCGCGTGCGGGCGTGCCGGTCCGGACCCTGTTGCAGGCGACCGAGCCGGCGGTGTTCCACCCGGGCGCGCGCACGGCGACGAGCCCCGATGCCGACCACGCGGTGTTCGTCGGCTCGACTCGCGGTGCCGCGCGACCCATCGTGTCCGACGCGGTCGCGCTCGGTGCCGACCTGCGCGTGCACGGTCCGGGGTGGGACGAGGTCGTCCCCGCGGAGTCACTCGGCGAACCGTCGCTGACCCGGGCCGAGGTCGCGGCGGCCTACGCCTCGGCGCGTGTGGTGCTCAACGACCACTGGCCCGACATGGCCGCCGGGGGCTTCGTGTCCAACCGGGTGTTCGACGTGCTGGCGTCCGGGGGAGTCGTCGTGACCGACCCGGTGGCCGGGCTGTCCGACGTGCTGGACGTCCCGACCCTCGAGGTGGCGGGCTCCCGCGACGAGCTGGCCGACCTGCTCGACCCGGCGCGCTCGTGGCCGTCGGCTGCCGAGCGTGCCGCCGTGGCCGAGCGCATCGCCGCCGAGCACTCCTTCGACGCCCGCGCTGCCGTGCTGCTGGCGGCGGCCCGCGCGTCGCGCGCGCGCCTGCACCCCTGACCCGCCGACGCCGTCGCCACCCGCTGCCCGCGTCCCCGCCGCGCGACGCTCCGCACAACCAAAGTGTGTTCGAGCCGCGCAATCCCGCGGTTCGCGTGCACTTCGGTTGTGCGGAACGCGGTCGAACCGGGGCCTCCGAACCCGCGACCGATGTGCGCGCCCCGCTGCGGTCGTTGCGCCCCGAGGAGTCGGGGCGCGATGCCCGCGCGGGGGCGCACCGCGGAGGAACCGCCGCGGCGGACGCGTGCGCGTGCCGGCGCACAAGCAAAGTGTGTTCGAGCCGCGCAATCCCGCGGTTCGCGTGCACTTCGGTTGTGCGGAACGCGGTCGAACCGGGGCCTCCGAACCCGCGACCGATGTGCGCGCCCCGCTGCCGTCGTTGCGCCCCGAGGAGTCGGGGCGCGATGCCCGTGCGGGGGCGCGACGGCAGACCCCGCGCGCAACGACCCCGACCGAGCGGGAGCTACTTGCGCGTGACCCAGCGGGCGCGGAGCGACAGGCCCGCGTGCAGCACGACGCGCAGGGGCCAGAGCCACCACGCCCGGTACTTCCGCGACAGGAACCGGTAGGCGCTCCGGTGGTGCTCGATCTCCATCCGGCGCCGGTTGGACGACGTCGAGTGGGCTCCGGTGTGGGTGACGACCGCCGAGGGCACGTACACGTTCGCTCGACCCGACCGTCCGACGCGCTGCCCGAGGTCGACGTCCTCGAAGTACATGAAGTACGACTCGTCGAACCCGTCGAGCTCGCGGAAGAGCGACGTCCGGATGAGGAAGCACGCACCGGAGAGCCAGCCGGCCTCGCGCTCGACGACCTTCGTGGTGGACCAGTACCGCTGGCTCCACGGGTTCGCCGGCCAGAACCGCGAGAACGCCGCGTGGCCGAGGCCGGTCCGGAGCGAGGGGAGCTGCCGGGCGGACGGGTAGGTCTCGCCCTGGTCGTCGAGGATCCGGGGGCCGAACGATCCACCGGACGGCAACCGGTCGGCGGCGGCCACGAGTTCGTCGATCGAGCCCTCGCCGAGCACGACGTCGGGGTTCGTCACGAGCAGGAACTCCGGACGCACGTCCGGCAGCACGTCGTCGAGGGCGCTCAGTGCCGCGTCGATGCCGCCGCCGTAGCCGCGGTTGCCACCGGAGGACACCACGACGGCGCCGTAGGACTCACCGATCGCCCGGAGCGCGTCGATGTCGGCCGAGCCGTTGTCCGCGATGACGACGGCGACCGGGTCCTTCGAGGCACCGGCGACGCTCGCCAGGAACGGCCGGATGGTCTCGCCGGTGTTGTAGGTGACCGTCAGCACCGCGACCCGGATCACCGCGCACCCCCGGCGACGGACTCGTAGGCCTCGACGTGCACGGCTGCCGTGGCGTCCCAGGTGAACGCGGAGGCCCGCGTCAGCGCCGCCGCACGGTGCGAGGCCACGAGCGCGGGATCGTCCAGCAGCGCCGTCATCGCGGACGCCAGCGCGGTCGCGTCGGGCTCGCTGTAGACGGCCGCGTCACCGCCGACCTCGGGCAGCGACAGCCGCCGGGTGGTCAGGACGCACGCGCCGGAGGCCATCGCCTCGACCACGGGCAGCCCGAAGCCCTCACCGAGGGACGGGTAGACGACGAACTCGGCACCGCCGAGGAACCCGGCGAGGTCCTCGATCGGCAGGTAGCCGGCCTCGATGACGTGGTCGGTGGGCTGCAGGGCGTCGAGCCGCGCGATGGCCGCCTCGTCCCAGCCGCGGGCCCCGGACAGCACGAGCCACGGGGTCTCCGCACCCGGGTGACCGTCCGACCCTGTAGCCGCACGCGCGGCGCGCACCGAGGCGTACGCGTCGAGCAGCGCCGTGACGTTCTTCCGCGGTTCGATGGTGCCGAGGAACGCGATCCACGGGGCACCCTCGGGCAGGGTGGCGGCGATCCGGGCGTCCTCGACCGCGGCGACGTCGGGCTCGTGGAACACCGTGCGGTCGACGCCGAGCGGTGCGACCCGGACGTCGGCGCGGATGCCCCGCACGACCCGGGCGGCCTCGGTCGCGGTCGCGGCGCTCGGCACGATGACGACGGGTCGGGTGCGCAGGGACCGGCGGCTCCACCAGGTGAAGAAGGTGCGCTTCAGGCGCGAGTGCCACTCGGGGTTGGAGAAGAACGTGGCGTCGTGCAGCGTGACGACGGACCCGCCGCGCCAGCTGAACGGGAACGTGTAGTGCGGGGAGTGCAGCACCTGCGCCCCGAGCCGACGGCCGAGCGCCGGCAGCCCGGTCTGCTCCCACAGGAACCGGAGCGGCACCGAGTCGGTCCAGCCCGGCGCCGTGTGCACGGTCGCGTGCGGCGCGACGGCGGCGAAGTGCGGAGCGTGCACGGGGCGGACGACCAGGTGGACGTCGAGCGACGGGTCGGTCAGGTGGGACACGACCCCCTCGACGTAGCGTCCGACGCCGCCGAGCGCCTGCGGTACCGCGGTCCCGTCGACGAGGACGGTGAGCTGCGGCACGCGTGGTTCCTTCCGGGCGGGGACGTCGTGGCCGGGGCCGTCGACGGGGGAGTGTCCAGGATAGCCCGCTGCACTCATGCGCCCGGGTCCACGCTGCGGCGCGGGACGGACGCGCGCCGGGTCTCGCGCAGCCGGCGCGCGAGGTGGACCGGCAGGGTCCGCACGACGTCCGCGAACGCCGTCAGGACGAGCCGCGCCTCCCGGCGGGTGCGACCGGAGGCCAGCCCGCGCAGGCCGCGCACCAGGGTGCGGGCGCTCGCCCGCGCGACGGTCGGCCACGGAGCGTGCCAGAGCGCGACGACGATGCGGTTGCGGGCGTTCCGGAAGACGAACAGGTCGCTCTGCACGCCGGACGACGCCGAGTGGTCGTGCTCGACGACCGCGTCGGCCGCGTGCTCGACGCGCCATCCGCGGCGGCGCAGCCGCCAGGCGAGCTCGGTGTCCTCGTAGTACATGAACAGGGACTCGTCGAGCAGGCCGACGTCGTCCAGCGCCGTGCGCCGGAGCGCGGACGCGCCGCCGGAGAACCCGAAGACGTCGACGTCGGCGACCCGGTCGACGGGCGCGAACCAGTCGCGGTCCATCCCGTTGCCGTCGCGGTCGACGCGGACGCCGGTCGAGTTGAGCCGGACCTCGCCGTCCGCCGACGGCGTCCAGCGACGGTCGTCGTGGTCGCGCAGCACGCGCTGGCCGGGTGCGGGCTCCAGCCCGGCCGGGAGGCCCGTCCAGCGTCCGGCGAGCACGATGCGGCCCGTCACCGCGGCGACCTCGGGCCCGGCGTGCGCCAGGTGGTCGCGGAGCGCCGCGACGAAGCCCGGTGCGGGCACGGCGTCGTTGTTCAGGAGCACGACGACGTCGGCGTCCGTGTGCCGGATGCCGGCGTTGGCACCGGCCGCGAAGCCGCCGTTGTCGCCGCGTGCGACGACGGTGGCGTCCGGCAGGGCACGGCGGAGCACCGAGACGGAGTCGTCGGACGACCCGTTGTCGACGACGATGACGTCGTCGGCCGTGCCCTCGTCGAGCACGGCGCGGACGGCCGCGGTGGTCAGGTCGGCGCGGTTCCAGTTGACGACGACGACCGCGGTGCGGAGCGTGCCGTCGGTCCGGGGCGCGGAGTCACCACGGGGCGTGCCGTCGGCGCTGGTCCCGGTGTCGCCGTCGTCCGGGGTCAGTCGAGCTCCTCGATCGAGGGTTCGGCGTAGACCGTGCCCACGGCGTGCTCGAACCCGGGGACCTCGAACGAGTCGCACTCCGGCATGTCGTGCAGGTGGCGCCCGGCCGAGTCCATCATCGACACGTTGATGAAGTACTTGCCGGTGCCGAACGCGGTGTCGGCGATCCGCAGGCGGAGCTTCCGGCGACCGTGCAGCGGCTGCAGTTCGAGGCCCATGATGCCGGTGGTGGTGCCGTAGACGACCTGGCCACCGGCGTTGTTGATCTGGACCGCGGCCTCCCAGTCGGCGATGCCGTCCAGGTGCTCGAACTCCATGTCCACGACGAGGTCGTCGCCCGGCATGACCTCGGCGCGGGGCTCCTTGCCGTCGACGTGCACGCTCGCCCCGATGACCTTGCCCCGGCCGACGGCGACGTCGGTGCTGAGCTCGCCCTGCCGGCGTTCCTCGAGCACCTCGCGGAACATGCTCACGGCCTGGACGGGGTCACCGTCGTGCAGCACCTTGCCCTTGTTGAGCAGGACGACGCGGTCGCACATCTCCTGCACCTGGCTGAGGGAGTGCGTGACGATGATGATCGTCTTGCCGGCCTCCTGGAAGGTGCGGATGCGGTCGAGGCACTTGCGCTGGAAGGCCTCGTCACCGACGGCCAGGACCTCGTCGACGAGCAGGACGTCGGGGTCGGTGTGCACGGCGACGGCGAACGCGAGCCGCACGTACATGCCCGATGAGTAGAACTTCACCTGGGTGTCGATGAAGTCCCCGATGCCCGAGAACGCCAGGATGTCGTCGAACTTCTCGTCGGTCTGCTTGCGGCTGAGGCCGAGCAGGCTCGCGTTGAGGTAGACGTTCTCGCGGCCGGACAGGTCGGGGTGGAACCCGGCGCCGAGCTCGAGCAGGGCGGCGAGGCGACCGCGGCGGGACACCGTGCCGGAGGTCGGCTGGATGATGCCGCCGATGGCCTTGAGCAGGGTCGACTTGCCGGAGCCGTTCTGGCCGATGAGCCCGACGGTCGAGCCGGCCTGGATCGACACCGTGACGTCGTCGAGGGCCCAGAAGTCCTGGCGGTGCTTCCTCCCGGCGCGGCCGAGCGTGACGATGCGCTCGCGCAGGGTGTTGTCCTTGCGGACCGTGAAGCGCTTGCGGACGTGGTCGATGACGATGACGTCGGGACGCTCGGCGGTCTCGCCGGCGGTCGACGGGGCGACGGGGGTGCTGATGGCCATGGTCTAGAGCTCCTGCGCGAAGTTGCCCTGCAGGCGGGAGAAGATCCGCTGCGCACCGATGAGGCAGAGGAGGCCGATCACGAACGCGATCCCCAGCCGGAGCATCAGGTGGGCCGGGTACGTGACGTCCGCCGGGTCGTGCAGCCAGATCGCGTTCTGCAGGCCGAGCACCGACAGGGTCAGCGGGTTGTTCGTGTAGAGGGTGAGGAGCCAGTCGGTGTTCACGGTGGCGACCACCCGCGAGTACGAGTAGACGATCGGCGAGGCCCAGAGCAGGACCATCAGGCCGACGTCGATGACGAACTGCACGTCGCGCAGGTACACGTTGAGCGCGGACAGCACCAGACCGATGGCCGCGCCGTAGACCAGGATCACCGCGAGCGAGGGGATCAGGTAGACCAGGCCCTCGTGCCACGGGAAGACGCCGATGACGACCGTCGCGGCCAGCAGGATCGCGAACTGGATGGTGAAGTTCACCAGGGCCGCGCCCACGCTGGCGAGCGGGAAGACCTCGCGCGGGACGTAGACCTTCTTGATCAGCCCGGAGTTGCCGACGATCGAGCCGGTCGACCCGGCGACGATCTCGCTGAAGAGCGTGTAGGCGGTCAGGCCGGTGAAGACGTAGATCGCGAAGTTGTCGATGCCGTTGGCGGCGCCGAGGACCTTGCCGATGACGAAGTAGTAGATGAGCAGCTGGGTCAGCGGGCGCACGAGCGTCCACACGAACCCGAGTGCCGAGTCCTTGTACCGGGCCTTCAGGTCACGTCGGACGAGCATGCCGAGCATCTCGCGCTGCCGGAAGACGTCGCGCAGCTCACGGAAGGTCCCGCGGAAGGCGCTCGTCGGAGCGCCGATCACGACGAGGGGTTCCTTCGCGAGCGCGGTCATGCGGGCTTGGTCGACCATACGTCTCTTCGTTCGTGGGGGCAGGACCGGAACAGCATACTCACCGGGCCCGCGGGACGGGGTTGGGCGACGGTCGTCGTGCACCCCGAGTGGGGGTGATTCCGGCCGATCCAACCCTCAACCTTCACTTTCGAGTTACCGTTGTTGCAACCCGGACCCTTGTCAACATCCACAGGACGGCCCGTCAGCATGCTCCTCGCATCCAGGCCGATCGCTGCGTTCGCGGTGGTCGGTGCACTCAGTCTCTTCTTGGCCGGTTGTTCCGGTGGTGGCGACGACGCCACCCCGTCGCCGTCCGCGTCCGTCTCGCGCACCCCGAGTGCGACCCCGACGGACGACGACTCGGCGACCTCGGTCCCCACCGACGCGGCCTCGACGCCGACCGACGGTGGGTCCGACGACGGTGACGGCGACGACGCCGGCGCCTCCGACGACGACACCCCCGGTGCGTTCCCGGGCAGCGGCGCGACGAACCAGCCGGACACCGACCCGTCGGAGTACCCGGCCACGTCCGTCGTCACGTTCGCCGGCTGGGACACCGGCTCGAAGACCCTCCAGGCCGGTGGCCTGGTCTCCGGTACGACCGACACGAGCGGGAAGTGCACCTTCACCGCGACGAAGGACGGCGTCACGCGCACCGCCACGAGCACCGCACAGGCGAGTGCCTCGTCGGTGAACTGCGCGCAGGTGTCGTTCCCCGCGGCGAAGGTGTCGAGCGGCACCTGGTCCGTCACCCTGACCTACGCCGTCGGCTCCGCGTCGACGACGTCCGACCCCCTGACCGCCGAGGTCCCGTGATGCGCACCCCCCGCACCCCTGTCTCTTATACACATCT